>JAZNHE010000098.1:0-4191 GCA_045576795.1 Eubacteriales bacterium | reverse complement strand
CCTCCGACTTCCGCGGAGCGCTTCACGCAGCAGCGCAGGAAGCGAGCTGCAACAAGGTTGCTCTCGGGCATCATTACGACGATGCCGTTGAAACACTTATGATGAATCTGTTTTTTGAAGGCAGACTCGGATGCTTTTCTCCAAAGTCCTATCTGTCAAACAGAAAGCTTACACTGATACGCCCGTTACTCTACGCAACCGAGAAGGACGTAACGTACTTTGCCAGAAAGCGCACCTTGCCGATAATGGTATCTCCCTGTCCCGAGGATCATGCGACGGAGCGTGAAAATATGAAAAACCTACTTACAGAGCTTGAGCGAGGCAACAAGGGTGTTAAGCACCGCATATTCAATGCTATGTGTAAGGGCGAAATAGATGGCTTCAAGCTCACGGGAAAATATCCCGATGCCGGAAAGATAGAGGATTGAGATATTTTGTTCCGGGTGGCAATGAACAGTCCACATAACATCCGGCGCCGATCACACTGCCCTCTCCTATAACGGTATCACCACCGAGGATTGTGGCTCCTGCGTATATAGTACAATTATCCATTACTGAGGGGTGTCGCTTGACACCCCTCAATATTTTACCGTTACTGTCGGTCGGAAAGCTCAATGCGCCGAGAGTAACTCCGTGATATAATCTCACGTTGTTGCCTATGTATGCGCTCTCCCCAATTACTATTCCGGTTCCGTGATCTATGGCAAAGCCCCTGCCTATTACGGCTCCCGGATGAATGTCAATTCCCGTAAGCATATGTGCATATTCGCTTATCATCCTTGCCAAAATCGGAGCGTCTGCCCTATATATAGCAGAAGCGATACGATGGCAAAACATAGCGAAAAAGCCAGGATAGCATACCATTATCTCTTCCGTGCTATGTGCGGAGGGATCGGATAGAAATATAGATTCTGCATCCTCGCGCAATACATCTCTTAATTTTAACACATAATCAAGAATTTCATTTGCTTTAACGTCGGCATTCTTCGAAAACGGCAACAGTGCCGAGGACAGCTCATCTCTCACCTCACGAAGAGAAACACTGCATATCCTATCCAAAGAAAACACGCCCACACCAAGCAAACAAACCGAAATCTTATTTAAAACACAACCTATTTGTGCAAAAGTAAAAAACGGCTTTTCTTCCATAAACACCTCAGGCGGTAGATACCGCGATATCATCATATAATATATACTATATAATATGAAAAGATATTTTTTTGTTTCTCAAAAAAAGGTGAGAATGAAAATGTTTCAGTTATAAATAAAAAAAGCGGCGAGAGACTATGCTCTCGCCGTTTTTTATTTCAAATTATTCTTCGTCGAAAATCTTCTTTACGATAGCAATAACATGACCGGAAACTGTGTTTGCGGTCTTGCCTGCTCCGGAAAGGGTAACTGCAGCCTCGGAAGCCTGCTCAAAGGATGCATTAACAAAATCAACCTGAATGTTGAATGCGTTAATAGCCTTTCTAAGTGTCTCGGAGGACTCTGCAACACCGGGATACTTGGAATCTGCATAAGGCTCTGCCGCCTTTGCCTCAAGGAGAAGATTGTACTTTTCCGCAGCAACTGTTACATTGCTGATAGAGTTAACAAGTGAAATGAAATGCTCGCAGTATCTGTAATAAAGCTCCATTTCGGAAACGATCTTGTTGAGCTTAATGTTAGCCTCATTTACGCCATCAACGCCGAGAACGTTACCGTCCTTCTGAAGCTCCTGTGCTCTTTCGATACCCGCTTTAAGCGCGTCACCGGTAAGACCGTCAAGTGCATTTACCGCAGATATATATGCGTTTGCCTTAACCTTCTGTTCTGCTATATATGCCAATATTTCATCGTAAAGCACCTTTGCCTCTGCAACGCCGGGGAACTCGGAATGACAGATGTCCTTGTACTGAGCAGCAAGGTCAAGGTTCTCCTGCTTTGCTGAAATGTAGATGGAGTAATCAGCCTTTGCAACATAAGTTATAAAGTTGTTTGCAAGGGTGTAATGCTGTTCCATATAAGGAGCAACAGATGTGTTATAGGCTGCGAGAGCCTCGGTAATACCGGGGTAAGTCTCGTTATCAAATACGTCTTCCTTAGCTATGAGATAGTTTTCATATCTTGTAACGAAGTCAACACGTGAATTAGAAGCGATTTCAACTGCGGAAATGAAAGTCTCCGCACGGGATTCCATATCCTCTACACTCTCAATCAGGAAATCGAGATATCCGTAATACTCCGAAACGCCTTCATAAGTAGCGTCGGGAGAAAGATCCTTAACAGCTTCATAATAGCTCTTAAGCGAGGCATAATCGTTGCTATATGCTACGTCCTCAAAGCCCGCCATTGCGGAAATGAAGGCCTCGGAGTCAGCCTCTCTTGCTACAAGCTCTGCATCAACATCAAGAATGAAGTCGATGTTAGCAAGTACGGTTGCCTGCTCCTCCTCTGTAAGTGAGGATAAATCGCTGGTCTTAAGTGAGTTTGCAAATATGATGTGCTCATCAACATTTGCTCTCTTGGAATAGTAATCATTAAGCTCTGCATGTGCAGCAACAGCCGCAGCAAGCTTTGCCGAGTAGAGAGAAAGTCTCTCATCAGCTATTGAATCGATCTTGGAGATCAACTCACTGTTCTCGGTAACAAATCCATAACCGAATACCTTATCTATTACTTTGAGCACGTCAATCTTGAATTCCTCGGAATCTGATGCCTCATAGAGGGAGAGTGCGCCTAAAAGTCTGTTCTCAATATCGGTCTGGCTGTTTGCTATATCACGAATGAAGCTACCCTGTGCTATGCTAAGATTAGATATCTTAACTACGTTACCACCCGACTGATAGCCCTTATATGTACCCTGAACTCCCAATCTTATGCTCTTAAGAGCTTCGTAAGGAGCGCACGCGTCGAGAACCTCAACAGAATTGTTGGGATCAGCTACGTCAGTAAGAGAAATGGTGCATGCACCGGTCTCACCGTTATATGCAAGAACTATTTCGTACCATGAATTTGCGGAAACGGTAAATTCAGTCTTGTCAACAGACTTCATTACCTGATTGCCCTCGCTATCAACGCTAAGATAAGATAAAGCACCACCGCGGAAGTCGATAGTCGCGATTACAGTACCCTTCTCATGAATGGTCTGAGCATCAGCGGGATCAGCTACGTTATTATCAACAACGATCTGAACAACGGGATTGTACTTGAATGTACCGGATGCAAGCTTAGTGCCGGATACGGTAGCGTTAAGGAAGAATGACTCCACCTCACCGATATCGTCACTAACGTTCCAGTTAAGATATACGTTATCAGATCCGGAAGGAATTGCGGGAGATACCGCAAGATTGAGATACTTACCGCCGGGAGCATCTGCATCAGTAACTATGAAATGCTCAAGGCTGCTGGCAGTCTTCTTCTGCGCCTCGTAAACAATCAGCGCATCGGAATACTGAGTATCAGGATCACTGAAGTCATAATTGAGTAAAACGGGGCACTCATAATACTCGAGCACTGCATCGTAATTGTCTACAGTTACTTCAACGGCAGCCGAAGAAGCGAATGCGAGACCCGATACAACGAGAGCAAGCATGAGCACAACGATGAAAATTCTTTTAGACATTTTCATATTTTTTCTCCTTAAAATATACTTATATATATTAGATCAACACAATTATAACATTTTAAGTGTGAAAAATCAACTTGTAAATGTGGCAAATTTTACGCGTATTTTTTGTGCCTTTTGTACAATAGCCGGAAATTGACGATTTATGTGTCCTCTTATGCTTGTCTGTAATACAAAAAATTCTTAGCAAAATATTGTATTTTTTTGCGTATTTTCGGTTGATTTTTTCACACGGGTGTGGTATACTTATTGAAGTAGATATTTTAAAGACAGGAGATAGCCATGGGAAAAGGTATTTATACTTATTACAAAGAACGCCTTGTTGAAATAGGCGGAAATAACAAATGCCTTTATCTCAAGAACATCATTCGCAAGAGCGCCTACGATTTAGGCCGCATCTTCGAGGGTCGTGATGAAAAAATTGCCGAATTCATAGATTTTCTTTGGTCGGGCAGCAAGCATCCGCTTACCGTAATATCCAACAAAGAAAAGAACGGCATTCTCCGCAATCTTGATGTATCGGTGAAGAATATCAGACTGAAGGAAGAAAGTGATAACGGTCTTATATCCTCTGAAACACC
>JAZNHE010000097.1:0-19960 GCA_045576795.1 Eubacteriales bacterium | reverse complement strand
ATCTTCTTAGAGCTTTTTACTAGCTATCTTTTTTACTTTTTGAGTTATTTTTCTTTCAAAGTGTTTTAACGAGATCTCTGCACTTTTCAGTGCTCGAAATTTCATGTTGTTCAATTTTCAATGAGCAATTTTTGCGTACTTATGAGGCTGTCCTCGTTTTATACGCTCGTTTATTATACTACAACTTTCTTTTTTTGTCAATACCTTTTTTCAATTTTTTTAAAGTTTTTTTGTATTATTTTTTCATTTGAACAAAATAACTAAAAATAGGAGGATTAAATAGTGATTTCTATACTGATAAGAACAATTTTCATATATATTATCCTCAATATTGTGATGAAAATAATGGGAAAAAGACAAATCGGAGAGCTTGAAGTTAACGAATTGGTATCTGCGCTTCTTATTTCGGAATTGGCGGCAATTCCTATAAGTGACACAAGCTTTTCCCTTATCCCATCTGTAATTCCTATATTATTCATTGCAGCTCTGGAGGTAATTATATCATTAGCAAAAAACAAGTCTGCCACATTAAAAAAGATAATAGAGGGGACTCCAACATACGTAATATACAAAGGAATGCTGCGGCAAGGAGTACTAAGAGATAACAGAATATCAATTAATGAGCTACTGACAGAAATGCGTATACAAGGAATAGGAAATATACGTGACGTTGAGTACGGAATACTCGAGCAAAACGGAAAAATTTCTCTGCTCACAAAACAGAATGCACCCGCAGAGGCTGTAATAATAGATACAAAAATCAATGATGCCGCACTGAAAGAAACGGGACTTGACAGGGAGTGGGTAATGAGAGAGATAAATTCAAGAAATCTGTCATTGGGTGATATTTTCCTTATGACCGTAGACAAGGATAATTCCGTATATATAATTATTAAGGAAGAGAATGTATGAAAAGTATTATAATTTCGGTTGGCATTTTAATCATTTCAATATCATTCACTGTGGTAGGAACAAAGCTGATAGACGCCTCACTCGAAAGCATTGAGGTCATACTCGCAAAAGAGTGCGACGGCAATACGCAGGAGGCCGTACAATATGCGAAAAAACTCGGTGATGCCTATGAAAAAATCAAACCGCATCTATGCCTTATGGTAGATGATGATGAAATACGTGAGTTAGAAGCCTGCATATATGACATAAAATCCGCGGCAAATAATCATTCCTCAGACGAATTCAGTATAGCAAAAAGCCGCCTTACATCGCACATCAAGCAATTAAGACGGCTTTATACTTTAAGTATAGAAGCTATTTTTTGATTATCTGAATTCCGTCATATCCTCTCTATATGCCTCTATACGCATAATAGAGTAATACTCTTTGGTAAGATCGGGATTTGACAAAATTCCGCATCCCGACCTCAGCGCCTTGATGACGTATTCGGGATTCAAAAATGCAGATGCATCCGCGGAAAGCACAGTTTCAATATGCACTACCCCGTTGTCAAACGATGCCTTAACACTCTTTATCATAGGACGGATGTCAACCGTCTTGGCTTCTTCCCTCGGTTTAGCCTTTTTCTCCACCATAACGGTTGGTTGGAGAAGATAACTACGGCACTTCTCCGAGAGGCTCTCTGATGCATTATCGGTAGTTATATCAATAGAATATGCAAGCCATTTAAGATCCGTCATCTTGGATTCCGTATAATACGCATCAATTACCTGCATTTCATCTGTCATATTAGCATTGAGCAATGCCTTTATCTTTTCGCTGTCAGGATCATCAATAAGCCTTACGTCCATAAATTCGCACATACTCTCCGTGCCTATCGAAAGAGGCGCGGCAAAAATCATCTTCGGCTTTGGATTAAAGCCCTCGGTATACCAGAGCGGAAGCTTTGAACGAACGATTATCTTATGCATGGTACGTACAAGATCAAGGTGGCTGATATACTGCAGGCTGCCGACTTTCTTAAACTTCACACGTAGGGTGACGTAAGGATGCTGTGGGGTTAATTGCACCATCTGTTCTTACCTCCAAGCTTATTTGCTCCGCAACCGTTACAATGCTCAGCACAAGAAGGCGTGGTTTTGCCCTCATATGCCTTGTTTCTCTCACGAAGCAGGAATTCCTTTGTAACGCCGCAGTCTATCATATCCCACGGAAGAACCTCGTCTATTCCAAAACCGCGTGTAGTGTAGAAGGAAGGATCAACGCCTGTACGCTCAAATGCAGACATCCATTTATCATAGTCGAAATATTCATCCCATGCATCAAACATAGCCCCCTCTTCTACCAAAAGCTCTATAGCCGGAGCAAGTCTGCGGTCGCCACGTGCCAATACTGCCTCGACGAACGAAACCTTGGCATCATGATAAGTATATCTTATTTTCTTGTCTGTTATATGCTTTTTAAGGTGTTCTTGCTTCTCTATAAGTGTATGGAATGAATCCTGCTTTTCCCACTGGAATGGTGTAAAAGGCTTGGGAACAAAGCAAGATACACTTATCGTAACGCTGACGCCACGAGGTCTATCGGACTTTGGTAATTGATAATAAGCTTTAACTACTTTTTCCGCAAGATCGGCAATTCCTTCGATGTCCTCAAATGTTTCAGTCGGGAGTCCGTCCATAAAGTACAGCTTAACACTGCTCTTTCCTCCTCGGAATGCAATGTCAACTGCACGCATCAGATCCTCCTCTGTAACGTTCTTATTAATAACGTCTCTCAAGCGTTGTGTTCCTGCCTCGGGAGCAAAGGTGAGTCCTCCAGTTCTTACTGAGGAAATCTTCTTCATAAGCTCCTCTGAAAAGCTATCGATACGCAACGATGGGAGTGACAAGCTGACATGAGCATTATCTGTCCATGAGAGAAGTCCGTCGGTGAGCTCTCTCAACTGCGAATAATCGCTTATTGACAATGAGATCAAGGAAATCTCGTCATATCCCGTGTTTTCATAAAGGCACTTGGCATCTCTGCAGAGTGTCTCCGGAGATTTCTCTCTGATAGGTCTGTAAACCATACCTGCCTGGCAGAATCTACATCCTCTAATACATCCTCTGTATACCTCAAGCACTATGCGGTCATGCACCGTTTCGATGTATGGCATAATAAGCTTATCCGGATACGGAGCCTTATCAATGTCCTCTACAATACGTTTTCTTATCTTAGTCGGAACATCATCGTAAAGAGGTCTGTACTCCTTAATTGTTCCGTCATCATTGTAAAGCACCTCATAAAGCGACGGAATATACACCCCCTCTATGTGAGATGCCTCACGAAGGAATGTCGAGCGTGTATACGTGCCTTCATCCTTCATCTTATTATAAAGATGGCAAATTTCAAGCAGCACCTCCTCACCCTCGCCTATGTTTATAAGGTCGAAGAAGGGTGCGACGGGCTCAGAATTGTAGACACACGGACCGCCGCCTATTATGATAGGGGTATCCTCATCTCTGTCTGCCGCTCTTAAGGGGAATCCTGCAAGCTTAATAACCTGCAAAGCCGTAGTATAACACAGCTCATACTGCAGAGAAAACGCAACCATATCAAACGCTGAAAGAGGATCGCCGCTCTCAACTGCCGTGATAGGAATAGAGTATTCCTCCATCTTTTGCTTCATATCCTCGGCAGGAGCGTAAGCTCTCTCGCACCATACGTCATCATCTCTATTTAGAACATCGTAAAGAATTCTGACTCCGAGATTTGACATACCAATCTCGTATGTGTCCGGAAAGCAGAATGCAAATCTGCACTTAACTGCATCTTTATCTTTAATTACCCTGTTATATTCACCGCCTATATATCTGCCCGGCTTGTTCACCGACTTCAGTACGGATGATATATTGGGTACTTCTTTTTTCATCGACATGATAAAATCCTTTTTCTTTTCAACTCAACAGAAAAGGGCTAAAAAGCCCTCTTCCGTGGAAATATATTGTGGCAGAATAAAGTTTAATAACTTTCTTCATCAATGATTTCCGGCTTTACTCTATCAAGCACGAACTTGCTTCTCAACGTTAAAAGTATGCACCAAACTATCTGCCATATCGCAAGCAACGATGTAGGCACAGACGCCTCACCGATAGATACGCATACTGCGAGCACTGCTCCGACGATAGAAATGATAAGCTCAATAAGAGCAAGTGATGACTGAAGAGATACGTACTTCTTTGCAATAAGAACCATATTTATTGCATTATTCTTATCTCCGTGAGTCACAATTCCGGAATCAATATGCCTATATGTTTTTTCCTCAACTGTACGAGGAACGTACTTCTTCATAACTCGGATTATATCCTCGCCCAAGGTAAGCACCTTAACGAGCTCGCCGGTTATGTTAGGATCTCTTGTGTAGATAAGAGGTGTGATTTCCTTTGCCTTAAGGTCGGGCAGAAGCATAGTAAATTCTTCAGAGAATGAATATCTGATGAAGAACTTAACGTACACCTCTCCGTCCTCTGCTCCGTACATAACCTTAGTTGAATCTCCGGGAGATGTATTTGTTCTGTAATCATCCTCGGGGATGGCTATTCCGTGACGGCGCATATATTCCTCTGTACCTGCAAACACCTGATGTCCTTCGGAAATGCCGCTGATACCGTCATCCTCGATGACAATATCCGTAGCCGCAGGACACTTGCGATCGAGTGCTGATGAGAATACATAATCAAGAGGTCCGCCGACGACAGAGAACAAGGAATACATCTGCTTCATAGCCTTAGGTGTGTTGTATACCTTGCCGTACAGATGAACCTTTCTGAGAGTAACGTCCTCTGTTCCGAATATTTCCGTATCATCATAAGTAAATACGTTTATATCAGCGCCCTCGTATATGGAATTCTCGCCTACAAACGCACCGTCCTCACGTTCTGCCGCCTTTGCCGCGTGCTTATAAGGAACCTTATGTGCAAGAACGGATACAGCCGGAACGGAAAGAAGAAATACGGTAGTAAGTGCCTGAAGTCCGTATACAAACGAAAAATCATTAATCATCAAGGTTACAAAGCCTGTAACTATAGAAATACCGCTGCTTATACAAAGTATGGTAAGAACGTTGGCGTGATTTTCACACGAGTCGGCACTTCTCTTGAAGAAACCGGATACGAATGCCGTACGGAACATTCTCGATGTAACAGAATTATATTCATCAACGGCTCCGTCAAGTGCTATATTTTCGCGGCGAAGCTCTCTTGTAAGTCTTCTGTCAATAACATTCTTTGCAACGTTTCTCGAAACGATCTTAAAGCCTGAGAAATTAGCCTGAGCGCGAATGTAGGATGCCAATATAGCACAAAGACAAATCACTCCGTAAAGAACACCTGAGGTTATGCAATTGCTTATGTTATTTACTATAAGAACCACGTCATTAGCGATAATGAGAAGCAACGAAATTACTATAAACAGCTCGGGTATGCACTTGCCCTTGAACAAGCTCTTCATTCCTCTGATAACCTCGGGAATAGCAAGTAAGAACATACAAGCGGCAAACATAAGATCCACAAAAGGCTTTGCGGATGGAATTCCGCCAAGTCCGAGATTTACAAAAACGTCTACTCCGCTATATGAGAAGATGTCGACGCCTATGAGTGTAACAAGCAGAACGGCTGCCGCTATCAATCTCACTCTGACAGACATAAGAGAGTCGAGGAATCTATCCTTTATCGAATCTCTCTGAATCGGAGATACGAATTCCGCATTGGGAGATTTAGATGCATTCTCAAGCGGTTCTGATGATCCGAGAGGCTCCTCGTCCTCGTATCCGTTGGGATCGTTAACAAAGTTAACTACCTTATAAGTAGCATCGGGATCGGGGATATCAAGCACAGGCTCTTCAACCTCCTCGACGACCTCGACAACCTCTTCCTCCTCTACCTCTTCAACAGCAGGCTCAGGATTGAACTCGAATTTCGGAATCTCGGGAGCGATTGCAAACGCATCCTGAATCTCCGATTCTACGGGTGTTGAGAACTTAAGAACGGTAATGCTCTCATCGACAGGCTCACTCGAACCTGAAGCAGACGAGGTAACTATCACCTTTTCAATTCCATCATTCTCTACTCTTTCAGTAGTAGCCTCGTGGTCGTTGTCCTCATCTATCTCGTCGACGTTTTTCTCCACTACGGTAAGCGCCTGCTTGGGTGCATCCGGACGAGGTCTCGGATCATCCTGCATACGATATGTATCGCTCACATCTGTAAAACGAGGCATATACGTCTGTCTTATATGAGCAAGCGGCTCTACTATTGTGTCATCATCGTACCCCGAGAAGTCAATTTCGCCGTCCTCAGGATCAAAATCGGAGGGAATACTAAATTCCTCCTTGGGAAATTCTATTCCATTTTTATCTTCATTTTCCTTGACAGGCTCTGCTGCTACGTCAATCTCAGGCGAGATGTCCGTGGAAATATGAACATCGGGAGTCTCCGCCTCTGCAATCTCAAATTCAAGAGACGTCTTTGTCTCTTCGGAATTGATATCCTGTGCGCCTGTTCCCTTTACAAATTCTTCTTTGTTTTCCAAAATTACACCTCCCCGTTATGTCTTTGCTTCGCAACCTCTGCAAAAATTATAGCTGCAGCGCAAGAAACGTTCATAGAATTAATCTGTCCGTAAAGAGGAATTGATACGATAAAATCGCATTTTTCCTTTACAAGTCTTGATATTCCGGAGCCCTCGCTTCCAAGAACTATGGCAGAAGCCCCCTTCATATCCGTTTTATAGTAAGTAGAGCCATCCATATCGGCTCCGTATATCCAAAATCCGCGCTCCTTGAGAATGTCTATTGTAGACGACAGATTTGTTACCTTGGCAATTCTCATATGCTCAAGCGCACCTGCGGACGATTTGGATACAGTAGCGGTAAGTCCGACTGCTCTCCTCTTGGGTATGATAACCCCGTGCACTCCGGAGCACTCGGCACTCCTTATAATAGCTCCGAGATTGTGAGGATCTTCAATACCGTCGCAAATAACAACAAACGGCGATTCACCTCTCTCGGCGGCATAGGAGATAATATCCTCTATTGTGGAATAGTTGCGCTCCGCCGCAATAGCTATAATTCCCTGATGCCTTGTGCCACATGCGATAGTATCAAGACGGGTGCGATCACACTCCGTAATCGGAATACCTCTCTCAGACGCAATGCCGATCAGCTGATTTATAGAGCCCTCTCTCTCCGAGGAGGTAATATAAAGCTTTTCAATATCACGGCCGCTAGAAAGTAATTCCCTGACAGCATTTCTGCCAACTATCACATTCTCATCGAGCTCACGCTCCGTGCTTTGCGCATACTCTTCTTTATATTCACGAGGGCGATGCCCACGTGAATTCTTGTCAAAATTTCTTCTGTTCTTCTTGTAATCCATCTTCGTCTCCGCGCGAATTTTTTAAGTAAACATAGTTATAGACAATATATTATAACATAAAAAAATATATTTGTACATAGAATTTTACAAAAAAAATAAAAACCTGTCGATTTGACAGGTTTTTATTCGGGAAATTAGTTGTTTTCTCTCTTTGCTGCAAAGCACTCGCTGCAGTAAACAGGCTTTCCCTCGGTGGGCTTGAAGGGCACCTGGCACTCTTTTCCGCACTCTACGCATACTGCAGCGAACATCTCTCTCTCGCCTCTCTGCGCGTTCTTCTTTGCGGCGCGGCACTCCTTACATCTTGAGGGCTTGTTCTCAAAGCCTCTTGATGCGTAGAACTCCTGCTCACCTGCTGTGAACACGAACTCGTTGCCACAGTCTCTGCACTTCAATGTCTCGTCCTGATACATGTGTTTTCCTCACTTAATGTATTATAATATTTTGCCCTAGACGGATTCCAACCGACGCCTTTGTAAACCAACGCTCTCCCTTAAGCTACTTGGGCATATAAACTAATTAACCGTTGTCCTTAAGCCTCCTACGAAGCTTGGTCAACATTCTGTTCTTGGCATTATCAACGGATTTTGCATTAGATGAAAGCAATTCCGCCATATCCGCCGTCTTGTATCCAACCATCCAAAGTCGGTACACCTCAAATTCAAAATCCGAAAGCTCCTCACGCGCGACGGATAAAAAATATGCCATCTGCTCTCTGTTTTCAAGCATAGACTGTATTCCACCCGACACCGCTATACTGTCAACGTCAATACCGTCGTCAATATATCGCGAAACATCCTGTCCCTCACGACGCAGCATATCTATGACACATCTCTCAGTACATATTCTGGCGTAAAGGCCAAAGGTAACCTTGGACTGCTCGAGATCATAAGACATAACGGCACGATAGAATCCTATACACGCCTCTGAAAATGCCTCATACTCACTGAGAGAAAAACGGTATATAACACCTGTGATCATCGGTCTGTACAGAGCAACAAGCTCCTCAAACGCCGAATCGTTACCGGCTCTGCACTCCATTATCAAAGGTACAATCTCGGTTTTTTCCTTGAATTCCATACCATTCACCCTCAATTATACATCTATTATATCTGCCAAATATTTTTTTGTCAATACTTTTACTTAAAAAAAGTAACAATTTTTCTATTATTTTAACAAAGTTTGCAGTAAAGAACCGCTCTTTTTAGTAAAATAATCCCAATAATATCGCAAAAACAATTATGAAATATATTCAAGCTTTCCCGTAACGGAAAACAGTACGCCTCTGTATACGCCATCAGGCTTTGCTTCATAATTTCTCTTAATAGTTTCCGCCTCATTTCTCGAATTGACGGTTATAGAGGTGCTCATTATTTCACCGTATTTATCAAAGGCTTCAAGAGTCACCTTGAATCTTTTGCTATCTGTCTCGGTGATATACGCATTAATACCGGCACCGCTCTTGGAAAGTGATATGTGCTTGATAGCAACTCTCAGGCTGCGCTCTCTGAACGTCTTATCAAGACTGTCATAAAGCTCTGATGCAACAAGTCGTCCCTTATCGGAAATCATATAATATCTCTCATCCCCCACCTCATCGTAAAGAAGATGCTCAGATACTACAAGCTGACGCAGACACTCATCGTAATCAAGTGAGATCTCGTCGGTGTTTTCCTGGACTATCGATATGAGTGTACTATGCTCAAGCGGATAGCCTATATTGTCAAGAAGAAACAAGAGAAACACCTTCATATCGGTGGTCGTATTAAGCTCAAATTCCTTTTTCTTCATTATCCGAATGTTACTCCATCTTAGTCTTTTGCTTATAATTCAAGAAGGGGGCACTGCGCCAAGCAACGCCCTCTTCCAAAACTTTTTTATTCTTCTTCCTCGGGCTTATAGAATTTTGTATATCCCGAAAGCTTTACATCTGTCAAAACAAGATTGCCAAGTCCGTCAAAATCAAGCTTGGAAATCTTAGAGCCTGCAAATACGAAGGTCTGATTGAACACAAGAGGACAAACAGGCATAGTCTGTGCAAGATACTCCTCTGCCGCAAGGATAGCCGACTGGCGGTCCTTCTTATTCTCTGCGGTGAATATTGAGGCAACGAGAGCATCATAGTCTCCATCTGCCCAGCGCGCTACGTTCTTTCTCAAAACGCCTGAGTCTGACACACCTGCGTCAATGTCACCTGCGATATATTCCTTGCCGCATCCATTGAGGTTGGATGTGAGCGAAGCAAGACCGACCATACCGTCGGTAGAATACATCTGCCAATCTATACCGATAACATCATACTGAACTTTGCCGTATGATGCCTCCTTGATAAGGTGCTGTATAGCATCATCCTCTACGGAAACGCTGGCAGGATTCTCTACTCCGCTCTCCGTAATGATGGTGCTCACGTGAGATGTAACAGGCACAACAGTGACTGTAAATCCAAGCTTCTCCCATGCAGCCTTTACGATATCAGCTATTGCAAGGCTCTCCTCATCGGATGCTACGGTAAGCTTAAACGACTTATGTGTAGCGATAAGAGTTTGATCAGCCTTTGCAAGATATTCTCTTGCGAGAGCTTCATTAGCAGTAGTGGAAATAAGTGCATCCTCGGATCCGCCGCATACATCGGGAATAAAACCGTCTGCAGGCTTACCAAAGGTAATGGCATCTGTAATTGCCTCTCTGTCAATGATAAGAGAAAGTGCCATTCTTACATTAGCATCGGCAAAGAGAGGATTCTCTGTGTTAAAAATGTAGGTGTAAACAGAGGTATCGTCAGACACATCTGCCTTTTTCTTGTACTCAGCTCTTTCAGCAAGAGAGGCATCGGACATAATAAACGTAACCTTATCCTCTATCTGCTTGTAGCTAATCTTCAACTCGTTGTCCGCTGTCTTAAACGTGGTATAAAGAAGCGCGGGATTTACCTTATCATCATAGTCCTTAACTGTAGGAAGCTGATGATAACCGAGGTTTCTTGCAAGCTCGAATTCACCCGTTTCCCTGTCGAACATCTTGAGCTTGAACGGACCGTTGGTAACAATAGAGTTTGCGGATTTAGACCAATAGGTTTCCGCACTCTCAACTATATCCTGACGCACGGGAGAAGCTGCAACGCTCGCAAGATTACGAAGAATACTCTTATAATCTGCTCCCTCGCAGTATGTAATAGTGATCTGCTGCATCTCAGTAGCCTTTATGCCTACGTCGAATACAGTTCCCTCACCGCTTACTACCTCCTTAACGCCCTCAATGTCATAAAAGAGAGCTGCCGCAGGATTAGGATTGGAGGGATTGATGATTCTCTCGCACCAAGCATATACGAAATCGGTAGCCTTTACCTGTATCTCATCAGACCAATAGGACTCGCGCAATTCTATCGTAATCTTGCGCTCTTCCTTGTCTACGGAATACTTTTTGGCAGCTGCGCACTTGATCTTACCCTTCTCGGTAAGCTTGAAGAGCGGCTCATAAAGAAGACTCATGATTTGCTCCGCCGAAGAGCTTACATAATAATCACTGGGGTCAAAATCAAAGACGATATCGCCAAGATATATATTTATCTCCGCACCATCGTTTTTAGGAGCTCCGCAGCTTGATAAAACGGTAACAGAACCAAGCATTATTATAACTGCAAGAAGCAAAGAAACAATTCTTTTCATACTTCCTCCATAAAAAATATTTTTACTTATTAATTCTATCACAAAATTCCTTTTTTTTCAATCTTATTTTCGAATATGTGTTATTTTCGTGTTTTTATACAAAAAGACACTGTATTTTTTGTAAAAGTTTGCACTCGACAGCGTGCATATTATTTGTAAAAATACCCAAAATATGTAAGAGAAAAGGAGGATTAAGGATGAACGAATTGCAACAAACAGATTATTTGCCTTTTGACGGACAGTTTGACAGTGATCTTGCCATGGAAAGAAAAAGGGCTAGCACCTACGTGGAAGGTGTTGAGTACAAGCGTGACGTATCCATTGGAGGCGTATGGGAAAGGCTGAAAATAACCAGCGATATCGGAGCAAAAAGCATAGGCAGGCCCATGGGCTTATACGACACTCTGACGGTGCCGAGAATGGACAACATTCTCCCGGAGGACGTAGAGGACGCAAAGGAGGAGGTATCGAGAGAGCTGTGCAGACTTTTTGATTTATGTGACATAATTCCCGAGAGAATACTGGTGGTGGGGCTTGGAAACAGAGAGCTTACTCCTGATGCGGTCGGACCGGAGGCGGCAAACGAGGTTGAAGCTACTCTGCACATAAAGGATGCAGATAAGGATTTATTTGATTCTCTTGCCTGCTCCGAAATCTGTGTATTACGCCCTGACGTGCCTGCAAACACAGGAATGTATTCCGCGGACATAGTGAAAAGCGTATGCGAATCAGTTAAGCCGAGTGTAGTAATTGTGATAGATTCTCTTGCTTCACGGTCTGCCGAAAGGCTCGGAAATACCATACAAATATCAAACACGGGTATATTCCCCTCGCTTGGAGTCGGAAGTGCCACAACAAGAATAGACGAGGAGCTGCTCGGCGTGCCTGTTGTGGCAATCGGAGTGCCTACCGTGGTAAATTCCGCGTACTTTTGCCGAAACGATAAAGAAAAAGGCAATGATCTTGACAGAGGGATGTTTCTTGCCCCAAAGGGCATTAACCGCATTGTAAAAAATGCAGGCAAGATAATAGGCGGCGGAATAAATCAAGCCTTTGGTATGTGTTATTTTTGATAAAGCCACATGTTGACATTTTTATGATAAAGTGGTAAAATCATCTTAAACTCAACCTTTGGAGGCAATATGTCGTTTTTTGAAGAAAAGCAAATAAGTCGTGAGGAGATATATGACGGTGCGGTGCTACACGTTGTAAAGGATACCATACTCCTGCCAAACGGAAACACATCAATCAGAGAATTCTGTCTGCACAAAGGTGCAGTTGCGGTTATTCCCGTCGATGAAAACAACATTGTTACTATGGTAAGGCAGTTCAGATATGCGCACCATAGAGAGTTTCTTGAAATTCCCGCAGGTAAGCTTGACAGTATAGATGAAATTCCGCTGGAGGCGGCAAAGCGAGAGCTACGCGAGGAAACAGGTGCCGTGGCAGAAAAATACACCGACCTCGGAATACTTGATACCACCCCTGCCCTCATAGACGAGAAGATACAGATTTATATGGCGGAGGGTCTGACCTTTGGCGAGACCGACCCGGATGATGACGAGTTCTTGGAGATAGTAAGATATCCCCTCGCCGAGCTTGTAGAGATGGTAATGTCGGGAAATATACGCGATGGTAAAACTCAAATAGCAATTCTAAAAGCGGCAAAAATCAAAGGAATTCTGTAATATTAACAATAAATGTTTACATTTTATTCTAAAATTCAGTGAAAACAACAATGCAGCTTTATCATTAACAAAATAAAAACGGGTAGCGACAGAGATTTACTTCTCTGCATCTACCCTTTTTTTATTTGTACAACTGTATTGTAATTAGCTATTACTCATACAAGCTTTTTTACTATATCCTTAACAGTTTCGGCAGTCATGGTAAAGCCCGATCTATCGATCTCATCTTTCGTGCCGTGACCGTACAAGACTCCCATAGAGTCTATTCCGCATATCCTGGCACCTTCGGCGTCATACTTTCTGTCACCGACGAGGATGCAGTGGCTGAGTGCGTCTTTATCAGTAAGATCCACACCTACGCTGGATAGTGCCAGGTTAAGCACCTGCCATTTCTGATCGTTCTGATGATCGCCTGCACCGCCTATAAAATCGAAGTAGTCTGTAAGCTTGAACAGCTCCAATATTTTCTTTGCGGTGTCAAGCGGCTTTGACGTTGCAAGAACTATCTTCTTGCCTGCCGCGCGCAATTCCTTAAGCATATCGGCAACACCGTCGTAAAGCGTGTTATCCCACCAGCCGTAAATGTTGTAATACTCGCGGAACACCTCTATTGCTGCATCTGCCTCCTCAGGAGTAAAGCCAAAATCCTCCTGCCATTCCTCGTAAAGAGACGGACCTATATACTTGCGCAGCTCCTCTTCGTCAGTATAAGGAATACCGAGCTTTTTGAAGCAATATACAAATCCTTGAATAAGCCCCTTTGCGGGATCGGAAAGTGTTCCGTCAAGATCGAATGCGATAACGTCGTATTTCTTCATTCCCACGCTCCGTCATCAAACAGTTTCAAGCTTGATTATATTTGTATTACCGGGTCTGCCGTTAATCCGTCCGCCTGTGAGGACCACGTTATCACCCTTCTTGAGCTTTTTAACGCGCTTTGCTTCTACGAGGGCGTGATATAAAAGAACCTCTACAGAGTTGAATTCCTCGCTCAAAACGGGTGTCACACCCCAGCTGAGATTAAGCTTGCGCCATGCCCTCTCATTGATAGTCATACCTATGATATCAACAGGACAGCGGAAACGGCTTACCATTCGTGCCGTCTGTCCCGACATCGAAGTAACTACAATGCACTTGGCATCAGTATCAACTGCCATAGCACAAGTTGCATGCGAAACGGCGTCGATATTATTTCTGATCTTAAACTCGGTAGAAAGGAACCACTGCTTATAGTCAATACCTTTCTCTGTAAATTCGGCAATCTCGGACATATTCTTAACAGCATCAACGGGATATTTACCTGCCGCGGTCTCTCCTGAAAGCATAATTGCCGATGAGCCGTCATAAACTGCATTGGCAACGTCGGATATTTCCGCTCTGGTAGGTCTTGGATTATTAATCATGCTCTCGAGCATCTCGGTTGCGGTAATAACTCTCTTACCAAGCATGCGGCACTTCTTAATCAAATATTTCTGAACGCTCGGTACTTCAACGAAAGGAATCTCTACACCGAGATCGCCTCTGGCTACCATTATTCCGTCCGCTACCTTGCATATCTCATCAATATTGTCAACGCCTGCTCTATTCTCAATCTTGGCAATGATATCAACATCCTTGCCACCGTGTTCATCTATGAACGTACGCATAGCGCGCATATCGTCCTCTGTAGATACAAAGGATGCGGCAACAAAATCAATTCCCTGCTCTATACCGAAGATAAGATCTGTTTTATCCTGCTCGCTGAGGAAATCCTGCTTCAATACCTTTCCCGGGAAGGACATGCTCTTTCTGTCGGATATTTCACCGCCGGAAAGCACCTTGGTATAAATGTTATCACCGTCTACACTTACAACCTCGAAGCTAACAAGTCCATTATTGAGGAGTATTTTATCCCCCGGGACAAGCTCCTTTGGAAGATTCTTATAGGAAACCGACACACGAGTACTGTCACCTATAAGCTCCTCTGCGGTGAAGATGAAGTCATCTCCGTCATTGAGTACTATCTTCTTGTCCTTAAAGGTCTTTATTCTGTATTCTGGGCCTTTGGTATCAAGCATAATAGCAATTGGAAGCTCAAGCTGCTCTCTTACTTCTTTGATTAAATTGAACTTTTGAATATGGTCATCATGAGTACCATGAGAAAAATTGAGTCTTGCAACATTCATGCCCGCCAAGCACATTTTGATAAGTGTATCCTTGTTATCACATGCAGGGCCTATCGTACAAATTATTTTTGTCTTACGCATATTATATACCTTTCAAATTTACTTTTTTCCGATTGCAAATTTTTCCACATATACATTATACCACTCTGCTCGGTAAAATTCAAGTTAATTATATAAAATACTTTATAGATACCTTTTTTTGCTGATAAAGGCGCTCCCGTAAGCTATAACCGACATAAAAGACGGAGTCCCCGATGATGCAAGGACTCCGCCGTATATCTGTTATTCAAAGGTTATATTGGTTGCTTTATCAAGCATTACCGTTTTCCCGTCCGGCATAGTTACACGTGCCATTATTCCGTCGGGTATGGAAATACTAAGCCTTATGCTGTCGCTATTCTTCGTGTATTCAACGGAGATTTTGCCCTTCACCGTAGTGATGTGTCCCTTAACATAATTGAGCCCGTCAACGTAAGCGGGTGAAATGCTTATTCTGTCATATCCGTATGAATCCGAATCCTGCTTAATGCCAAGAAGATACTCATATAGATAAGTAGTTACCGCACCAAACATCGGATGATGATGAGAACGCGAATTATACCAATACTCCCACAAGGTAGTAGCTCCGTCGCGGCGCCACTTTCCAAAACCATAGGGCGTATCTGCGGTAAGCAGTCTGACGGCAATATCCGCTCTGCCATACTCAAACAAAAGACGAGTTACCAAATCAGTGCCGAAAATTCCCGTATCGTAGTGACCGAGATTGTCATAGTAAGCTATAAATTTTTCTCTCGTTCTCTCATCTCCGAGCCCTATATCAAGCGCAAATGCATTAGAGCCCTGTCGCATGCCGATAAAGTTGCCGTCCCAAGGATTGTAATATGCAACGGTTATTGCATTTTTGCGCTCGGCAATTCTTTTTTCGAGCATCGGAACATCCTCTTGTTTACCTATATGCTTGGCAATGATTATAGCTTTCTCAAGTGCTTTTACGTAAAAATAGTTGTTTACAAACGGTGCGGGAAGCTCCACGGGTCCGGGGGTACACCATTCTCCAAGACACCATTCTCCGGGCGTATCGGAATTAACAAGCATATTTTCACTGTGGCTCTCGAGATACTCGAAATAATGCAGCATCTGAGGATAGAAACGCTGAAGATCACAGTCACTTCCGTAATGCTTCCACATCTCATAAGGAAGAACTACAATAGCAGAGCCCCACCCGCCCGGACCGCCACCACTGTGAGTATATGGCGCGGTATACTGAATATGACCTGTCAATCTGTCCTGGCAGTCGGATATGTCCTCCATCCATTTTTTATAAAACTTTTGCATATCGAGTATATGCATCGCAGAGCGGCAAGTGAGCTGTCCGTCACCGGTATAGCCTCGTCTTTCAAAATGAGGACAATCCGACGGCATTCCGTGATGCATATTGCATCTCTGTGTATGTAAATATGTGTCGTATATCCAATTCAACGTTTCGTTATCGGATTCGAAAGAAGAGGTTATATCAACCTTTGTGTGCATGCGCTCAAAGCCTATCGCCTCGGCAGGTCCGTATATCTTGAAATATCTGAATCCATACCAAGAAAATACGTTTCTGATCTCTATGCCCTCTTCTCCGACAGTAGCGGTAAAGCTCTGTCTTAATGATTGCTTTTCATCAATATCACCGTTTTCCTTGATCTCTTCGGAGAAATACACCTTAATTATGCCATTTCCCGTAGAGCGAATAACAGGAGTTCCTACCGTGTTTTTCCCAACGTCATATACCGGCATACCGTCAAAATATCCTACCAGAGTCGGCATGTAGCTATCTACCACCGTATCTCTTGGGCAATCCGAAAAATAGTATTCAGTTTTCGGAGGTATTGCCTCAACTACATTTGGCAGCAAAGAATCATCAAAGCTCGGTCCGAGGACATCGGGATTCCATGATGTGTAATCATGCACCTCATATTCGAGAATATTACTCTCCTTAATAAAGCTGTCGGTATATTTATCGGCGGTTGAGGTGCCAACATAAAATGCTCCGTCATCAGCCTCAAGGCAAACGGAAATACAGAGCTTACGTTCTCCAAACGGCTTCTCCTGCCTTGTTCCATCGTACCATCCGTTTCCGAGCATTGTGGCGATTACATTCTTTCCATCGATTACAAAATCGGTTACATCATATGTATTTACATATGATCTCACTGCCATTACCTCTCCCTTGGGAAAATCTCTGGCCTCGAAATTACTGCTCATCGGCTGAAAAGCATCATCTGTGACTTTTTTTCCGTTTACGTAAAAAACGTACGTACCAAATCCGAGTATATTAAGAGTAGCCTTGTTTATCCTTTTATCAATATTAAAAGAAGTGCGGATTACGGGACAAATATCCTTTTCTTTTGCACCAACCCATATTGCATCATTAAAAATTTCTTTATGTTGCATAGCGTTCTCCTAAAATTAATATCAAGAGTATTCTAATACATTTTTCGCGCGGTGTCAATATAAATAAAGGACATGATTTTTTATTTTTGCCAAACAATTAGGGATCAAAAACACAATTTTGCCAATTTGCACATATATTTATGAAAAACTATTGACTTTTTGTTCAATTTGTGGTATACTCAACGAAAATGAGGAATATCCTCGATATGTAAAAGGTATATGCAGGCAATATGGGCAAGCGTTTCTACGAACCACCGAAAATGGTTGACTACCGGTTATGGACCGAGGTCGACCTTTTTGTTTTTTTGGAGGTGGATATGAATATATATCTTGAAATATTCGGGTATATCGGAACTGCTCTCGTAGTAGCTTCAATGCTTATGACGTCGGTGGCAAAGCTCAGAATATTAAATATCTGCGGCTCTGTAATAAGTGCGATATATTCACTCATTATAGGTGCATATCCTATTATGATTATGAACACCGCTCTCGTTACAATAAACATTGCACAACTGATACGTCTCAGTATTCTGAAGAAAAAAGAAAGTATGGAAGGAAACGATTAATATGAAGCTTATAATAGACGGTATAGAAACGACTGTCAATCCGGGTGAATCCCTGCTTGACATTATAATACGCCTCGGTCTTGACTGTGAAAAGCTCTCAACAAAGCCACTTGCGGCAAAAATAGCCGGTGAGATCTTCACGCTCAACTACATTCCGCTAAGAATAAAGGACGTCGCACCTGATCGCGAATCAATACGTCAGGCAATAGCGGCATCGGATGGAACCGTAAAGCTCATCAAATACAGTGATCCTACAGGCTATGACGCTTACGTAAGGACTGCTCAATTTATCATTTTCTACGCAATAAAGAAGACATGGCCAAAGGCTTCTGCAACAATGAACTGTACGGTAGGCTCAGGTCTTTACATTAAGGTAAATGATGCCGAGGGCTTCTCTGCCGAAAGAATAAAGGCGGCAATTGCAGATATAGTAAAAGAAGACATTCCGCTTATACGCAAGCGCATCACAACCAAAGAAGCTATAGATTACTACAACAATACATCACAGCAAAGCAAGGCGCAACTCTTGTCATATAGAGATCTGCCCTACTACGACGTATACGAGCATGACGGCTATGCGGAGTATTTTTACGGTGAGATGGCCCCATCGACCGGTTTTCTCAAGGTATGGGACGTTATTTCGGCCCCCGACGGCTTTATGTTTATCTTCCCCGATCCGAGAAATCCCGACAAGGTTGCTCCATATCGCGAAATGCCGAATTTCTTCAATGTTTATACGGAAGGAAAGCGCTGGGGTGAGCTTATGGAATGTGAGACCGTAGCTGACCTTAATGTATGCGTTGACTCAGGAAAAATACGCGAGCTCATAAGAGTAAACGAAGCTTTGCATGAGAAACGCTTCTCACAGATTGCGGACATGATATGCGAGCGCGGTGCAAAAATGGTTATGCTCGCAGGACCGAGCTCATCCGGAAAGACGACGTCCGCAAACCGCCTTGCTACCCAGCTTAAGGTGCATGGTAAAAAGCCAATACTCATGAGCCTCGACGATTATTATATCGACAGAGATAAGATACTGCCCGGTCCCGACGGAAAGGTGGATCTCGAGCATATAAACACTATAGATACAGAGCTGTTTGCTTCTCAGCTTGCCGCGCTTCTGCGAGGTGAAGAGGTTGCTCTGCCCACATTTAACTTCAAAACCGGCAAAAGAGAGTGGCATGGACACAAGCTGCGCTTAAATGACAATTCGGTTATAATAGTCGAGGGAATACACGGTCTTAACCCCGTTTTGCTGCCGCAGGATGTAGATAAAAATCTTATTTTTAAGATGTATGTCAGCCCTCTGCTCGCCCTCAATCTTGACGACCACAACAGAATTCCAACGAGCTATTTAAGACTCCTCAGACGCATAGTGCGCGACTACGAAACGAGAAACTCATCCGTTCAGAAAACACTGTCGATGTGGGACTCCGTACGTCGCGGCGAAGAAAGATGGATATTCCCATTCCAGGAGCAAGCCGACGTAATATTTAACAGCTCAACACTTTACGAGATAGCGATTATCAAAACTCATATCTTCCCTCTCCTTACAGCTATACAGCCCGAGGATGACTGCTACGATGAGGTAAGAGCTATCGTAAAAGTGCTTAACTTCATTCATGCATCAGATGTTGATGATGAAATTCCGCCTACAAGTATAGTGAGGGAGTTCATCGGAAACAATTCATTTTATAAATAAGGAAAAGGCACGATAATTCGTGCCTTTTTTATTTTGCCTGATTAATCTGTGCAAATTACTTATCTTTGCGCTTTTTTCTATTGTTTTTTGCTATTAATCTGCCTTTGTACCGTCTATCCTTATCGTCTTCGACAAGATTATCCTTGGTTTCTGTCATCAACTGTTTTTCAAGCTCTTTAATCTCGCTTATCTTCTTTGAGACATTAGCGGTGATTGTTATAAAGGAAGAGATCAACGTGGCACACATTATCAATATTCCGGGATTGATAAATGAAATTGAATGTCCCATAACCTTCTCAACCAAAGACCATGAGTTATTAAACAAGGTTACAGCGGCCACAATAGCACCAAAGATTGAGATGAAAATTTCCGTCTTAGCCGCCTTAATTTTTTTAAAGCGATCATCC
>JAZNHE010000096.1:0-11438 GCA_045576795.1 Eubacteriales bacterium | reverse complement strand
GTATCACCATCTCGCACATGCGCTTGGATGCGCCCATGACGTTTGTGGGGTTCACAGCCTTATCCGTGGAGATTAAAATGAACTTTTCAGCACCGTATTTCTCTGCCATATCGGCGGTGTTATACGTGCCCATACAGTTGTGTTTAATAGCCTCGCAGTTGCTATGCTCCATAAGTGGAACGTGCTTGTGAGCCGCCGCGTGGAACACTATGTTGGGACGGTAAGCAGCAAACGTTGCATCGAGTCTTGCTCTATCCCTTACTGAACCTATCTCTACCGTAAGATCGAGTGTATCACCGTATTTTCTTATCAGCTCCTGCTGAATGTCATACGCGTTGTTTTCGTAAATGTCAAATATTATAAGCTTTCTCGGTCCGCACTTTGCAACCTGTCTGACAAGCTCGCTTCCTATGGAGCCGCCGCCACCCGTTACAAGCACGCATTTATCCTTGTAAAAGGCTTTCGTTTCGTTATTGGTTACGTTGATTGCATTGCGGAAGAGGAGGTCTTCTATATTGAATTCTCGTAGCACACGCTTATCGTTGCCGGTATCTATCCCGTCGAGTTGCCTTGGGAAGTCGTAGATTTTTACTTTACAGCCTGTGTTTGCATAATATTCAAGCACGTGCTGTGCATCCTCACCGGTAAGCTGAGGGATAGCAATAAATATCTCTTGTACGGGATATTCCTGTATCTTGGTGAAAATATCTTTATTTTCGAGATATACGGGCAAACCTGCTACACGGGACCCCACCTTTGTAGGATTTTTGTCGATAAAGAACACGGGACGGTAGTGTGAGCCCTTGTAGTTTTGCAGCTCCTCCGCAAGAAGTGCTCCGACCTGACCTGCACCTACTATTGCGACGGATATTTTGCTATCCTTGAACTCTGCATTCTGTCGCGCATTTCTTTTGTATATCTGCTGATATGTAAATCTCAGTGAAAGAGTCGCGCAGTTAAACATAGCTACGGAAGCGATGCATATCCATCCGTCAACCCTCGTTATTTCAAATATGCGCGATACAAGGAGAGCGAGTGCGCCGCCTATGGCATCAGCAAACACCATATCGAGATACGCCTTTGAGTTTGCATATCTCCAGACGTTTCGGTACACTTTCAATATAATCCTTACGGCAAATATAACCGTAATGAACAAGAGAGAGTTTAGCAAAAGCGTCGGTGCGATGGTATAGATTATGTCAAAGTTCTTTCTGTATATTGCATACTCAAGGATTATCGCAGCAAAATACACAAGAATAAATGACAAGATATCTATGCCCATCAGCATAAAGCGTCTTTTGTTTTTCTTGATAAACATAAATTTCTCCTTTTAGAGAGAATGCGCAGGAAGAACCCCGCGCTGATTTTTTTGTTGAAAAATGCACACGGTATATAGCATTTATAAATTCCGCATGCAATTACACATAATATTTTAGCATTAAAAAGGGTAAAAGTCAATATAAAAAGGGCATTTTGCACAATTTTGCGCTCGATGCCCCAATTATTTGTTTTTGATTATACACGCCTTTATTTGTATTAAAGACATCAGATGGAGAATATTCTTTTGATAGATTCTCTGAATGGCTTTACAAGTGCTATTATAATCAGCATAATTCCTATAAGACCAAGAGCAACGGTGGGATAATAGCACCATAAGAGATGGTCGCGAGTTGAAAAAGTGATGTTAGACAGCATTTCCATTACCGGCATACACGCTGCGGCGGCTATCAGAGCGCCTCCGAAAATGTAGAGGTAGCCTCGTTTTAAGTAGTAGCATAGTATGGTTAATGAACACACTATAAGAGCAGCCATTCCGGTTACGGGAAGGGCGAATGTCATAAACCAGGTGCCACCCGTGGCGAAATTTATATAGAAAAGGTATGCGCCTGTCACCGCGAAGTTGACGGGAATGAATATAACTGGATTGTATTTTTTGAACCATCCGGGTAGGATAAACATCACGTATGCAAGGACTAATCCGCCTATCGCATATCCTGACCAGCCGATACCGCGTATCAGTTGTATATCGCATACAAGGGATACAAGTGCCGCGATTACAAATACAAACGTTATAATAAAGTATATTCCTCTCGGGTTAACCGCCTCGGGACCTTTATATTTCGGATACGTTCTTTCCTCGGGCTCCGCGCTGAGTCCCGGGTAGTATACAGGGGTAGAGCAAAGTGGACACTTGCGCTCACTGTCTGCAAGCTCTACACCGCATTTGACACAATACATATTATCTTCCTTTCAATCATCTTGAGTTACTTTCCACCTTGACGTGTATTCCACATTCCTTCATAACGTTGTAGAATGCATATTCAAGCCGCGCCTCTTTGATATTTCTTATGATGTTCAGATTTAACTTGTCCTTGTATGAAATAATGCTTGCATTGTACGGCGCATTGGATTGCGCACTCAGAACAAAGTCGAGGCGCTCCACGTAATCATTCATAGGATCAGGCAGCTTCACTGCACCGAGATTTGACATAGTGAGGGTTGATTTCTTTTCGCCAAACATAAGGAATACCGCCCTCATAACAATATTCTTTAAGAACAGGGGAGTGAGCTTGAGGATAAGTCTTTCCTCATGCTTTACATTCGTAAATATTCGTGCGGACATGTTTTTTGGAGTGATGTCAAGGCACATCTTTTGATGCACGATCTTGCAGATCTCCTCATACGTATACTCACCAAGTCTTGGGTCAACACCGGGGGTCGTGTATAGTACAAAGTTCCTTAAAGTACTCTCTCCGTATATACGTCTGAGGTCTACGGGGATGAGAACCTTTACCTTTTTCATTCTCTTGCGACGTCCCACGTCCTCCTGCTGAAGACTTATTGAGGCCTTTATGAATGCCGCTGCAAGTGCGGCTGTAAGCGTAACCCCGTTTTTGTGAGCGAGCTCGAGCATATCCTTTGCATCCATCATAAAGGTTGTTACGTGAGTGAAGTCGTCATCCTCTTCTGTTCCGTAAATTCTGTACGAGTTGCTTTCCCGTCTGCTTTTTCCGACCTTGGCCTTGTGCTTTGAGAAGCAGTCAATGAGCTCCTCGTTCTTTGGCTCTTCAAGTCGGTCAAGAACACCGCATTCGTTAGGTATCACCTTACCGTATTTTTCTTGCAGATACTCCGCGAGTAGCGTTTTGAGAAATACGAGCGCACCGTTTCCGTCTGTAAGTGCGTGGAAGAACTCTACGGCAATTCGCTTCCCGTATACAAGCACGCGAAAGGCGCAATGACGTATATCATCAAACGGCATGCGTACAAGTGGATAGCTTTTCTCTTTTTGTATTTTCGGCGCGTGTTTAATCTCCTCGAGGAAATACCAGAATACGCCTCTCTTCAGTCTGACAGCAATAGAGGGGAAACGCCTTACAGTGACGTCGAGTGACGACTGCAGAATGTTTACGTCAACCTCCTCTCCGAGCGTAGCTGACAGGCGATATATGTTGTTCCATCTTGACGTTGCGGCGGCAGGATAAATTTTTGCCGCATTATCAAGATGCATCCATCTGAGCTTTCTTTCGTTGCCTTTTGGCAAACATTTCTTTACAAATTTGTTGATTTTTGCAAAATCTTCTGCACAACACTGCATTGGATACAAAAGATAAGCATGCCACATTTTAGGCTTTGTGTAGCACTCCACCTCACACCCGTATTGAGTTAGTCTATCCCTCATTCTCTCTGCGTCCGAGAGGAGGATCTCGTCCTCACCGGCAAAGATTATTGACGGTGGCAGGCCTGTAAGATCTGCATATACCGGCGAGACGTAAGGGTTTTCTCTTTCCGAAACGTCGGATATTGATTCCTTGCACGCTATTTTCTTGATTTTTTCGGCGTCTCTGTACTCACCAACGTAGCAATCCGCAAAGAACACAAGCCTCTCACGGGTGAGAGAGGGGTCAACCTCCTTGTTAGCGGTGTACGATGCTCCGCGGAGAGTCAGATCGCACCATGGGGAGATTGCTATGATTCCGGCAGGCATATCCTTACCCTTATCCCTCAGGCGTAAGCATAGTGCGTATATGAGTCCGCCGCCGGCACTTTCTCCTGCGAGAATAATCTTGTTTGCCGGGATACCGTGTTCAATTAAATCGCAATATGCCGCATATACGTCATTAAGTGCGGCAGGGTAGGGGTGCTCCGGTGCAAGTCGGTATTCCACACATACAGTGCGCATACCGCACTCTGCCGCAATCACGGATGCAAAGCCTTTGGCATAGTCCATATTTCCACACGTGTACCCACCGCCGTGAACGTAAAAAATAACTCCTCCACGCACCTCGTCGCGGGGAATAACCAGTGAGCACAGTATATCCTTGTATATCGAGTCGTTTATTACGACGTCGTGCCTTCTTGTGAAGTGCATAAGCTTGCCGATTTTGTCTTGCAAGGAGCGGACGTTTTCCATACTCGCATCGTCGGTCAGAGGCTTCGTCAGCTGCAGCTGTGAGCGTATAAATCTATCGTTGAAATTCATTACTTAATCAATCTCCTCGGTACGTTGTGTGTATTGACACAGTAGCGTGTATTTATCATACACGCAAAGCCTTTTCTTGTCAATACCAATTTCGTATCTTCCGTTTTTTTAACAATTTGTTGACTATTGTGAGCTTTTTTGCTATAATTATCTTTGTCTATCGCGAGCATTTTCCCACTTTTCTCGCCGGAATTATGCATTTTTTGACGGTAGCACGGAGGTAACTATGACACTTCAGGAAACAGATAAGCTTAACCGCCTACACAAGACGTTTGAGCTGAATTTTAAGCTCACGAGACTCTATGCACTATATCTTGAGCATTTTCCGGAGGTTATAAACGCTGAAATGATAAATGCGCTCACCGCGGATGGCAGTATGGACGAGCGTGATGCGGTAATAGCAATACTTTGCGAGCTTTTCGGCTTGGATTTCGATGGCAGCACAGATGATAAGCGACTTATCAGAGAATACGTTATGCCGTCGGTGAGAATTTTGGATGCCGAAAGATACAAAAATAACCCTTATTATAATAAAATTTGCATTCCCGATGTGAAAAAAGGAAAATGGGAGCTAAAGCATGAAAAGTATCCGGCATACAGAGGAGTCGTATGCGATGACGTGGAGCTCTGCGATGGGATGCGTGAGGTAGTGCCTATCGGATTTTTCAAGGAGGACTTTATCTTTCCGGCTGTTCTTGAGGACGGCAACGAGTGGATGACTCTTACTCCTGTTGATCTTGACACCTGTGAGGATGCAATAAACCGCGCTCATGGAAGAGTAGTGACGTTTGGGCTCGGACTCGGCTATTACACCTTCATGGTTAGCGAGAAGGAGAGTGTTGAGTCTGTAACCGTGGTGGAAAAGAGTCATGACGTAGTTGAACTGTTCACCAACTATATTCTGCCGCAGTTCTCTCATCCGGAGAAGATTATCATAGTAGAAGACGATGCTTTCCGCTACGCGGAACATGTAATGCCAAACGAACATTTTGATCTGGCATTTGTCGATACCTGGCGCGATGCCTCCGACGGAGCTCCCATGTATAGAAAAATGAAAAAGCTGGAGCAGCTCAGTCCCGATACGGAGTTTTTGTACTGGATAGAGAATTTCCTCGTTTCCCGTCTTCGGGCGGAACGGTATCGCGACTTGTGCGAAGCGATTGATACGGGCAGTGGGTCGGCACCGAGCAGCTACGTCGAGTTTGTCGAGAGTATAATGAACGTGCCTTAAAGGTAACGGTGCGGTTATATCGGACCTGTGATAATTGCACGTCTCGGCTTTTCGTGAATACACTGTAACGGCTCTGACTTTGTACTCAATACAAGATTCATAAAACGGAGATTATCGCATCTTCATTTTCCGCTTTCTGCGAGGCACCCGATGCAAGGGGGCCTCGCTTTTATTGTGCAAATTCCTCTTGAATTTATATAAAATATTTTGGTTTTGTGTAATATTTATAAAAACCGCGAAATATTCTTGTTAGTTTAGCGATATTGACATACAGATAGAATAATGTTAGAATAGTAGTGTGAAATCTTAGCATTTCTAAAAAAATTCATTAAAGGAGAAAAACCAAAATGAAAAAGCTTAGCAAAATTTTGTGTGCAGTATTAGTTTTGGCAGTGCTCACCACCTCACTTGCACTTATCGTAAGCGCAAATGACTTCGAGCCTACCGCAACTATTACACCTCTTGCACAGCATGCCGACCGTTCTTCATATACGGTTGACGGTACGGGTAATCACATTACCAACTCCGGTTTGAATCAGATAGGCGATGATATTAAGCCTTACGTGGTTACTACCGCAGACGGTAATACTTACCTTCAGCTCGTTTCTCAGGCTGACGAGGACGGAAAGTTCGACGGCCACGTTCAGTGGACCACGGCAGCTGACGACGGCAGCTCGATCGTATACGACGAAAATAGCAATACATACGTTGTATACGAGATGGACATCGCTACCGAGAGCGATCTTATTAACTTAATGTTCATCCACAGAACCGCTACTCAAGGCAACGGTGCAGGTTCTGACAAGGGTGGTGAGAATGTCGATGCAATCGGCACCAACATCAACTTTGCAGCGGGCGAGTTCCATCGCTATGCAATCGTATGTGACTTCAATAACAACAAGGCTTATCAATTCCTTGATAACACACTTGTGCTGACCAAAAAGCTTACGACTGACGGCTCTCATGCAAGCTGGATGAGTGGTGAGATTGCAGAGCTCTATTCCGCAATCAAGCTTCAGGCACACGCGTCATACCCCAACACTCCTCTCGTTGAGGGTGAGTCTCTTCTTGTAGACAACTTCAAGGCTACTGTATACCGCGGTGAGGATGCAGGCAACCTTGCAGATGCTATTTCAGCAAACAGCCTTTCCTCATGGACTCACAACGTATTCAACAGTGATTACGTTCTTCCCACCATTCCCGATCTCGTTGAGATTGATGGTGTTAGATACAACAACGTAGCTGAGGCTAACGCATACCTTGAGAGCCACACTCCCTCAAGCGTAGTTCTTCTCAGAGATTTCGTTACTATTCTTGCGCTCAAGGGTAAGACCACAGTTACCGCTAACGGTGTCAGCACCTACAACTTCGGTGCAAGCGCGGAGGTTTTGGACAACGGTGACGGTACTCTTACCGTTATGCCTCCTTACCACAGCCAGCTTTCATACACTGATCTTGATATCAACAAGATAGGTGCCAGCCTTGGTAACGTTAATGCATATGCATCAACAGGTATGAGCGGCGGTAACCTTGCCAGTGTAGCTCTCACTTACGCTGATGCCAACACATATGGCTCTACGGATAAGTACCTCGTTGCGTACGCTCCCGAGAATACCACATCCAACAAGGTTAACCCGTTCATTCAGGTTAATACCGCAGATACTCATCTTCTTGCAACTGTAGGTGAGGCCAACGCATACTACGTTGTAGAGTTTGACATAGCATCCCATGGCGATTATCTCCCCTACATCGACGTTTCTGTAATGCTTAGAAATAAGACTTCAGGCGGTGGATTCCCCTTCAGTGATAACATCTACCTTTCCAATTATCTCACTGCATCCGATAAGTGGAACCACGTTACTGTCGTAGGTGACTTTGCTAATAACATTGTTAACGTTTATATCAACGGTGAATATGTAGGTCACGGTGAGAACCCTATTAACAGCGATAAAGGTTTGGCATACAGACCTGCTCAGCTTGAAGCTAACGAGACTCAGGTTACATACAAGGGTATCAGAATTGATATCGGTCTCTCAAGCGCGACTCATGATATCGTCAAGGGTCAGAACATAATGTTCGACAACTTCTCCCAGAAGGTTTATACAGATTCTACAGCAGCAGGCACACTTGTAGCTGCTAACAATGCTAAGGATATTACCGCATGGTCCGAGTACGACAACAAGCGTGGCGGCGAGCAGCTTGCTCCTCTTGCTTCCGTAAACGGAACCGTATACTACAACTACAATGAGCTCAACAAGGCTCTCAGCACCAATGATACTCTTGAGGTGGACGTTCTTTCCAAGTTCTACCTTCCTTATGAGATCAATGCTGATGCTACCATCAATACTAACGGTATTGAGGGCGCTATCGTAGCAGGCGAGGGTGTTGTTCTTACTCCCGATGCTAATAGCTCTAAGATAGTTCATGCAGAGGCTCCTTATCAGTCTAACGTTACTCTTGAGAACATCACGACCACGCAGGCATGGGAGCTTGTAAAGGGTAAGAACAGTGATAACATTCTCACTACTCCCGTGTGGAGCGAATACAACAAAGACACGTTCCGTGGTGTGTACCTTGCTACTAACAGCGAGACCGGCGAGAAGTACCTTATCGACCAGGTTTACAGCACTACTCCCGCATCCAACGCTAACCATTACATAGATTGGCAGGCTACTATCAATTACGCGTCCGGTGTAAACCAGCACGTAGTGTTCGATATTGACATAGCTCTTCTTAAGAATGGTGCTATCAACCTTAACCCCATTACAAGAAACTCCGGCAATGGCGGTCAGTGGGGTAACAGTGCAGGCGACATCAATAACATCCTTGCAGCAGCAGGAGTTGCTAACGGTGAGTTTGCTCACATTACCGCAGTTCTCTCTATAGATACGAGAGATATGCACGTATTCGTAAACGGTGAGTACGTTCAGACTATTGCAAATGCTATTATCGCAGGCGCTAATGGTGACGGCTACAAGCTTACCGCTTTCAGAACCTTCTCCTCCTCTCAGGCTACCGCAAGCTATAGAAACGTTTCCTTGAGAGAAGTCAAGAGCGCAGATCTTGCAGCAGCAGTTGCAGCTAAGGACATCTCCACATGGAGCGGCGACCTCTATGATGCAAATGCAACTTATCCTACTTTTGCACCTCTTGCAAACGTAGATGGAGTTGACTACTACGACATTAATGCTCTCAACGAGGCTCTTTACGGCAACGTAGACACTCCCAAGGTGGTTGAGTTCTTCCAGAGCACTACAGGCCCCGTTAAGTATGACGGTGACGGCGTAGTTAAGCTTTACTGTGATGCAGTAGTTACCACTCACGGCCTCGACGTTGAGTTTGAGTTCGCATCCGGTACTAAGGTTGATGCAGCTAACGGTGAATCCTTCACCTTCGATGCTGATTTCATCTCCCAGACAGATTACGTTCAGGTTATAGACCAAAACGTTATTAAGTTCTCTCACTCCGATAACAAGATAACAGGCATTGCTGTTAACCAGTACAACGGTGTTAACCAGGAAAATCCCGAGGGACACCTCAACGTATATACTCCTAACTACAACGGTCAGTCTATGGGATATCTTCAGTTCGCTCCCGCTATGGGAACTACCGTAGAGTCCTGCAACAACTCCTTTATTAACTTCAATACAAACAGCCTTGAATTCACCAACGGCGACGATAACTACTTCGTAGTAGACTTCGATATGGCTGTTACCGGTGAAGACATGGTACTTTACAGCTACTATCTCATCAGAGATAAGGCAACATCAGGTACCTCTTGGTTCAACAGTGGTAACGGTGAGATCGCTTCCAGACCTCTCACTATCGTAAGAGAGAATGCTGTTGAGGGCGAGTTCGTTCACATCACTCTCGTTGCTGAGGTTCGCACCAATACCATTTACGCATTCGCTAACAACGTTCTCGTTGGTACAGCTGACCTCGTTAAGCCCGATAAGTTCGCAGCTTATCCCACTGAGACTCTTCTTGCTCAGGGTATGAGAATTTCCATTGAGGACAGATCTTATGACGACACCAACTCTTGGATGCTCGACAATGCTCTCGTAAGATACTACACTGCTGCTGAGGCAGGTAACGTAGCAGCTGCTATCGAGTCCGGTAACCTTGCTGATTGGTCTAAGGCAGTTGCTTACAGCCTTCCCACCACTCCCGTTATCGGTACAGTTGACGGCGTAGCTTATAATTCTGTTGCTTCTCTTAAGGCAGCTATGGCAGCTGACGGTGAGCACAACGTTGTTCTTACCAGCCGCTTCTACGGCGAGCTTGCTATCACAGATAAGACCACAGTAGCAACCAATAAGCTCTTCGATAACATCGTAGCAGCTAAGACCGATAGCTTCGACATCGTAAACGATGCAGAAGAAACTATCACAATTTCCAACAAGTACATCTTGACCAAGATTGATGACGAGCATTACACCGCTAAAGAGATTACTGCAGAGAATTATGCTCAGTACACCACTCTTGTTACATGGTTCACCACTCCCGATTCTTACGATGATATGTGCTACGTTGCATATCCCTTCGGTGAGCAGATCGTAGCTCCTGATACCATCGCATTCATCGAGAACGGTAAGCTTTCTCACGCTGTATGGTATGACCTCAATACAGACGAGCTTGTAGAAGCATTCCCTGTATCCTCTGAGGAAATCACCACATCACTCAACTTCTACTGCAAGATGGTTAAGTCCGATGAGGATTGCGCATTTGCAGCAGACGTTCTCTACAACCTTGATCTCAACACAGACCTTACTCTTAAGGTTTATGTTCCCACTACAGTTTCCGGTCTTACCGGTGAGACCGTAGTAATCGACGGTGTAGAATACTATGTATTTATTAAGGAATACAACGTTCTCAACATTGCTGAGGCGCTTGAGCTTTCCTTCACTATCGTACACGAGGGTAAGGAATACGTTCAGTACGTATCCGTATCTCCCGTAGATTATGCTAACGATCTTCTTGGCGACGAGTCCGTTGAGGCAGACGAGAAGAATATCGTATACGCTGCATTTGATTACGTTGCTAAGGCTTATGAGCTCCTTAAGGGCGAGGCACAGGCTGACGTAGCAGCTCTTCTTGAGGCTAATGCAGAGTTCGCTCCCGAGGCAGCAGTTCTCGGTGACGCTCAGGATACCACCGCAGTTAGCGACGTTATCCGCGCAGCAGCTATGAAGCTTGATACACTTCCTAAGTTCGTATTCAAGGTTGCAAGAGGCTTTGTTGGTGACATCGTATTCACCGTTGGTGATGCATCTGTTACCAAGACTGTTGATGCTTCCGCATCTGAGGTTCTCGTAGTTCTCGATAACCTTTCCATCGCAACCATCGCTGATGACATCACCATCACTATCGGTGAGGCATCTGCAACCTATAACCTTAATTCCTACGCAGTAGGACTCGGTGAGGACGGCGAGTTCGCAACCGCTCTTATCACCTATGCTAACCTTGTAAAGGCAGCTCTGGCAGCTGATCCCGACGAGCCCGTAGAACCCGACGAGCCCGATGATCCCGTAGAAGAGATTCCCGTTATAGTTGATGGTTATCTTAACGTAGAGATGGTTGACACTGTTGAGTCAGAAACACTTAATCTCATCAATGCAGATAAGCTTAAGCAGTATGAACAGTGTAATCCCGCTGAAGGCGGTTGGGATGCTACTTACGGTCTGTTTACCAAAGAGGGCGGCGTTCCTATGTTCATTAAGATTC
>JAZNHE010000095.1:0-3729 GCA_045576795.1 Eubacteriales bacterium | reverse complement strand
AAAGCTATGTGCCTTTAGCTCAGCAGGATAGAGCAACTGCCTTCTAAGCAGTAGGTCGGGGGTTCGAATCCCTCAAGGCACGCCATATGGTGGAATTAGCTCAGTTGGTTAGAGCGCCAGGTTGTGGCCCTGGAGGTCGAGGGTTCGAATCCCTTATTTCACCCCAGAAAAAAACACACTCAGATGAGTGTGTTTTTTTATATTTTGACGATACTTTCAAGATCAACGACAACCGTTTCGTCACTTATACTCACGGATATCTCTTTTGCTGTCGGATTTTTAATAATGATATCTGCAACAGGGTTTTCAACACCGTTTGCAATTTCACGCAGCAACGGACGTGCTCCCATACCTTTTTCGTACGATTTGTTGGCCAAAAAATCTGCTAAGCCATCATCGTACTTGATATAACATCCTTTATTCAAAACGTTGATACGTATTTCTTCAAGACGCTTTTTTGCGATGGCTATGAGTGTTTTCTTTGTCAAAGGTTCAAAACAAATAATTTCATCGAATCTGCTGATAAATTCTTCCTTGTAATGCTTTTTTAGCACCTCTATAACAGCATTTTCGCTGTTTTTTTCATTAATAAAACCAACCGTTCCATTCCCGTAAAGTGCCGAGGCGCCGATATTACCTGTCATAATTATTATTGTGTTGCGGAAATTTACATGTCTCCCAACTGAGTCTGTTAGATAACCGTAATCGGCAATTTGTAGGAGTATATTCAGAACATCTTTATCCGCCTTTTCGATTTCGTCGAATAAAATTATAGCGTGCGGATTACGTCGCACCGCCTCTGTCAGCAATCCGCCCTCTTCATGCCCAACATATCCAGGGGGAGAACCTATCAGTTTTGATATCGATTGCTTTTCCGCGAATTCCGACATATCATATCGTAATAGCGAAGTCGTGTTATAGTAGATGTTTTTTGATAACTCTATTGCAAGAGACGTCTTGCCGGTTCCGCTTTCTCCGATTAGCATAAATATACCTTTCGGCCTGTCACTTCCAACAAATCCCAGTTCATTTCTTTTTAGTGCGGATACTATTTTTTGTATCGCCTTGTCCTGACCTATGAGAACGGATTTAATTGATTCCTCAAGTGCAGGGAAGTCAAAGTTGTTACGTATCACCTCATACGGAATTTTACACATTTCTGCAATGGCGGTGCGCACCACAGATGCATCAACCAATGGCGGAGAATCGTATCTTTTTATTTTCTCACCGCCATGCTCCAGTGTATATGCCAATTCAATATCATATGAAATATTGTTGGCTTTATCCGATAAAGATTTATTCTGCTTAAATTCTTCCCCCGTAATTTTAAAATCATCATTATTTTCATAGGCTATAACGCACGCTTCGTCCATTACGTCTATCGCCTTATCTGGCAAATATCTGTCATTGATATATCGCGATGACAGTACAACGCATTCTCTGATTGCTTCGTCGCTTATTGTTACACCGTGATGATCTTCATATCTTTTTCTGAGAGCAGTCAACATTTCAATGCTTTTTTTCTCATCCGGTTCTTCGATGATTACGGGTTGAAATCTTCTTTCAAGCGCGGTATCCTTTTCGATATATTTATGATATTCGTCAAATGTTGTAGCGCCTATCAGTTGTATATCGCCTCTTGCGAGCTGTGGCTTTAGAATATTTGATGCATCTATTGCGCCTTCCGCTGCTCCTGCTCCTACTATGGTATGGATTTCGTCTATAAACAATATGATGTCTTTGTTTTTTGTAGCCTCGTTTACTACGTTTTTAATTCTATCTTCGAAATCTCCGCGATATTTAGCTCCTGCTACCATAGATGTTAGGTCAACGGAAATAATGATTTTATTACGCAACATATGTGGAACGTCGCCGTTTGCAATTCTGGCGGCAAGTCCTTCTACTATGGCTGTTTTTCCAACTCCTGCTTCTCCGATTAGGCAGGGGTTGTTTTTATTTTTGCGGCATAAAATTCTTATTGTGCGCTCCGTTTCTTTATCTCGGCCAATGACGGGATCAAACTTTCCGGCTCTTGCCATATCACAAAGATTTTTGCCGTGTTGTTTGAGAAAAGTTATTTGCTGCTCCTTTTTATCTCTGAATATCGGCTTTTCTCGACTTCTTAGTAACGTATATATTTCTTCTTTTATACTCGATACGTCGCATCCGGAATTCCTCAACAATTTAATTGCAACTGAGTCCTTTTCATCAAGTAGTGAAAGAAGAATATGCTCAGTGCCAATAACTCCATCACCGAATCGTATTGCCGTGTTATATGAGGCCTCCAGAATGCTCCGAGCCCTCGGTGTCAGGTCCTTTGAGGTAAGTGAGGTTTTAATCCCTGTACCTGAATAGTCTTTTACGATCTCTTTAAGTCTTTTATGATCGTAGCCTTTTTTCTTAAATATTATGGCGGAGCAAGACAGCTCATCCTCAGATAAAGCTAACATTATGTGCTCAGTACCAATGTAAGTATGTCCCAACTCCTCGGCTATCCTTACGGAGTTATTGAGTGCTTTCTCAGCCTTTTCTGTAAATCTGTTGCTCATTTGCACCTCGAAAAAAAGTTCTTACGTATATTCTATCCAAATGTATCGGTTATTTTCATTGTTAATAATTAAGCATACTTTTTTTCTCTCTAATCATTCTGATAAATAGTTCTTCATCGATGTATGGATGTAATTTCATTGCAAATATTTCGCGTAATCGCAGTATAGCCTTTTCTGTGTCATTACCAAAGTATTTGCCTTTGGGTAGCGGAGTTTCTATTGAGTAATCAATGAAAATATCATTTATCAGTATGTTTATTTTTTCCACATTTTCGCCGAAATCTCCGAGCTTATACGGATAAGCGGGATTATCTAAAATGCTTGACATAGCCGTTTCTTTTATAATCTTATGCTGATACGCGGAATATATGGCTCGGTGAGTTTCATAATCAACAATTCCGTTTGGATTTATGGAGCTTTTTTCTTGAAGATTTACAACTCTGCTCCGTGTTAAATTGTCATATTCGCCTGTTTGGTTGATATCGAGCATTTTTTGAAGTGCTTTAATTGCGTCGCTCTTATTCTCGATAAAGTGCATTTTTCACCTCTATGAAATCCCGTATCCCGGGAATTGTTCGTCGCGTACTATATTGCCGATATAAAGATCGTCATACGCACTTATTATGGCATTCCATACCTGCGCATTTACTCTGCCGGGGCGAGTTGGAAGATTGAAAAGATTAACAAAAGCATCCACAGCTTCTGCTGTCGCAGGTCCAAAGACTCCATCAGCGGTTATCTTTGGAATTTCGGTATAAGTATTTGATAGATAGTTAAGATATTCTTGCAGACTTCTTACGTCATTACCCTCTGTTCCAATACGAAGTACGCGCCCGGGATAGGGGAGTATTAGCCCTTCCTCAAAGATATAGGGGATTCTGCTGATAATGCTGTAATACGTATCCTGTATGCTATACCAGGTGCTTTCATCGACAATGCCTGTGGGTTCCAAGCCAAAGGTGTTTTGATAAGAAATAACCGAGCTTTGTGTTGAAGGGCCAAAGTCACCGTCGGTCGAGGTTCCTAATACCGTCTGATAGAAGAGGGAAATATAGGCAAGATAATATTGCAATACAAAAACACTTGGTGAGGCATCTCCAAGCTTTAATTCGCTTTCGTATTGAGTGCTCAAATCTTCGAAGTCGGATCGTAGCCATGTCGTTCTGTGAGCCAAGGAGTT
>JAZNHE010000094.1:0-2326 GCA_045576795.1 Eubacteriales bacterium | reverse complement strand
GATCCCGTACATATTCTTCCTATTTATAGCCGTGACCGTGTTGTTTATCTTTGTGATGTCATATACGAAGTACGGCAAAAGCGTTTATGCCGTTGGAAGTAACGAAAAGGCAGCAAGACTTGCGGGAATTAACGTAAGCGGTGTTAAAGTATCTGTTTTCGTTATAGCAGGACTTATGGTTGGTATTGCAAGCTTCATTCAAGCGTGCAAGATCGGCAGCGTTACTCCCGCATCCTCCGGTACCTCATATGAGATGTATGCAATTGCTGCGGTCGTTTTGGGTGGAGTCAATATGGCAGGAGGACGAGGAAAAATATTGGGTGTCTTTTTTGGCGCATTATCCTATACGGCAATCAATTTTATTATCGTAAGCATACCTTCGTTGAGTCCGGATATACAAAACACCTTCCAAGGACTTGTTCTTATCGTGGTGATTCTCATTCAAACGGTAAGTCCGATTGTGAAAGAAAAAATAACGCTTTATCAGAAAAGAAAAGCGCAAAAATAGAAATGAAAGGGACAATGAGCAGGCTTGCATAGTTGTCAACCCAAAAATGACTAAATATGAATTAAATCCAACCAACATAGATGAAGCGAGTAAAGTGGTTACCGCCTTTCTTTCAGCCGAAAGGGTTGCCTCCAAAGATATACAGCGGATACGTCTTTCCGTTGAAGAAATACTGTTAAAATACTTGGATTCCGCGAACAACGGCACAAACTTTGAAGTTATTACGGCAAAGCGTTTTCGCACACTGAAAATTGAAATTACAATAAAGGGCGATAGTATCGATCCGTTTGCCAACGATGATGGTGGCGGTACTATCTTGAATAATCTTCTTTCAAATCTCGGGCTTGCTCCAACGTGGAGATACAAAAACGGAAAGAATATTATTACATTTACGGCAAAGAAGCAGAAAAAAATGTCGCAAATATTGCAGCTTGGAATTGCAATTCTTTCTGCGATTGCTCTTGGCGGTATTTGCTTATTGTTGCCGGACAAAGTTTCTGGTTTTATCGCTGCCGATCTTGTGGCGCCCGTGTTTGATACCTTTATGGGCCTCTTATCTGCAATCGCCGGTCCTATCATATTCTTGTCGGTGGTTTGGGGAATTTGCGGCATCGGTGATATGGCTACCTTTGGTAAGATTGGAAAGAAAATGATCGGACGTTTTCTCGTTGTTTCAATGATTGTCGGTGCGGCAATGACGGCTCTTTTTGCTCTGATGTTCCAAACGTCTGCTATCGGCGGTGCTGCCTTTGAATTCTCCGATCTGTACGAAATGATACTTGATATTATTCCGAGCAACCTTTTTGCACCCTTTATTGAAGGCAATTCCTTGCAGATTATTTTCATTGCGATTATCGTTGGTCTTACGATGTTGATTCTCGGAAACAGAATTCCGATAATGATAAACGTGGTCGATCAGTTAAATGTTGTGATGCAGACCATTATGAGCGCGGTAAGCTCCTTTATTCCGTTTTTCGTGTTCGGTAGTATCTTTAACATGATTGTTTCGGGTAATCTTTTTTCCGTTGCAAAATCCTACAAACTGATACTCGTAATGCTCCTCGGTGACCTGATTCTGATGGCGGCATACTTACTGCTCGTATCTATCAGAAAAAAGGTGGCACCGACCGTGCTTCTAAAAAAGCTGATGCCGACTTATATTATCGGTCTTACTACCGCATCGGCAGTTGCGGCATATCAGACGAATATCTCGACTTGTGAAAGAAAGCTCGGTATTGACAAAAAACTGATTGATATCGGAATACCGCTCGGTCAGGTAATCTTTATGCCCGGCGCAATCGTTTTGTTTGTAGCCGCTGCATTCGGTATGGCAGAAACATACGGTGTTGCCATTACACCGATCTGGATGCTCACCGTATTTATTATCAGCGTAATTCTGGCGATAGCGGCACCGCCTGTTCCCGGAGCCGCACTTACGTGTTACACAATTTTGTTTATGCAACTCGGTATTCCTACAGAGGCTATTGCCGTAGTGATTGCATTGAACGTTATTCTTGAATTTGTAGCGACGGCGGTAAATCTGTTCTGCTTGCAAACCGAGCTTGTGGAGCTTTCGGGTTCGTTGCAAACACTTAAAACCGATGTGCTTCGCAACAAGGATGTGTAAAATAAATCATTGATTTACTTTATAATAACTTGACAAAGGTAGGTGGTTCATTTGGATGGTTTCATTGCGTTTATCACGGCAGATACACTAAAGGTGATCTGGTCGGGATTAAAGGTTACGATTTTGATTACAGCAGCAGGTCTTTTGCAAGTCGGAGGCCAAGCGGTCTTAAGACAATTTTCATTTTCAAC
>JAZNHE010000093.1:0-16864 GCA_045576795.1 Eubacteriales bacterium | reverse complement strand
CGTTCTTCTATGGTAAAATGAGTATAGCTCATATTGTTCTCCTTTTGTTATTTTGGTGTGTGGTAACTTCATTATAACACAGGATTCAATATGAGTGTTTTTATTTCTTAAAAGTGTTGCACTTAATAGTATAATTCACCAAAAAAATAAAAATCCCGTGCGCCGAAGCGCACGGGATTTGTTATTCAACAAAATGTTGTATGATAATTAAATTACCACGGAACCTCGGGAGTGAGGGTAGAACCGCCACCGTTATCATCGGAAACGGGGATCCACTTAGCGTAAAGCGTAATGGTGTACTCGCCGTCTACGATAGCATCAGCGAAGGACTCAACAGCATTGCCGCTGAAATCAACGCTTGTGTACCAGCCTGCGAAGAGGAAGCCATCTCTGCTGTCTGCAGCATAGAGAGTGGGAACTTCACTGGGCTTGAACTCGGAGAGGTTTCTCTCATCGTTGGAGCCGCCGTCAAGGATGTACTCAACAGTGTACTTGAGCTCGCCGTACTTAGCGGTGAGAACGAGGTCACCGGTTGAACCCAAAGCGATCTTGGTAACCTTGTTACCGTCTGCATCGTACCAACCCTCGAAGAGGTGATCAGCCTTGTTAGGAGCTGCAGGAAGAACTACTTCGTCTGCAACTGTGTATACACCGGGCTCAAGAGGAAGCACGGTATCGCCATCCTTATAAGTGATGGTGTACTCAATAGCTGTCCAAGAACCGAATACTGCGATGTTAGATCCAACACCGGGATCGATGGACTCTACCTTCATGCCTGCCTTGTTGTTCCAGCCGTTGAATACGTAGCCTGCCTTGGTAGGAATCTCAAGAGAAGGAACGCCTACTGCATCGTCAAATGTGATGGTGTTGAATATCTCACCGTCGATTACGAAGTCGAGGGTGTAGGTAACAACGTTTGACTGAAGGTCTGCCTGGAGACGGATGTCACCGGTAGCTCCTGCGGGGATGCAAGTAACGGGTGTACCGAGCATAGCATGCTTCCAACCAAGGAAGGTGTAGCCGTCAAGCTCGTATGTAGGAAGGATGTACTGGTCCTCATTCTTTACCTCATAGGTAGAGGGCTCAAGGCCTTCGATGGGATTCCAGTCTGCATCAAGATAGTAGATGTGATAAATCTCGGGAACGTATACTTCTTCCCAACCTGCGAAGAGGTTAAGGTTGCCTGCGTTTGCAGCAGTAACACCCTCAAATGCAACTGTGCAAGATGCATCGGTGTACCAACCGGTGAATTCGAAGTTCTCCTTGGTAGGATCTGCGAACTCTGTGGGAAGAGTCTCAATAGTGTAAGATACGGGGTTAGAGTCAGCGTTTACACCACCGTCAAGGATGTAGTTGATGGTGTAGGTCTTAGCGGTGAAGCCTGCGTAAAGAGTAACATCATCACCGATAGAACCGCTGATAGAGGTAACCTTGTTCACGAGCTCGGGCTCTATGTACCAGCCTGCGAAGGTGTAATGAGCCTTCTCAGCGTTGGGAAGAGAGATAGCTGCGGAATCGGACTTGATAGAGCTGGGAGAGAGTTCAAGAACTGTCTCGCCGTCCATATAAGTGATGGTGTAGGTTTCAACTACGGGCTTATCAGGATCGGGCTTATCAGGACCGGGCTTATCGGGTCCGGGATCTGCATTCTTCTCCCAAGCAGCAACGAGAGTAACGTCACCTGTAACTGTGGAGGTCTCGAAGTTCCACTCCTCAGTGCCGCGATACCAACCTGCGAAGGTGTAACCTTCCTTGGTAGGATCAGCGGGCTTAACTGCGGGTTTGCCTTCTTCAACTGTCTGGGATTCTACTTCAGAACCGCCATTACTGTCGAAAGTAACTGTGTACTTGGTAGGCTCATTCTTGTTACCAAACAAACTACAGGAAGCAAGTGTGAACACTACAGCAAGCATCAAGAAAAGACACAAAACTCTGTTAAGTTTCATAATATAACTCCTTCTTTTTTTATTATGCATATTGATTGTAACACAAACGCGTTTTTAATTCAATAGAAAAACAAATAAAAAAGCCTTTTGTGTGCATTTTTGTTTGGTTGAACAAAAAAAAATAACGTACTTTGTGCAATATTACTGCCAACTTACTGTTGAAAAAATACATAAATTATGTTAAAATATAATAAATGGAGCAGAAAAAGGGCAAAATCCTGCCCGCAAATCTCAAAAAAGGAGGGGATTATTATGATAAAACAGTCGCTTGATCAGTTTTTTCTTGATATAGGAGACCATAATGCACTTGAATGTCACGCACCGTGTACAGTTTATTCTGTTCTTGCTCAGCACGGTATAATTTCCGATCCATGTGTGGGAACGGGAATACTTGATGTTGAGAAATATTCCGGTCTTGATTGTTGCTTTACAACGTATCTTGATGTCACCCCTCTTATTCTTTCTATGAAAAATGTGTTCATTCGATTCTACGGTCTCGACGCGCGCTGCCGTATATTAGTTAATGGCAGTGAGGTGGGTGTAGCGGACAACGCTCACAGGCTTTTTACGTATGACGTAAAGACAAAGCTGACGATCGGTATGAACAGGATTGAATTGCGATTTGACTCATCCGCTCACAAGGAGCAGGGCATAGAATGTGCAAGGCGAGCATCGTATCTTCTTGGCAACGCACAGACTCCGCGCCTTATGGATGCCGGAATATTCCGCAAGGCTGAGCTGATAGCGTTTAATCACAAGATAATTTCTAATGTGAAGGTCAAGCAGATACATACCGAGAATTCGGTGCGTCTTGATATAAAACTTAACACGGTAGGCTATGATGAGCTTTCGAGAGCTGTTGCTACCCTTACATCTCCTGCAGGTAACGTTTATTTTTGCGGATTTGTTGAGGGAGAGGGAACCATTACCATAGGGGATCCAAACCTCTGGTGGCCCAACGGACTCGGTATTCAGAACTTATATCGTATGAACCTTAATCTTTATTCCGACAGTGAGATTGAGGATTCATATGAGATGCACGTCGGCCTTCGCACGATTTCACTTGATACTGACGGTGAGGGACGTAGAGTTGTTCTGATCAACGGTGAGCGCATGTTCCCCATGGGCGGTGAATACGTTCCTGAGGATATCCTTCCGGCCGGCATCAGCGAGCAGAGGACCCGTGAGCTGTTGCAAAGCGCAAAGGATGCCAATTTTAACTCGATTTTGATACACGGTAGCGGCTATTATCCCGAGGATTACTTCCTCGATATATGCGATGAGCTCGGTATTCTTGTGTGGCAACATATACCGATATCGACATCGGGAGCACCTATTGAAGGTGAATACGCCGAAAGCATAAAACGGGAAATGACGGAAAATCTTCATCGCATAGTCCACCATCCGTCGCTTGGCGTAATCATAGGCAATCGACGTGTTTCCGACATCTTCGAAAGCAAGGATGCGATAGATAAATTTGTTTCCGGGTTCTCCGACTTTGACGGAATGAACGTATTCGATATTGACGGTACGCTTGAGTCCTCTATAATGCGGATTAACGCACCGTCGGTGCCCACTTATGACAGTATGATGAGATTTCTTCCCGAGGGAATGAGAAATCTCGGTTCACGGGCGTTTGAGGTGCATGGTGCAACACGCGATACCGTTTTGCATCTTCTTGACAACACCCATGAGAACTACCTGTACGCAAATAATCTTTCAGAACTGGCATATACAGTAGGTCTTGATTCTGCCGATAGAGCATCTTCTATTGTTGATGATGTACGAAGCGGAAAGACGAGGCCTTTAGGTGTATTTATCAGCACGATGAATGAATCCTGGCCGACGATCTCATCATCGATCGTTGACTACTATGGTGTAAAGAAGCCGTTGCACTATTCATCTCGTAGATTTTTCTCACCTCTGCGAATAATGATGCAGAAACAGAACAGCCGAGTGAAATTCATAGTTACCAACGACACTAAATATGATATCGGAGCGGTCTTCTCATTTGCAATAATGGACAACAAGAATAAGCCGATCTTCAGAGACTCATTCCCGATAAGGGCGCGTGCCGCATCAACTATGGAGGTACATGGTGTAGACCTTGGCAGCATTGTTAAAGGACATGAGGAAGAATATTACGTTCTCTATTCTGTCACGGATAATGCTCGAGAACCCTCCGTTTGCACACAATTATTTACAACAATAAAGAGATTTGAGTTCTTGAAGCCGAATTATTCTGTTGAAATTCTTGGAACGGGAACTGATTTTACAGCCTCTATATCGGCTGATTGCTTTGTAAAGGGTGTTGAGGTTTCCTTTGATGATGTCGAGGTGGATATTGCAAATAACTACTTCGATATAACGGGAAAGGGCGCTGTTAAGGTTGCCTTTACAACATCAAGAATAATAACTGTGGAAAAGCTTAAACGCGTTATAAAATTGAGAAGTGTATACGATCTCGGAAAGGAGTAATTCAAAGAATGAAAAAAATAACAAGCGAATTCAAGACCTTTATAAGCCGCGGTAATATAATTGATATGGCCGTCGGTATTATAGTAGGCAGTGCATTTACCGCTATCGTAAATGCAATGAGTAACAACATACTTAAACCTCTTATCAATCTGTTGCTGACATCTATTCTGGGTGCAGATACTTTAAGTGAGGCATACACAATGCTCAGGCCCGCATACAATGAGCTTGGTGAGCTGGTGCTTGAAGAATCCATCTATATAGATTGGGGAACGTTTATCAACGCTATCCTCAACTTCTTCATTGTAGCTTTGGTGCTCTTCATAATAGTCAAGGTCATCAACACTATGCATAAGAAGCATAAGGAAATCGTTGAAGATATTCTTGACGACGTTCCTACCAAGGAAGATAGGAAAGAAATGAAGAAGAGAGGCATCAAGCTCGTTGACAAAGATGCTGTAGAGGCATTTATGAACGAGAAGAAGCGCCTTGAGGAAGAGAAGGCAGAGCAGGAAAAACTCGCTCTTGCTGAAAAGGAAAGACAGGCAAGACTTGACAATCCCACAACAGAGGACTTGCTCAAGGATATCCTTAAGGTTCTTAAAGAGAAATAAGCAAAAATGACAATGGCGGTGCAAGTTGTGCACCGCCATTTTTATATACACGGCCGGGACGTGTGTAGTTTTTCACGAATTATATCCGTCCGGAAACGGTAATTACCGCTACGCCGGGTGTTACTGATACAATTCCGGTAGCTTCATCTCGGGTGTACTCCGCTCTAGGCACGGTTATGCTACCCTCGCGTGTTGCAAAGCTTCCTGTGAGATTGTTGTAGTAGTATTCAACCCCTTCACGCCATTCTATTCCGTTAAACGTGACGGTTATAGGATTTATTATTGGGTTAAATACATCGGTAACAACTACGTTATCTGTTGCTACCACCTCACGGTTCTTCGAGTTTTGGATTACAAAGGTATAGGTGAGTGTATCGTTGTCTGTAACAATACGTGGGCATATCGCCTTGGCTATTGTAAGAGATACCTCATCGCGTACCGTCACCGTGGCACTCGCATTCAGAGAAACGCAGTCAGCGTTTAACGTGACGTTGTTTTCAATAACAGAGCCTGTCGCAAGCGGAGCATACTCGTTAACCCTTGCCTCATAAATCACCGTTGCGTATCCTCCTGCAGGTACGTTGATATTCCGTACTATCATAGGCGGACCGACTATTACATCGGGAGTGGGCTGAAGTGCGCCGTTTACATAGTATCGCAGAGAGCTTTCGACATAGGTTAACGGAGTGAGTGTGAGGTCACCCGTGGTAAATTCTCCGAGATTATCGCGAAGCACGGCATCCGATATTGGAGTGAGTCCCGAATTGCTTATGCTTACAACGTACGTTATACCCTCGCCACCGGCATACGTCGGATTTATAGCGGTCTTTGTCAGCGCAAGCGTGTCGACAACTTCGCCCGTAGTGATATTAGAGGAGGTAGATTGTCCGTTGTAAATAAGTGTTGCTTGGTTTGTGAAAGTTGCCATTTTCATCTTCCTTTTCGGTCATTTTATAAACCCGTCGGAGAGCTTTAACACGCTTCTCCGACAATACCATTATATGAAAAATGGCGGAAAATGTTTTTGCCTATGCATAATGCTATATAGAAATTAAATGCGCCTGTAGCACTCGAATTTTGCCGAAGTGTTACAGACGCATTTTTTAGTTTTTTGTATTTTGGTGAAAGTCAAGCACCCGTGTTGAGTTTTATACTATATTTCTGCTCTCTGAGCAGGTGAAGTACAATATCTGCTTGTCCTTTGCTATTGCTTTTAGCACCGTTTTTGCCTTTTCGATTTTTTCATCGTCAAATGCTGTGAAGGGATCATCGAGTATGATGAACGGGGATTCGTTCTCATAAAGCGCGTCGACCATAGCAAGACGGAGTGCCAGAGAGTAGAGATCTCTTGTACCGCGGCTGTATTCGTCTGCCGTATGGGATTCGCCCCTTTCCGCCTTTGTCAGCTCAAAGCTTGTGTTTATAGCAAAATCACCGTCAACACCGGATATACTCTTGCAGTATTCCTCAAACTTTTCCTTGGTTTTGCCTATGTATTTTGCGGTTATATTGTTGCAGGCTTCCTTGAGAAGAACAGATGTTTTTATAATGGTTTCATAGCTTTCCGTGTGCTTCAAGAGCAGCTCCTCGAGTTCCTCTCGCTGACTTGTAAGCTCGTCAATCTTGTCAATCTCAGACTGAGCGGTTCTTGTTTCACTCTCAAGCACTGCGCACTCGCGGTTTATCTCTTCAATCTTGTCAGCAATACCCTTGATTGTGTTGTTTATTATAGCCTCACTGCTATCATCCGTAACAACAGCGTTTCCGCTTACTCCATGTCTTACAGCAAAGGCATCACATTCCTGCTCCTGCTTCTGTATATTAACAAGCAGATAGTTGTAGTTAATGAGCTTCTCACGGATCTCGTCAAAGGGCTCGGCGGTAACCGTGGGATAATTTGAAGCAAATTCGTTTGCCATACGCAGTAATTCCTCGCTGCGTCTGAGCTTGTCAATCTTGTTTGTTGCTTCTTGCTCGCCAACTTTACTTAGTGAATAATATCGTGTGAATTCTCGGCGTATATGACTGAGAGCATCGGGAATTGTAGCCGCCTCAAATCTCGGGAATTTGCCGAGGAACTTAGAAATGATTTTCCTGAGCTCGTCAATCTCTTTTTCAATCTGAGCTTGGTTTTCAGCACGCTCCTGCTGGAGTCTGGAATAACGCTGAAGATTTTTCTTGATCTCCTCAAGTCGTTCCCTTGGCGATTTTGTGTCGTCGGTAGAGTATTTTTCAACAAACTCAACCAACTCTTTATTATCCTTTTTAATAACCAACATCAAAATACCGGCTATCAGTAAAACAGCTCCGAGAGCTACTGCCGAATAACCTGCAATGTGTCCTATAACAAAGCCCACAGCCGCAAGAACAGCTCCCACGCCTATGCTGATAGCACCGGGTACGACAAGCTTGTTCTTCTTTTCAGCATCGTATGCAGATATTTGTTTTTCTCCGGGAACCTTGTCGCGGAATATGCGTTTCATCTCTATGGATATGGGATCCTTCTCGGACTCGATGTCCAAGAGCTTATGCTCTCTGTCGCGAAGGGCGATGGCGTGTCGCTCCATCTCCGCTATTTCGACAAAGTCTGTGCCGCTACCAAAGAATTCACGCAGGGCAACGTAGTCCTCGCTGTCTACGTTTGTATATATTTCTTTCTGGAGTCTTTTTCCCTCGATATAGGCATCTCTTGCCTTGTCAATTTCTGCGGTGTAGGGAATTCTTTCACCGAAGAACTGTTTTGCGGCTGCCAGCTTCTCGTGCTCAACCTTAAGATTTGCGAGCATCGAGGCGTATATTTCCTCATGAGAACGCTTTTCCTTCTGAAGCGATATTGCCACGAGCTTTTGTCTTTGCTCTCTGTCAAGCTCTGCGAGTTTTGCTTTCTCGGCATACAGCTCGCTAAGGCGCGACTCCTTTGCATCGGCTACCGTGTTAAGTCTTGTCAACTCGTCTATGCGTCTGTTGCATTCACTGATCTGCTCCTTTACGTTGGTTATCTCGCCGGTCTTGTTCTTCTTGAGATAGAACTGACGGCGTTTTTCAAGGAGCTTGATAGCATCGTCAACACCGCCTACGTCACCGTCAACACCAACGAGGTCGGAGAGCTTTGCAGCTATGGTTTTATTTTCGTTTTTGCCCTGCAGATTTTTCTCCGAGAGGAATACTGTCCTCTGGAAACCGTCGCGGTCTATTCCGAACAATTCCTGACCCACGTTCTCGGTGTAATCCTCCACGGGCCTGCCGGTATCTGCATCAACTATTGCAAACTCATCGTCTGCAGGTCTTTGACCAAACGTTCTTTCTATTCGATATTTTTTCTTTCCCACCTCGAATGTCAGCGAGCCGCCGAAGCGACCTCCCTGCCAAGGCGTATATTTCTTTCTGGGCTTCTCGTCATTGATGAGCTTTCTGCCGTCACCGACACCGTAGAACATAGCCTCTATAAACGAGGTAAGTGTGGTTTTTCCGGCACCGTTATGAGCGTTACAGCAGTTGATACCTTTGTTGAATTCTACTTTGTATCTGTGGAGAAGTCCGAAATTTTCAACGTAACATTCTATAAGCTTCATTTCGTTACCTCCTTATATTTCATCTGCTTCGCCCATGAGAGCGGCAATACCCGTGCGAATTATTCTGTCTTTATCAGCTTCTTCAATATCATTGCTTGCAAGAACGAGTCTTATGAATTCACCCTTGAGTGACTTATCATATTTATAGTCGTCGGGATTAATTCTCATCTTACTGTCATCTTTTACCTCGAAATGATAGTATCTGTTCTCGTATCTTGACTTAATTGCTTCAAGATCTGCGTATACCTCGGGGAAGCGTGAACCCGTCAGTCGTATTCTTATCAGGTCGGAGGAGGAGATACCCTTTAGCTCTTCTTCGATTTTGTCATCGATATCTATGCGAGAGATAGAGCCCGTGATATCAACGTTCAGTATCTTTACAGTCCTTTTTGCAAAGGGAATAAGTGAGTGACGGACTCTGCTTCCGTCTGCCTCTACCATAACGAAGCCCTTTGTGCCGGTCTCGTCAAAGCCTCTGCCCTCGGGCGTGCCAGAATATACGGCAATTCCGCGATCGTCTATCTTAACGTCGTCATAGCTGTGATAGTGACCGAGCGCAAGGTAATCTATGTATTTTCCCGCGGCATCCTTTATTCCTATAATCTCACCGCCGCTTCTTGCATCTGCGAGCGCACCGTGAAGCACCACTATGTTTGTTTTTGCATAATTTAAATTGAGCTTTTCGAACATATCCGGCTCTATTACGCTTCTGCCGGCTACCGTGAGATTTCCGTAATCAAAATACGTCCACTCATCACCGAAAATTTTCAGGTTTTGAGGGAGGGGCACGCCGCACTCCTTAAGTGCTGATTTCTCGTGATTTCCCGAAAGGTAGAGGAAGTCCACAGACGGAGCCTTTCTCATTTTTCCGAGTACTCTTTCTGCGGCGGATTTTGTAATTCTCTCATTATCAAAGAGATCGCCTGCTACGATAAAAATGCTTACCTTTTGAAAAACAGCTTCGTCTACCATTTTTTCAAACGTGTTGAACAGCTCGGCTTTTCTATCTCTCACCTTGTTTGGGGAGAGGCGAGCGGTCATGGGCGAATTCAGATGCAGGTCAGATGTATGTATGATTTTCATTGTTTACTCCTTTGTACTGTATTCACTTGGCGGAATTCCGAATTTTGATGAGAAGACCTTTGAGAAATAAGACTGATCGGAAAATCCTGTCTGTATGGCAATTTCACCGATGTGCTTTTCACCGATTGTCAGCATACTTACCGCCTCTGCGAGTCTTACCTCGGTTATGTAGTTATTTACGGTAGTGCCGTATTGCTTCTTAAACGAGGTTATCAACGTCGATTTTGAACATCCTATCTCTGAGCATATATCGTTGATCGTTATTTTGGTCTTGTAGTTATCGTATATGTATTTTTTGGCCATTTCAGCTATGGTCGGCTTACTTGAGGGAATGGCGTTGGAAAGCGTCAGATACTGCGCACATATCGTCATTATCTTTACGTAAGAGCGAATCATATCGGAATCCACCAGCGGTATTTCCTCCGACGCGCTGACAAAGGCACTGCCGAGTGCCGATATTTCCGCTGAACATTTATGCATAGGTTTTCCCGACTTGTCAGTCTCAAAAACCTGTCCCATCATCAGAAATCCCGTGAGCGTGCCGAAATTGTAAAGGGGGCTCACCGCCTCTGCAAATCCGTATCTGCATTTGTATATATGTGTGTCCTTATTGTTGAGGGCAAACTTACACGCGGATTTATCACATTGCACACATTTTTTGTATTCATCGGGAATTTCATGAACCATTCGGCAAAATTTTCTTTTGCTTACAGGGTATGCGGCAATCTCACTGTAATCTGCACCGTGTAACGACACTCTGAAGCCCGTTATTTTGTGTAGCTCCGCAAGAACCGCAACAATTTCGTCTTTTGTCATAATTTTCTCCAAATTTGTAAAATAATTTGAAAAAATGTTCTATTCTACAAAACATTATACAATTTTACATTGAATTTGTCAATAAGATTTATTATAATATTTTTAGATTAATAAATTATTTTCGGAGAAACTTATATGAAATATTGTATAGGCGTGGATCTTGGCGGTACAAATATTGCTATAGGTCTTATCAGCCTCGACGGTAAGGCTATTCTTCGTAAAAAAAGCGTAAAGACAAGAGCACCTCGCTCATGTATGGAAATATCCGAGGAGATAAAGAGCGTGTGCATTGATCTTTGCCGCGAGGAGGGAATTCCTTTCTCCTGCCTTGAATGGATAGGCGTTGCTGCTCCCGGTATAGTTAAGGACGGCACTGTGGTAAGTGCTGTGAATCTTGGATGGAGAGAGGAAAAATTCGCAGACATAATCACCTCCATCACCGGTGTACCGGCTTACGTTGCCAACGACGCCAACGCGGCAGCGTATGCAGAGTCTAAATGGGGTTGCGGTGTAGGTGAGGATTCCTTGATTGCTATAACTCTCGGTACGGGTGTCGGCGGCGGAATAGTCTTTAACGGTCGTATTTGGGAAGGTTTTAACGGCTTTGCGGCGGAAATCGGGCATATTGTAATTTCCGTTGGAGGAAGAAGATGCGGTTGCGGTCTGCGCGGATGTCTTGAGGCGTATTGCTCCGCGACGGCTCTTGTGGGAGAAACCAAGAGGATGATGAACCTGTATCCCGACAGCGTTATGTGGGAAATAGTGAAAAATGACATTAACCGTGTTGACGGCAGAACGGCTTTCGAAGCTAATAGGCGTAGCGATCTTGCCGCGCGACAGGTGATAGATGATTTTGTTAACTATCTTGCAATAGGCATTGCAAATATAATAAACGTATTTCAGCCGTCGGTCGTTTGTGTGGGCGGTGGTATTTCCGGGCAGGGAGATGAGCTGATGAATCCGCTGCGCGAGAGGCTAAAATATACCTCGTTCGGTACAAAGGATTCAAGAACCAGGGTCGAGGTTGCAAAGTTCAGAAACGATGCGGGAATAATAGGAGCAGGATTGCTCGGATTAATGGAGGAAAGTAAAAAATGAGTATTGAAAATGTAATATTTAGCTTTGATATAACAGGCGAAATAGTTGATTACGTACCATTCGGCAACGGGCACATAAACGATACCAAGCTCGTTACTATGCAGGATGGTGATAAAGAGGTGCAGTACGTTCTTCAGAAGATAAATAAGAACGTATTCAAGCAGCCCGACAAGCTTATGGAGAACTACGTGGGAGTTACACGCTTCATAAGAGAACAGGTGGTTGAAATGGGCGGCGATCCTATGCGTGAGGTTATTAACGTAGTATTTGCAAAGGACGGTAAGTCCTTCGTCATAGACGATAACGGTGATTACTGGCGTTTGCTCGTTTACGTTACCGATTCTATGAGCTATGATAAGGTTGAACGCCCCGAGCAGTTCTATGAGAGTGCTGTTTCATTCGGCAACTTCCAGTACATGCTCCGCAATTATCCCGCACATACTCTTCATGAGACGATAGTTAATTTCCATAACACTCCCGATAGATACAGACAGCTTATGGACGCTGTTCGTGATGATGTCAAGGGCAGACTCAGCGAGGTTGAGGCGGAGGTAGAGTTCGCACGTGCAAGAAAGGACTTTGCCGCAACTCTTCAGAACGCATACGAGGCAGGTAAGCTTCCGTTGAGAGTTACTCACAATGATACCAAGCTCAATAATATTCTCTTTGATATCAACACGGGCGAGCCCATTTGTGTGGTTGACCTTGATACCATTATGCCCGGTTTCTCGGTTAATGACTTTGGTGATTCTATAAGATTTGGTGCTACTACCGCCCTTGAGGATGAGACGGACCTCTCTCTTGTTAACTTTGATATATCTCTTTATGAGCTCTACGTCAAGGGCTTTATCGAGGGAGCAAAGGGCGGACTTACCGAGGGAGAGCTTGAGATGCTCCCTATAGGTGCTATTATGATGACCTTCGAGTGCGGTATGAGATTCCTTGCGGACTATCTTAACGGAGATACATATTTCAGAATTCACCGCCCGCAGCACAATCTTGACAGATGCAGAAATCAGTTTAAGCTTGTAGCGGATATGGAGGCTCATCTCGATGAGATGAAGGCTATAGTTAAAAAGTACTGCTAATATAAATGAAATTTTAAGGAGTTACACAATGATTAAGATTATTTACGGCAAGTGTCCGCACTGTACAGGTGTAAATGCGGCTAACGTTATAACCGATTTATTGAAGGCAAAGCCCAATGCGGTTTTAGGTCTTGCAACAGGATCGTCGCCTATCGGTATGTATCAGGAGCTTATCTCAAGATGTAAGAGCGGTGAGATCAGCTTCAAGAACGTGAAGAGCGTTAACCTTGATGAGTACGTTGGTCTTTCCAAGGATCACGATCAGAGCTACGCTTACTTTATGAGCCACAATCTTTTCGATTACGTTGATATTGATAAGGCTAACACCAATCTTCCCGACGGTCTTGCAAAGGATCTTGTAGCTGAATGCAAGAGATATGACGATGTAGTAGCATCCATGGGTGGTGTTGATATTCAGGTTCTCGGTATTGGAAATAACGGTCACATAGGCTTCAATGAGCCTGCCGATTATTTCTCCAAGGGTACAGGTCTTGTTGATCTTACCGACTCCACAATTGATGCCAACGCTCGCTTCTTTGCAAAGCGCGAGGATGTTCCCACTCAGGCACTTTCTATGGGCGTAGGTCAGATAATGAATGCCGACAAAATTCTTCTTATCGCAATGGGCAAGGGCAAGGCAGAGATACTTTACAAATCTCTCTTCGGTAAGGTTACTCCCGAGGTTCCCGCTTCCATTCTTCAGTTCTTTAAGGGCGAGGTAATTGTCTGCGCGGATGAGGAGGCACTTTCCGTTATTCTTGAAAAGCATCCTGAGGCTGTTACTAAGTAATAAAAAACAGAAAATAAAAAAGCGTTTCCGATATGCTCGGAAACGCTTTTTATGTTGATAATGTAAACTTAAATCGTCATTTATCGCATTAAACTATGTAAACGTTCTTCATTCTCATTGCCATCTTGGGCCTGTCACTGTAGTCTGTGGGGATAGATGCAATCTCGTCAACAGTCTCCATTCCCGAAATAACTCTTCCAAATGCGGCATAGCTGCCGTCGAGATGCGGAGCATTCTGATGCACAATAAAGAACTGGCTGGATGCAGAGTTGGGATCATAAGATCTTGCCATAGAAATTACGCCTCTCTCGTGTGCTATAGGATTATCGAATCCGTTTGCACGGAACTCACCGTATACCTTTTCTTCAGCATCGCCCATTCCGTTTCCAAGAGGGTCACCGCCCTGAATCATAAAGCCGGCTATAACTCTGTGGAATGTGAGTCCGTTGTAAAATCCTGCTTTGACAAGCTTTTCAAAGTTTGCGACTGTTTTAGGTGCATGCTCAGGATACAACTCAAGCTCAATCTTTGCACCGTTTTCCATTTCAATAACAACCATGTCTTTTTCCTTTCTTGTGTTAAAAGTATTTTTATTAGGATATAATTAATTAGAAGTTTTTCGTCGGGGGATTTGGTATGAATTTTGAGAAAATCAGAAGACTGGCATATCTTGCAGTCTGTATACTCGGTGTGACTCTTATAGCTTACCTATTTATGAAGCACTTGTTTTTGATTATACTTCCTTTTCTTATTGCGTGGTTTGTTGCATTTATGCTTCGCCCACTGTCAATTCGCCTCTCCCGTATCTTGAAGATAAAGCCAAAGATCATACGGCCAATTCTGACAGTGCTGTTAATAATTCTTTTGTTTAGCCTTTCGGGTCTTGGAATATGGGCGCTTTCACGCGAGGCGTGGGATTTGTTGAGTGGAATAGGTAGTGATAATTCCATAAAGGAGATTATCAGTGGAGTAATAGGTGCAGGCGGTATTATCAGCGGCATTTTCGGTGAATTCAGCGAATACGTTTCAGAGGGAATATACAATTTGGTAATGTCGCTTTTATCAAAGCTTGCAGGGGCTTTGTCATCATTTGCATCAGCCATTCCAAGAGCGTTATTCTTTATTCTGATTACGCTGATATCGGCAATATACTTTGCAGTTGACCTTGAGAGAATAAATGCTGCTGTGCGCCGTATTCTGCCTGTTAAGGCGTACGATTTTCTCGTACGGATGAAGGACGGATTTTTGCGAGCCTTTATGAGATACGTGCGCTCTTATGCGCTACTACTCATTATCACGTTTGTAGAAATGCTTATAGGACTATTTGTCATCTCCGCACCGTATCCTGTGCTGATAGCTATACTTATAGCTATATTTGACCTCTTACCGGTAATAGGAGTCGGAACTGTCCTCATCCCCTGGAGCGTGTGGAGTATTTTAACCGATAAAACCGGATTTGGTATAAGTCTTATAGTCCTTTTTGTATTGCACACGATATTTAGACAGCTTATTGAACCGCGTATAGTGGGTAAGAATCTCGGAGTACATCCGATATTGACTTTGGTTCTGCTTTATTCCGGTTACTCGCTTTTCGGAGTAGTGGGACTTCTGCTCGTTCCCGTTTTTACGGTATTATTTAACCTCGCACTCAATAAAGAGAATTCCGCCGAGGTCGACAAGGGGAGAGGTGTCGAGTGATATTATATCGAGCCCCTCGCTTCTTATCGCATCAACAATTTTTTCTCCGTCGCGGTGGAGCATAGGATCACCGAAAAGATAGACCTTCTTATCAAATGTACCGCCGCATCCGCCTATAAATCCGTATTCATAAGGCGGAAGGAGTATGTCACCGTTTTCTATCAGTGTTACGCGTATGCCGTTTTCCAAGAGGATTTTTGCCATTCCTTGATCCGCTGTAATGGCAGAGCTCTCCGTCAGCTTCATAACGGTGCACGCGGGATAGCCCTGTTTTGTATTTACTACAGTTAGTCCGGCACGTCTTGCACACTCGAGCAGTGCCTGACTTGCGCTCTCACATCTGGAGAATAGCATTCCGTTCATATTTAGGGCATTAAGCCTTGTATCGTTTGGATATTCGGCACTCACATTGTCATCCGCAAATCGCATGTTATATCCCGACGGGATAGCATATGTCGACAGATCCGAGAAGATGTATGACACCTCCTCACAGTAGTCTGCATAGCTTATCAGAGTGTTGCCGAGTCTGTGTATCAGCATATCCGGGTGTGATGCAACGGGCGTGGATAGCTTTGAATATGGAGGAAGCTTTATCACCGTAAAGCCGCACAGGGTCAGCTTTCTCTCCGCTGCATTGCTTATTCTTGAGTCTACAATGGCAATTATTTTCTTCATATAATTCATATAATAAACAAAAAACTCCGCTTTCAACTCAGCGGAGCTTTTGACCGTTATACACGCTCGATCTTTCCGGAACGAAGGCAACGGGAACAAACGTACACAGAAGTTCTTGTGCCGTCAACTACTGCCTTAACCTTACGAATGTTAGGCTTCCAGGTTCTGTTTGTCTTACGGTTAGAGTGAGAAACGTTGTGTCCAAAAACAACACCCTTGCCGCAAACGCTACACTTAGCCATTTTGTACCTCCCAAAATTTAGCCCAATAGAGCCGAATTTTATATAAATTATTTGTTAACTATAGATTAGCAAGGGTTATTATATCACACAAAAAGTAAAAAAGCAATAGTTTTTTTATAATTTTTCTTTTTGTTTTTCAAAAATGTAGCAATGAAAATGAGAAAATGTATATAATTACCAAGATTTTAATATATTTTAAGAGATTTGTAGTTAAAAAAGAGCCGTAGAATGAGTTTTGTCTATCTTAATTTATAACTTGACAACAGTAAATATTTGTGCTATAATACACAAGTGCCATAGGGGTATCGCCAAGCGGTAAGGCAAGGGACTTTGACTCCCTCATTCGTAAGTTCAAATCTTGCTACCCCTGCCAAAAAATTCGACAAGTTTCGACTTGTCGAATTTTTTTATCCATTGCGAAAGCAATGGCATATCATCACGCTTTAGCGTGTATCTCATCACCGAAGGTGTATATCATCAGCCGCAGGCTGTATCCTCTTTCGCAATGATGATATACAAGGCTTTCGCCTTGGTGATATACAAAACTTCGTTTTGATGATATGCACGCCTGCGGCGTGATGTGGCGCATGAGTTCAAGTCAATACGAAAACACTTAAAAATATCTTTTTTATCTTCCTTTTTCAAAAACACCGGGGGAGGCTCGTGCCTCCCCCGATGTTTTGGGATTGTTCGATCAATCGATTGAACCTAGATAAGCTTGATTTGGAGAATTTTTCTCTGAAAATATTGAAAAAAGTAAAAAAGAG
>JAZNHE010000092.1:0-4159 GCA_045576795.1 Eubacteriales bacterium | reverse complement strand
TATTGCGTATACTTACGAAGAGTATTTGCTGCATATGGATCAAACACTTCGCTACAGTCGGAAACAAGAAAACTATATTATCAAGCAAAACAGCAACTATCCGTTTAGAAATATACAAATTCGTATTCTTGAAGGGAAATGGGTGGTCATATCTAAGAACAAAGCACCGCCAATTCACTTTGTCATTCACAATCCACAGCTCCGGAATGCTTTGGAAAATATGACTATTCCGATTTCCGAAGAAAACGATGAAGAATAAGAGAATCGTTATACCTAACAAAAAACTATCATATGAGAAAGGCGGTAGTGTTAAATCACTACCGCCTTTCATCATCTGTATATTAAGTCTGTGTTCACCAATTCTGCGGCTCTTTGGCAAATGTTATTCATTCTGCCAACCCACGCCGATTGATTATGCAATCATGGTTCGTACTACGGACTTGGAGTCTGGTAACCTATCGGACGGAGTAAAGTATATTGATCGTAATGCCTACGAACTTCTTGCAAAATCCAAGATTTATGGCGCGAACTGATTATGAACAAAATAGGAAGCGCCGGTAAAATATATGTTATGCCTAAAATTGACCGTCCGGCTTCTTTGGGAAGAAATGCGTTTATGTTTAGGTTCGATTATACATACTGAACGAACGTGGGAAAAGTCTGCACCGAATATTGGTGCGGACTTTTCGTCCATATTACGGAGAACATCCTACATCGCGTTAACACACGGATGTCAGACTTTATCAACTTCTTGCGATAGTTTGCCAAAATATCATCATTTCCTATTGTAAAGACGAAGAAAACATGCTATAATATATTGTGCAGAGTTGTATTCGTGCCTCAATGGGCGAAATTCTGCGGTTATTATCGACGACTATCATGCATGATGAACAAATGAAGGAGATAACGATGGCAATGACAGTAAGCTATAACAAGCTGTGGAAAGTTCTTGTAGATAAGAAAATGAGTAAAGCAGACCTCAGACGTGCAGCTGACGTGGCACCGGGCACGATGACGAGTCTTCGAAGAGATAAAAAAGTATCTATGGATGTTATGCTTCGTATCTGCGAAGCCTTGGACTGTGACATTGGCGATGTTATGAGCGTACACAAAGGAGAATCGGACTGTGAGGCAGAATGCCAACAGAACTGAAATGGCAGTTCGAAAATGTCGCTGTAAAAGCGACCATAACAAATGGAAAATATGCGATAATTAGTATGAGAGAGTCTTATGAAAATAACGCTTGCGTTCAGTAAGAAATAAACGGAGGTAACAAGCAATGGCAGCCAAGAATAAATACGATGTTATTTTAGAAAAGGTCGGCAACCAACCCTTAAAAACAACGAAGGTATTATGCTCCGCGTTGGGGCTTGGACTCGCTGCGGCTAAAGGTATGGTGGACAAAGCACCGGTGACCATAGCTTCGGGAATTGACGAAGCAAAAGCTCTCGATCTTAAGAAGCAGCTCAATGAGCTGGGTAACATCGTGTCTGTTCCCGGCTTGAAGATCGATGACGAGTCTGCTCCTGCAAAGAAAACTGCATCAAATAAATCTGCTGCCACGGACGATGCATTTGATGCCATATTCGGTGCAGGTTCGGCTCAAAAGGCTACTCCTCCGGTGAAGAGCAAAGCTACAATGAAAACCGAAGCCAAGAAAACGACAAGCAAAACCTCTGCGAAGGCCGAGACAAAGACAACTACAAGTAAAACCTCTACGAAGTCTGAGACAAAGACAACGACAAAGAAGAAAACCGCTGCAGCAAGTGACGATTTTGATGCCTTGTTTGGCGGCACTACCCCGAAAGCAGAGACAAAATCTACGACCAAAAAGTCCACGCCCAAAGTTGTGGATAAGCAGGTTGTCATTGGGGAATATTTTGCTGAATTGGCACAGCTTCGACAAGGGATCAAAGAAACCGGTACGTACAGCGGCGATGGTGATATGAAGCCGGAGATCGCTCTTGCGATGTACGGTGATATGGACGCGCTCTTTTCGTGCTTCAAGAAGCAAATCATCACAAGCTCTATGCGCATCGATCGTAGCGAGCTTGAAAAGCAGTATAAAAAGCTGGACAAGAAAATTGAAAAGATGAAAAAGGCAAGTCGCCTTGAAAAGATGATAAGATGCTTTTCTGATGATGACCAAAAGGTCCCATGCATAAGCTACGAGCTTGCATTGCGTTGCCTTCGTAACAATCGCCCCGGTTCCTATCTGAACTATCTGTATACGGCAGCGGCAGGCGGTGATCCTCGTGCGATCACCTACGAGCAGAGATATCACTCCACGAATACCAATGACGCAAACCCATTTTCTTGGACGTTTGACATTAAATTTAATGGAGAGTTTAACTTTTATCAAATGTTCCATTATGCCGTTCGAGGCATCGGCTTTGACTACTCTCCTTACTATCCCGATAGCAGCATAGCTATTCCTGCCTCGACTTTCGACGAAGTAAATGTAAATGTAGATAAGCAACGTGCTAAGTCGCTGGCGGAACTCCTCCAAACTCTTTCGTATTTTGCGCTTCCCGAAAATATCGGCACCACAGAGTATAAAGAGCATTTTGGTGATTTTTTGCCGAGTGAGCTGCAGATCAAGATAGCACGTCATTGGTTCTTTATCGAGGATGACAGGCTCGTTATGTCCGATGAGACAAAAAAACTCCGTGTCGAGATGAAAGAAAAAATAACGAACGCTGTTTGTAATGCTCCTGCAAATGCTGCGGATACTGCAAAGAAAACGACATCTGACGTTAAAACTGCCACAGCAGAGACACCGTCCGAGTCGAAAAGCGAAACTGCACCTCAAATCTTTTCGCTTGATTTGGGTGACGGAGATAGCTATGAAGGAGAAATGAAGGACGGTAAATATCACGGAATGGGTACGTATCGTTGGGGTAACGGTAACGTATATACCGGCGAATATGTAAACGGCGTCCGTCAAGGCAAGGGCAAGTTTGCTTTTGCAAGCGGCAGTAGCTACGAGGGCGAATGGAAAAACGGCAAGTACCACGGTAAAGGTAAATGGACGAATGCCGACGGCAGTTATTATACCGGCGTTTGGGAAAACGATGATATCATTGATTCCACTAAAATTGAGTATCCTGCCCCAGCTTACGCATCAGAGAGCGTTAAGCCCGCAGCCGGCGCAAAGATCGAGCGTATGGAATATGATAATGGCGTCTATGAAGGTGAAATGGTAAACGGCTCCCGTCACGGAAAAGGCAAATACACGTGGAATAACGGTTCGGAGTACGAAGGCGATTGGGTTAAAGGAAAGAAATGTGGCTTTGGCATTTATAAAAGCTACAGTAAGAACGAAAAAGACGGCTCCACCTATCTGTCCTATATCTACGAGGGCGAATGGAAGGACGGTAAGCATCACGGTCGCGGAGTTGCCAAGGGATATAAGGCGTTCCCCCTCTTTGGGCATGTTTATATGAACTGGTCCTATGACGGTCCGTGGGTTGACGATAAAAAACACGGTCGTGGCGTTTACAGGGATTGGGACGGTAACGCTATGCATGATATGTGGAAGGTCTTTGAGGGCGAATGGGTCGACGATACAAGACAAGGTATTTTCACAATGAAATATGAGCCTTCCGGTACGGGCAAGACGTATATCAATTATTATGTTGATGGCAACGCCGAGGTTTGGGGCGCTCCCTATGATCCCTCTATCAAGACCTTAGAGGATGCTCGGCGTGCTAAAGAAAAGGAATCAGCCAAGGAACGTCGCGAGTACGACGAAAAGAAATCTCGAGAAGCGGCGCAGGATTACTACAATAAAGCAATGCAGGCGCGCAATAATAGAGATTATTTTCGTTGTGCGTATTATTTACATAGAGGCGGCTTGTGCGGAGACGAATTTTACCGTGACACCTTGCTCGAATGTTATCATCCCACGGGAGCTACGGGGTATGCGTACGTGGAAAATATTTTGACCGCAAAGAGTTTGGGGAATATTTCTGATGACGAAATAAATATTTGCGCATTCGTTCTTGACAAATTCGTTCCTAAAGGCACAAAGTCAAGCAGGGTGTACCGCGGTTTGTGTCATTATAGATTAGGTAATGTTAAGAAAGCCGCCGGTCTTGTGCCGAACAGAGCTCTGATGTTTTATGAGGGCAGGATACGGGACGCAATGGAAGTAATG
>JAZNHE010000091.1:0-7174 GCA_045576795.1 Eubacteriales bacterium | reverse complement strand
CCCTTTATTCTTGCGGACATAGCTCCCCATCCTTCATCTTTTCTATATACAAGCCTATGTAGACGGAAAAGAAAAAAGAACAGACCGGCGGTCTGTTCTTTTTGAAATGATGTATTTGCTAACGCAAAAATGATGTTATGCTGCGCATAATGATGTTACTCACCAAAGCTCGTAATGATGTAATGCTTGTCAATTGGCAAGCATAACTTTAGCGCGCCATTCTTACGAATGACGCGCTAAGATACCCGCGAGAGCCGTGTAAGGCAATTTTTAACCCGGTATGACCAGGTGGGTGTCCTCTCTTTTTCATTGCGCTTCCAACGTCTGTGTCAGGGAGGTATAAAAACAGTCCCTCACAGGAGGCCTGCATCCCGATAAAAGAAGTCCAGACTCCCTTTGTAAGTGTGTCGGTCCAAATATCACAATATCACGCACTCCGCAGGAGAAAATTATCAGTCCTCGTCGTAATCAACCTCGCTAAAAAGAAGATCGTTGAAGTAATCCTCTACCTTCTCAAACTCATCGTCATCCTCAATGGTTTCAAAGAGAAGATCCTCGCCGTCCACAGTAGCTCTGAGAATTACGTACTCATCACCATCGTCATCCACAGGAACGAGTGCGAAGTAAATCTTCTCATCGATAGTAGCCTTTGCATAGATCTCAAAATCCTCTTCCTCACCTGTTTCCTCATCGGTAAGGGTGATGATGTTCTCATCAAGCTCTTCCTCGAGCTGGTTGTCCTTTTCAAATTCTGCCATGTTGATCTCCTATAAATATTTTGTATTTCTGATATTATTTTATACTATGTATGCGTTTATTGTCAAGAGCTTTCAAAGAATTTCAACGAGAATGGCGTTGCTGAGATAGAAGCCCTTCTCCGTAAGAGAAATTCTGTCATCGGTAAGGCTGATAAGACCGTCAGAGGAAAGCCTTGACATTATTTGTTCTTTTCCTTCGGTAAAGGATGCCCCGAATTTTCTGCGGTATTCAGAGAGAGAAAAGCCCTCCTTAAGCCTAAGTCTCAGCATTGCATACTCATACTTTAAATCGTCTTCCGATTCCTCTGTAATAATATGATTGACGGATGGGAGGCTGATATATTCATTTACGTCGGCTGTATTAAAATATCTTTTGCCAAGATAATAAGAGTGAGCCGCCGCACCTACACCGATATATTCATTCATATGCCAGTATATTAAATTGTGTCTGCTCTCATACCCCGACCTTGCATAGTTTGATATCTCATAGTGAATATACCCTGTGCGAGCAAGAATATCTCGACAGATATCATACATATCACACTCCGTATCGGTAGTTGGAAGCATCAACGTCTGTCTCTCGTCGCCGAATCGAGTGCCGTCCTCTACTATTAACCCATATGCCGATATATGCTCTGGGGCGAGTGCCACAATCTCATGAAGAGTCGATACAAAGCTCTCCTTACTTTGATAAGGTATGCCATACATAAGGTCCACGTTTATATTGCTTATGCCCACATCTCGCAATATGTGATATGAGGTTATAAAATCATCGTAGCTGTGTATTCTGCCAAGTTTTTTCAACTCTTTTTCGTGAATTGATTGCAACCCTACGCTTACTCTGTTTATACCAAGGCGTTTGAATGTGGCAGCCTTTTCACACGTGAGAGTGCCGGGATTTACCTCAATTGTAATCTCGCAGTCCTCGGGAATTTCGAAGCAGTCATTCACTGCATCAAATATGAAATTAAGCTGTTCAGCAGTCAATAATGACGGTGTGCCACCGCCAATATATACCGTTGAAAGCATGGTTTTGGTTTTATTCTCCTTATTGTATGAGCGTATCTCCTCGCAAAGCTTATTGACGTATGTGTCAGGTACAGTGCGTGTCCCTATTGGCAGTGAGCAAAAATCACAATAATTACACTTTCTTACACAGTAAGGAATGTGAATATAGAGGCCGATAGAATCAGTTGCCATCATCGAGCCTCAATACCGCCATGAACGCCTCGGGCGTAACCTCTACGCTACCGAGCTTACGCATCTTTTTCTTTCCTTCCTTTTGCTTTTCAAGCAGCTTCTTCTTTCTCGTAATATCTCCGCCGTAGCATTTAGCCAATACGTCCTTACGCATTGCCTTAACTGTTTCACGAGCGATTATTTTCGAGCCAATAGCAGCTTGAATCGGAATCTCAAAGAGCTGACGCGGAATATTTTCCTTAAGCTTCTCGGCAATTTTTCTTGCCCTGCCGTATGCCCTGTCCTCAAACACAATAAATGACAGTGCATCGACCACCTCACCATTGAGCATAAAATCAAGCTTTACAAGCTTGGATGCCTCATATCCCTTAAGTTCATAGTCAAGGGAGGCGTATCCCTTTGATCTGCTCTTAAGTGCGTCAAAGAAATCGTATATTATTTCGTTGAGAGGAAGCTCATAGTGCAATTCCACTCTTTCGGTATCGAGATATTTCATATCCACGAATACACCTCTGCGCTCCTGACAAAGATCCATAATTCCGCCAACAAACTCTGTGGGAGTAATTACTGTGGCGTTCATCATCGGCTCGTATGAGGTGTCTATCTCGTCGGGCGGTGGGAACATTGACGGGTTGTCTACCATAACGGTCTCACCGTTGCGCAGTTCAACCTTGTAAATTACCGAAGGCGCTGTTGTGATAAGATCGAGATTGAATTCCCTCTCCAATCGCTCCTCTATTATCTCCATATGCAGAAGCCCGAGAAATCCGCAACGGAATCCGAAGCCCAAGGCAATAGACGTCTCGGGCTCAAATACAAGCGATGCATCGTTCAACTGAAGCTTTTCCAGTGCGTCACGCAAGTCACCGTATCTTGCTCCGTCGGCAGGATAAATACCGGAATAAACCATAGGATGCACGTCACGGAAGCCGGGTAAAGGCTCGTCCGCACCGTTTTCCGCAGTTGTTATGGTATCGCCCACACGGGTATCGCCTACTGTTTTAATAGATGCCGTAATATATCCTACTTCGCCCGCTGAAAGGCTATCTGCCTTTGCAAGTCCGAAAGGCTCCATAGTGCCTACGTCAACAACCTCAAATTCCGTACCTCTTGCCATAAGGCGAATTCTATCACCCGGCTTTATAGTTCCGTCAAGGACTCTTATATATACAACGACGCCAAGGTACGAATCATAGTGGGAATCGAATATGAGCGCCTTGAGCGGAGCATTGATATCACCGCGCGGTGAAGGTATATCGCTAACTATTTTTTCAAGAACATCTTCGATGTTTATACCGTTTTTGGCAGAGACGGCAGGACATCCCTCGGCAGGAATACCGATAATGTCCTCAATTTCCTTTCTCGCGCCCTCAATATCCGCCGATGCAAGATCAATCTTATTTATTACAGGCAATATCTCAAGATTGTTGTCTACGGCAAGGTAAGCATTGGCAAGAGTCTGTGCCTCGACGCCCTGTGTAGCATCCACTACCAAAAGTGCTCCTTCACACGCCTGTAAGGAACGCGACACCTCGTATCCAAAGTCTACGTGGCCGGGGGTGTCTATAAGGTTAAAGATGTAATCTTCACCGTTTTGCGCTCTGTAATTGAGCTTTACAGCTCTTGCCTTGATAGTAATTCCTCGCTCACGTTCAAGATCCATATTATCGAGTATCTGTGACTCCATATCACGCGATGCGACCGTTTTGGTCTTCTCGAGGATACGGTCCGCGAGTGTCGATTTACCATGGTCAATATGAGCTATTATAGAAAAATTTCTTATATATTTCTGTTTATCTGTCACTTTTTTGTACCGAGGTTCAAACCTCTGTCATCTTTCTGGAATCTATGCAATAAAGCTCTGTCTTCTTGTCAAGCAAAGCCTTATCTGTGTCGTGCGCGAGAATGTAGATCTTAATTTTAGGCTCGGTGCCCGAAGGACGTACAATAATTTTATCCTCATTCTCAAGTGTGTAATAAAGCACGTCGGAGGTGGGCTGACCCGTAGGCTCCTCAAAACCGGTTACAGTATTAAGAGTTGTTCCCTTCTTGTAATCGCCAACCTTTACTACCTTATATCCGCCTATCGCTGTCGGAGCATTGTCACGCAGAGATTGCATAATACGCTTTCTCTTCTCTATGCCGTCGAGTCCTTCCATGTATATATCGATAACTCTCTCGCCGTAAACACCGTATTTCTCATAGAGAGCTGCAAGTGCATCGGAAAGAGTCATATTCTGCTTTTTATAGTACGCGGTCATCTCAAGTATCATCATTGAGCCCTCTACCGCATCCTTGTCTCTTGCATACGTGCCGAGAAGATAACCGTAGCTCTCCTCAAAGCCGAGAACAAAGCCGTCTGCCTTGCCCTCCTTCTCGTAGTTCTTTATTACCTCACCTATAAATTTGAAGCCTGTAAGAACATCGTGAAGTATGATACCGTTGCTCTCTGCAATCTTGTATGCCATATCGGTAGATACAATGCTCTTAACACAGTATGCATATTCGGGAAGCTTGCCGAGAAGCTTGCGCTGTGAGATGGCGTAGTCAAGAAGAAGCGCTCCCATCTGATTACCCGTAATGGTTGTAAAGCTGCCGTCGGGAGTTCTGGTCATAACGCCAACACGGTCAGAGTCGGGGTCTGTGGCAATAACTATGTCGGAGCCCACGCTGTTGGCTATTTCGATACCCTCCTTGAAAACATCGGGGTATTCGGGATTGGGCTTCTTAACCGTCGGGAAATTACCGTCGGGAGTCATCTGAGAATCCACGGTATAGAGATGCTTAAGACCTATTCTTGTAAACACCTCGGGAACAAGCTTATATCCTGCTCCGTGCAAGGGTGTGTAAACAACCTTGAGTGTATCTGCAACATCTGATACAAGATCGGGATTTATTGCCGTAGCGGCCACCTCGTCAAGATACATAGCATCAAATTCTGTACCAAGGACGGTTATAATTCCGCTATTAACCGCTTCGCTGAAATCTGCAATGCCGGTCATATCAAGACAATCAAATTTTGCCCTCTCGTTAGCAACAACACTTGCCTGCTCGGGTGCTAACTGCGCACCGTCCTCCCAATAAGCCTTGTAGCCGTTGTATTCTTTGGGATTATGCGAGGCTGTAATATTTATTCCTGCGAGAGCATTGGTTTTTCTTACTGCGTAAGAAAGCTCCGGAGTCGGACGAAGATCATCAAAAATATATACTTTAATTCCGGCACCTGCGAGAACGCACGCGCTAACCTCTGCAAATTCACGGGAATGGTTACGTGAGTCATAAGCAATTGCTACACCACGGTCTTCTCCGCCCTCTGCCTTAATAAGCGCAGCTATACCTCTGGTGGTATGGGCTACGGTAAATCTGTTCATACAGCCAATGCCCATATACATCGTGGAACGGAGTCCTGCGGTACCAAAGTCCATTGGCGCACCAAAGCGCAATTCCTTTGCCTCCTCATCATCCCTGATTGATAAAAGCTCCGTCTTCTCTTCTTTGCTAAGAACGTCTGATGCTAACCACTTTTCATATTCTACCTGATAGTTTTTCATTTTTGAAAGACCTCCTGTATATTTTAATTATTTTGCGGCTTCTTCAAGCGCGAGGGCAAGCTGATCGGGGCACGACGTATTCTTCATACCGCACTTTATACCCTTGATTTTGTTTATAGCCTCATCTACTCTCATTCCAACAACCAAAGCGGCAACGCCCTGTGTATTACCTGAGCATCCTCCAACGAATGAGCAATCTACGATTACATCATCCTCGACGTCTACTATAACTGCTCTTGAACAAGTTCCGTGTGTCTTGTATTCAATATGTTTTTTCATCTTCTTATATTCCTTTCACTCAAGATTTTTATATACTCCAACGGGAACAAAATCCCTATTGAACAAGGTTAGATACGTCAAAAGCGGCGTAAGATCATTTCCCTCATCTCTGATAACCACCGAATAGTAGATTTCACTATTCCCCTCGTTATCAATCGTAAGCGTGTTAACTCTGTAAACGCTCATAGAAAAATAGTCAACTGTGAGAAGAAAATCCGCAAGCACGGAGTCACCCGATGCCCCGAGCCTTACCTCAAGATATCTGTCGTCATCGTCACTGCAATCGGGCAAGGAGAAGCTCTTGGAGATCAACGCATATTTCATATCCGCCATTCCGTCACTGCCGAATACGGAAATTACAGAGTTGATCTTAAAATCGTTTCTGAAAATTATTTCGGATACCGTAGGCAATCTCACTCCCCCTCTCTCTTCAAGAGGTAGTAGGCAATACTCAAATTCTCCATCGGATACAGCCGTCGCACAGTCCTTAAAGGAATTTGAATATTTCACCGTCGCATTTGAAAACTCCTGGGAAAATACGTCATACGCCTCATCGGAAAAAATGTTTTTTACATACGTAAAGGTTTCAGCCGTATGAGTTCCTGGTAAAAAATCCGACTCCGATATACGTACACCGCGGTTGCGCATAGCGGAAACGTAGTATGAGGATAACACCGCTTTATCAAGACGCTCAAGTGCAGATAACGTCTTTAACAGCTCTGTCGCACTCTCCTTGGAGGTAAGCTCCGATAAGGAATACCCTCCGAGTATCATACTGTCGGAAAGATAAGCAAGTGTATCACATGCGTCAAGACCGCTGTCTATAAGCGGAAGTGATGCACAAACCATATTTTCGGCTATATCGCGCATTTCAAGCAGGCGCTGTTCACTTACGATACTATGCTCACGCGACAATCTGTCAAGATTGGAAACAAGAGCATCATCAACGCTGAAAAGAAGCTCGTCTGACATAATTTCTCCATAAAACACAATTATACAGCTATATTGTAGCATATATATTTTAAAATTACAATATAAAATCCGATTTTGCCCTTATGTTTTTTTTAGCAAACATATTGATTTTTCAAAAAATATATGCTATAATACATTGCGTTGACAAAATCAACACCATTTGCCGGTATGGTGGAATTGGCAGACGCGTCGGACTCAAAATCCGAAGGTAGCAATACCGTGTCGGTTCGACCCCGACTACCGGCACCAAGGATCCCGCTCAGACGAGCGGGATCTTTTCTTTTCAAAATGTAGACGGCAGCTCGTGACCATAAGGTCGAGCTGCCGTTTTTTTATTCTCGGTTATATTAATTTGTCTTTGCAAGATTAGGATCCTGCTTCCAATATATTGCCTTTTCAAATTCGCCCGTATGG
>JAZNHE010000090.1:0-4735 GCA_045576795.1 Eubacteriales bacterium | reverse complement strand
AGGCATCCTTTCCCGAGGGTTATGCTTACTGTTCTGTCTATGCTTTCACCTCCGTTCTTTCCGCAAGACGCGGTTATTTTTTTGCGAGTGAAACGAGCGACTCGGTGGGTTTTGTTACTTTTGTCAAAAGTAACGCAAAGGCACTTTTGACACTCCGCATCAAAAGTCCATTGCGCTCTGCCGAGGGCATAGGCTGACGTGGCAGCCTATGTCTCCGAAGCGCTCACCTTCGGAGACCGCGTGTTGCATCTGCGCTTGCACCACGCTTCTATGTTGAAGACATCCTCACTCGCTCGAATGTCTCCATACACGACGAGTCATAATTCTCGTCGCTATCACCGTCCGCATCCTCCTTCCTCTCGGATAGCGATTATGTATTTGTGGGGGCAGTATTCAAATTTGCTATCCACACTGCCCAATGATTGCCTCACACGTCCGTGTCTCAAATTGAGATGCGAGATCCTCTCACTTATTTACCGAATCGAAAACGCTGAATTTGTCCTGCGAAAATATATCCCCTCAATAGGTAGGCAGCGAGAAAGCCTAAAATCCACCACTTTTTTCAAAAATTCATAAATTATTTTCATTCTCCTACTATTCGTTGCTTACTTTTTTGCGATTTGAGCAACATATTTTTGCTGAATTTACAAATTGTTTACTTAATCCTCCTACTTATGAGTTGGGAACTTTTTCGGCAAAAATTAGCCACCATGCGAAAAATAAATATTATGGGAGTAGTATTCAAATTACCGCGCGTCTCAATTTGAGACCCCGTTAGGGATATTTGGCGTTGTAACACAGCCACATCATTTTCATTTGGAGTCCTTTCTCCAAGCGGGGAGCTCCAAACAAAAAAAGTGGAGCCAATAAATTGCATTAAAAAATGCAACTTATCGACCCCGCTTGGTCCTTCATTGATGCCACTTCATCAATGGTTTTCTATATTTAATTTATTGTAGTAAAATCCGATGCAACGCTTTTCCTTACCGAAAGTATTTTGAGTTCACCTTTGACCTTCTTAACTTCCGCATCGCATCCGGCGTTTGTGATGTTTTGAATAATCCTATATACTCTGCAAGCTTCTGTCAGTTCAGCCACTTGCTTGGTATCTGCTTCGTGTTGACAACAACTGCAAATCTTGTCTTTCTCCATTCAGAATCCTCCTATAAAACAAAAATGCCGAGAAAGCCTACGGTCATAACTTGTCCGTAGAACTCTCTCGGCTAAACTCGCTTGGTTCAGCTCGTATTGAGTTATCATTCAATTTCCTCGTTTGCGGTGAGCACCTCGCTCGGGTTCTCTACTCATCAAAACGATTCGTCATAGTATTTTCTTTCTAATGTCTGATATACCATTGATAGAAACATATCAAGTGTCATTACTTCATAGATTTGAGTTTTCGGCTTCTTGAACTTCAAGTAAACCACCCCGTTCTCTGCATAAACCTCTGTTATAGCAATATGCGCTTCGGGAGTATAAACCATATAGTTTTCCATGCTGTCCTCCCTTATTTGGTAGTAACACCTACTTCCACATACATCGCAGGGAGAGGCACACACGATACTGCCGTTTTATCGGCATATCGATCAATCGTTTTTTCGTTCACTAATCTTTCCTTTATCGGAACACGCTTCATAGTTAAACATCTCCTTTGCCCACGCAGTTCAACAACCGCTTAATCGAACTCATCGCACACGGGAGCGTGGATCACGTAGTCCACAACGCCGAATATCGACCAATCGGATTGAGGATAGACGTCATACTTTCGCCTTCCCTTCTCGTTCAGCTCATCATTTGCTGCTCTCAGATAATACTTGCCGTTTTTCTTATCCAAGATCTTGCAGGTACTTTCACCGCCTTCAAGCATTGCAATGACAGTATCTCCAAGATCTGCCGTTGATTGTTTTCTTACGACAAGTAGATCTCCGTCAAAGATTCCTCGTTTTATCATACTTGGACCGGTAGCGTGGAGTATGATATGGTCAGCACATCCAAAAATAGCATCGGGGAGCACAACGGTTGCTTCAATATCCTCTATTGCGGGAGAAGGCTGTCCACACGGTACAGCACCACAAATAAAGCAATTGTGCTTATCCTCAACAGACAGTCTGTTCGGGAGCTTGATACTGTTCCATCCGCCCTCGTCAGATGACTCAATTAGGTGGCGCTTCTTGAGCCGTGCAACATCTGCTGCAACCGTTCCGAGAGAGTTATATCCACACTCCTTCTGTATCTGTCTGTATGTCGGCGCTTTGCTTTCCCTTTTCTGATACTCCAAAATATACTCAAGTGTTTTTTGAAGTCTGTCCTCATTCACGCTACGCATCTTTGATTCCCTCCGAATAGTCGAACATTAAGTTCAGTTATATTATACAATAAAACCCGATCTTTGTCAATCGGGTTTCAGAAAGTGAGGTGCGGAACTTTTTCCGCACCTCATCCTATTTTTCTTGTTTTATTGAACATAGGCGTCCACGATGCTTTGAAATTCATCTTTTACTCTTTCGGGGGTTATGATCTGCATCTTTCCTTTTGATGCAAACACCCAACCATAGAAGTTCCCCGACAGATCAACATCAACGATTGCTTTGAAATGCGTCTCATCAACGATCTCTGTTTTAACGTCATCCCCGAACTTATCTACAATACTGCTCATCAGCTTATTCTCACAAAGCAATTCCACTTCGCAAGTTTCACCGTTCATCATAGAAAACTCTTTTTCAAAGAAGTCCGACATATCCAAGTCTGCACGAAGTTCAGCTCCCTGCTCATCGGTTACTATCAATTCGCACATTCTGTCAATACGGAATTTAACAAAGCCTTCCTTGTCTTTATATATACCCACAACGTAATACATATCGTTATTCCAAACAAGAACGCAAGGAGAAAGTGTGTATGTATATCCGTCATAACGCAAAACCTTTTCCTTGTTTGCGTTATACTCAAAGTATTTGAACTTGATCTTTCTATTCTCGGTAATGGCTTGGTGAATCTTATCCACGTATTCCATAATGCCGGCATTATCTGTTTTTGCGCGGCTTTCTATATATAAATGCCGTTTTAGTATTTCGCCCTTATGAGAACCGACAAGATCTGCGAGCTTTGAAACAAGCTCCAAGCTCTGTTCCTCCGAGATAAATCTACTTGATTGCACAGCGTCAACAAGAAGCTTTACCTCTGCAAGACTAAACGGACGCTCTCGCATATAGTATTGATTTTGGGTACTGCGAACACAGAATATATCATACCCTACGTCTTGCAGCTCTTTGATGCAGTCACTTATTGTCTCGCGGTTTGCATCGAGATCATACTGCCTAAGATACTCATTTATATTCGTAATCGTAGCAAGATGCTTTTCGTCTGTTTGTTCGGTCAAATACTTTAGAATGAAAAGTGAGCGTTTATTGTTCTTCATATATCACACTTTCTGCGAATCAAATATTCGACTTGTTGCTTAGCTTAAAGCCATTCTTTTAGTTCCTCATCTGTTATCCCCATTTTAGATACAAGTCCGTTATAACTTATATCGTACTGCTCCTTACTGATTGCATTTCTTTCACGAAAAGAGTTCAGCGTGTTCATCTGCTTCAGAAAAAGATACTTTCGTTTTTCATCTTCAGAGAAGTTAAGAGGACTTTGTTCTGCTTCATAAAACAAATAATTGTCAGCTCTCCCCGTCATAACAGTTACAATATATCTCGATCCAATTTATACTTTATGAAATCTTCAAGAACGAGCGAGCACTCCTTCTCAAAGTCATACAAATACTTTTTATAATCGACTACTCTGTATTCACCCTTTGATCGTTTTGATGGAACAAGTTCAAACCCCTCTGCCATCAGTTGCTCCTCCATAAATGGATAGACATTACCTCCGTCGGAAACGATTCGATGGCGATTCCAAGATTGCATAGCGGTATCATCCCATAGAATCTGCATCATTTGAGCATAATCGCGTTCAAAGCTAACCCACGAAACGCCAAACAGCTTTGCGAGAGCATTGCGTATATCTTTATCTCTTATAATCCGACCGTATGGCACCCTTGAACTCAAATGATATTTAGCCATTTCGGATAAATACACTCCCGGTTCCGCAGGTCTATATTCCACCACGCATTTACGCTGTTCTTTTTCCATATAGCCCTCTTTCAAACAATACAGAAAGTCGCATAAAGCGGAACGGATTTGATGTTGTTCTCAAACCCAAAGTTCTTTTGAGAAACACGAATAGAATACGCGGGTTTGTATCGGTCAACATACACGCCGAAACTTCTTGAACGTGTTTTTATTTTGGTTGTTGGCTATCAATCGGCTGCCTTTTTGATTATGAGTGCGCCGTTATCTTCCAAATACGGCTCGGAAACTTCGTAATCCTCGGTGATGAACGAATTATAGAAATTCCAGAAAAACAGATCGATCGTTCCACTGGAGAGAGCGAGGAATTTGGAATCGGGATCAATATTAACGAACTCAATATTCTTTCCGATCAGCTTTGAAATTTCACCGATAAGAGCTACGTTGAAGCCACCGGGCTTGCCGTCCGCAGTTGCATAGTCCATAGGAGCAAGAACTCCGCTGATACCAACCTTAATGGTCTCCGCACCGGGAATAGTTTCAATCGTTGCAGGCTGAGGATCCGATTTCATAGCTTCGTCGGAGAGCCAAGTCTCTTTGAGATTATCAATCACACCGTTTTCTTTCAGCGTTGCGATTGCCTGATCGATCTCTGCCTTCAA
>JAZNHE010000089.1:0-16428 GCA_045576795.1 Eubacteriales bacterium | reverse complement strand
AGAACGACATGGCTACGATCCGACTTTCCGGGCTCGGGAATACAGTATGACTCTACGGGTGAGCCCATCTGAATGCCCTTACAGAATTTTATGAGCTTGTCTGCGGAGTGCAGGTCGAGTGTCTGGACAATATCCGTGCGTTTCTCATCATATCTCGGGGATACGTCGGTGTAGCCTGCAAGCTCAAGCAATCTTGCGGCGAAAGCCATCGACTTGAGAGTAGCTGCGGTTGTTGTGGGCGCCATAAATATGCCCTTGTAGAGTGAAGCGAGCTGATTGTAGTTTGCTCCGAGCGACTTACCTATGCAGGGGGCGGTGAGCCTCTCCGCGATGTCCTCGATTACGTCACGTCTGCCTATACAGTAGCCTCCGCTGAGTGCATAGCCCGCTCCGAGATTCTTCATCATAGAGCCGACGAACACGTCTGCGCCCACCTCGGTTGGCTCTTTATCCTCCGTGAATTCGCCGTAGCAGTTGTCAACCATGATTATCGTATCGGGGGAAACTTCTTTGCATACCTTGATTGCCTCCTCTATCTGCGATATGGTGAGCGACTTTCTCTGTGAGTAGCCTCTGCTGCGCTGGATAGCTGCCATTTTTACGTCACCCTTTGAGAGTCTCTCTCTTATGGAGGCAAGGTCAAATTTACTGTCGATGAGGTCTATCTCCTCGTATTTTACGCCATACTTTATGAGCGAGTTTCTGCTATCTCCCGCAGTTCCTATAACACTCTTCAAGGTGTCGTAGGGCTCACCCGTGATGTATAAAAGCGTATCTCCCGGCTTCAGAAGTCCACCGAGCGTTATTGCAAGTGCGTGTGTACCGGACATTATCTGTGGTCTTACGAGCGCATCCTCTGCACCGAAGATTTTGGCGCAGACCTCCTCGAGCTTCTCACGTCCCGCATCTGTGAAGCCGTATCCCGTCACCTCAAGAAAGTCGGTGGTGGATACTCTGCATTCCTGAAACGCGGAAAGCACCTTTGCGGAGCAATACAGCGCGTTTTCATCAATCCTTCTGAACACCTCGCGGCAGTCCTCCTCGGCACGGCGAGCAAGCTCCGCGGTGTAATCGCTTATGTTATATCCGTAATACATGGTTTGTCCTTTACATTCCTTTAAGTAATTCTATCAGCTCATGATGAGCGTGTATTTCATAGTCGGGTGTTATATCCGTCGTGTTCTGCTTCCGCCTTGGATTAAACCACACGGTTTTTATACCTGCGGCGCGTCCACCCTTTATATCCGAGGTCAGACTGTCACCTACAATGACGCTCTCCGTTCTTTTTGCATCGGGGAGTGAGGCAAAGCAGGTGTCGAAAAATCTGACGTCAGGCTTATTAAAGCCGATATGCTCGGATATGAATATCCCATCGAAATACTTTGCTATGCCTGTTTTTTCAACTCTGGGCTTCTGCACGTTTACTATCCCGTTGGTAGCCATATACAGACGGTATTTGCCGTGTAAGGCGCACAACAGATCCTCCGCACCGTCGAGATAATAGGCGCCAAGGCTGAGTTTGTGCTCATATATCTGTTGCGTCGTATGGGAATCACCGTTGATACCGAGATGTGAGAAAAGTATATCAAAGCGCGTGTGCAACACCTCGTCGCGCGTGAGCTCTCCGATTTCCAGACGCTCCCAGCAGCTGCGATTTATTTTACTGTACAGACTTACGTTTTCGTCAGTCGGCGGTATTCCAATCTCGATGAAGGCTCCTCTTATTGCCTCGGCCTCAGCTCTCGTGAAATCGAGCAGGGTATCATCAAGGTCGAGAAAGACGTTTTTTATCAAATCGGGGATTCCTCCTGTGTATTTGATTAAGTTTAATCGATAAGGTGCGGCATGACCTCCGATAGTAGTTATTTTAGCACATATTGAGTGACTTTGCAAGTCTTATATCTCAATTGGCGATTGACTTTTTTGTAAATATGTATTAAAATAAAACAAAAAGCTTTTGGGAGATATACTATGAAGAGTTTTGGCGGTAAAATGAAGGCTGTAACCTTTAGCTACGATGACGGTGTAAAACAGGATATAAGACTTGTCGAGTTATTTAACAAATACGGACTCAAGGGCACATTTAACCTTAATTCACAGCTTCTTGGTCAAGGCTGTGAACTTATGCGTGAGGGCAAGCTTGTTTCTCACAAAAAAGTTAGCCGCGAGGATGTAAGGGCGGTATATTCGGGACACGAGGTAGCGACTCACTCTCTTACACATCCGCATCTTGAAAATCTTTCGGCGGACGAGATCTTCCGTGAGCTTGAGGAGGACAGGATCATACTTTCCGAGCTTGCGGGATACGAGGTAGTCGGACACGCATATCCTTATGGTACATACAGCGATGAGGTTGTGAGAGTTATTAAGGAGAGAACGGGCATCAAGTATGCAAGAACCGTGACTTCTACGCACAATTTTGATTTACAGACAGAGCTTATTACCTTTAATCCCACTGTGTACCATCACAGAGAGATGGATAAGATGTTTGAGCTCGGTGAGAAATTTTTATCAATGAAGCTTGATGAGCCACAGCTCTTTTATGTATGGGGACACGCCTATGAGTTTGATATTCACGACGATTGGGCAAGATTTGAGGAGTTTCTTAAAATGATATCGGGACATGCTGATGTGTTCTACGGAACAAACAGAGAATGCTTACTTTTTGAATGAGGTTGATATGGATCTTAATCTTCTGAACCCTTACGTCAGATCTGCCTCGCTATACGAGAGAATTAATCGCTCGGATGAGTGTGTGGCATACGATTCAAGGATTATATATATAGTATCGGGCGACGTCGTGGCAGTTGTCGACGGTGTAAAGCTAGGGCACTTTTCTCCGGGACACTTGCTCTTTATCCCGGCAGGTATACCGTACAAGCTCAAGGGACAGTATTTGAGAATGGCGGTAATTACTTTTGACACGTCTGCGGATTACTCACATATCAGTGACGTGATCAAGCCCGTCGGTAAGGACGCCTATGACGAGAGCCTGCTTCACGTAAACAGCATAGAGCCGCTCTCTCGGGTTGTGCATATTCCCGACATGGAGAGCGAGAGGGACGTATTTTTACGTATTGTTGCGTTGTTCACATCCGCGGAGGGGCACTACAGAGAGCAGGCATCCGCCGTCCTCAAGCAGTTGCTTTTGAAAATAATAGAAACGTCGAGCGAGGATGCCCTGCCTGCGAGAATGGTTGAGGCACTCGACAATTATATCCGTGAAAATGCAGGAGATGACATATCCAACACCGAGATAGGTGCGATATTCGGTTATCACCCATTCTACGTGTCCAAGGTCTTAAAGGACAGACGCGGTATCACCCTCAGACAGTACATAATCTCATATAGGTTAAAGCTTGCAAAAAAGCTGCTTAATGAAAGTGGAAAGAGCATAAACGAGATAGCGGAGGAGTGCGGATTTAATGATCCTTCATACTTCACTAAGACGTTTAAGAGCTCGTTTGGAGTTACTCCCAAGGAATACAGAAATTTGACAAAAGACGATTATATATAAATGATTGTTTACATTTGGAGCGAAAATGGTATATAAAAAGAACCAAATTGTTACTGTGGATATTACGGATATTACCGATCTCGGCTTTGGCGTTGGACGGGTAGATGGTCAGGTGGTATTCGTCAGCGATGCAGTAACGGGTGACAGATGTGAGGTAAGGCTGATAAAGATAAACAAGAATTACCTCGTCGGAAGAGTGGAGAGGTATATAACACTCTCACCACTTCGCATAGCTGAAAGATGTACAGAGCGTGCATGCCGCAGCTGTGCATACAAGAACATAGGATACCCTCATGAAGCGTCGCTCAAGGAAGAGAGTGTAAGACGCCTTTTTGCCACGTCCTCGCTCCGTGGAATAAGCGTAGCACCGATCACGGTGTCACCATGCGAAAAAAGATACAGAAATAAGGCGCAGTATCCAATAGCACTTGTTGACGGTGAGTACCGCGTAGGCTTCTACGCTCCTAAATCTCACAGGGTATCTCCTGTTGAGGACTGTCAGATAGCACCTCGCGAATTTGCGGAAATTATTGAAGTGCTGAAAGGTTATTTTAAGAATAACGCTATAAGCGTGTATGATGAGGAAAGCGGCAAGGGACTTCTGCGCCACGTATATCTGAGGCGCGGTGAGGTGTCAGGAGAGATACTCCTGACGCTGGTTATCAACGGTGACAAGCTCCCTGCGGAAGATACCCTCGTTGATACGGTGTGCAAGAGCTTTCCGATGACTGTCGGAATTCTTATAAACAGAAACACAGAGGCTACAAACGTAATTCTCGGTGACGAATATAGAACCCTCTACGGTCGAGATTATATTTATGATACTCTGGCAGGGGTGAGGCTCAAGATCAGCGCACCGTCGTTCTATCAAGTAAATCACGATGCGGCAGAGCTGCTTTACGCCAAGGCAAAAGAGCTTGCCGCGCCGACAAAAAGCGACACGCTCCTTGATCTTTTCTGCGGTGCAGGTTCTATAGGACTGTCAATGGCAGACACTGTAGGGGAGCTTATAGGAATAGAAATCGTTGAGAGCGCAGTTAGATGTGCTGAGGAAAATGCCCGTGATAACGGTATTACCAACGCCAGCTTTTTCACCGGTGATGCTACCGAAACGGAAGAGCTGCTCGCAAATGCACAGAAAAAGCTCGGAAGAAAAATAGAGCCGGATATAATCATACTTGATCCACCAAGGGCAGGGTGCGACGAGCGACTTGTGAGATTTGTTGCGAGCCTTGTACCAAAGCGCGTGGTATATATATCCTGCAATCCGAAAACCCTCGCGCGCGACGTCGGACTGTTTCGTACACTTGGCTACGATGCGGATACGGTTTATCCTTTTGACTTGTTCCCGATGACAGGACATGTCGAGCCCGCCGTCCGTCTCGAACGACGACTCGACGTCGATATGCGCCGCTGATGCGACGCTCGATATGTCTACGACTCGATATGGCGCTAAAGCGCTCGATATACGTTGCCCAACGGGCAACGCGAGATAAGTAACAACAGCGGCGCAATCGACACTCGTTGCCACAGGCAACATATCGAATTTCGAGCGTAGCGAGAAATATATCGATTGCTTGCGGAGCGAGCAAATATCGAGTTGCGAAGCAACATATCGACAAATGCTACAGAACAAAGGAGCAAGACAAAATGACCGACAATAAAAACCAACTACGAGAGGACGCCATAGAATTTGCCCTCCAAATCTCCGACCTTTGCGATGAAATCAAAGGCTGCTCTGTTTATGTTAATCAAATCGTTCGTTCTTCATCGTCGATAGGAGCGAATATTCACGAAGCAAAATACGCACAGAGTAAAGCCGATTTTGTAAACAAGCTTGAAATATCTTTGAAAGAATGTTCTGAAACCGAGTATTGGCTTGAACTGATTTTCAGAAAAGGAAAAATGAGCGAGGTCACGTACAAAGAGCTAAGAAACAAATGCGGCTCAATTAGGCGCAGACTTATCGCCTCCATTACCACCGCAAAGGAAAACGGTTAAGGACAAATGTTACTTTTGAGCAAAGTTCAAAAGTTAATTTTACAGCAGTAAACGTCACGTAAAAATGCGATTGCCGTCTTGTCGGTATTACCAAAGGAGGTCGAATTATGACACGGACAAGAATAGAAAGAATTCCTTTTATATTACCTCCTACGGTTGCTGCGGCTATTGACGGGGGAGAAATATTCGACAGCTCGTGCTCTCCCGAGGCGAGAGTGTATTTTATAGATAAGGGGGACGGATTTTATCTCAAGAAATCTCAAAGAGGCTCTCTTGAGAGAGAGGCTCTGATGAACGGGTATTTTTATTCCAAGGGTATAGGTCCCGAGGTTGTTGAGTACGTAACCGATGAGTGTGATTGGATGCTGACGCGGAGGGTGCGAGGCGAGGATGCCACACATACCGATTATATATCCGATCCCCATCGTTTGGCGGAATTTATGGGATACGAGCTCAGAAAACTGCACGAGGTGGACTGTACCGACTGCCCCGTGATGAATAAAACGGATGAATATCTCTCGCTTGCAAAGACGAATTACTTAAACGATAATTACGACAAGTCGCATTTTCCCGACAGCTTTGGCTACTCCTCGGGTGAGGAGGCGTACGAATGCCTGATCTCGCGCGGACATGAGCTTGAACGGGATACGCTCGTACACGGTGATTACTGCTTACCGAATATAATGCTTGACGGATGGAGTTTGTCATCGTTTATAGATCTCGGTAACGCGGGAGTTTCAGATAGACATATTGATCTATTCTGGGGCGCGTGGACACTCGAATTTAATTTGAAAACAGTTAGGTACCGCGATCGATTTTTCGATGCTTACGGTCGCGATAAAATAGATATTTCCCGCCTCGATATTGTGGGGGCGGCAGAGGTGCTTGGATAGTAGAGGTAGAGTATGAACAGTGAATTTTTGAAAAAGGCAGACGAAAATCTTCCGCACTTAAAGAATAAGCGCATAACACCGAGCTTGCCGCTTACGGTGCTTGATAACGGAGATGAGCTTGTCGTGGATCTCGGCAACCACTACGTTGGATACCTATCCTTTAGGATGTGGTACGTAGATGAATATATTGATGCTCCTGTGACGTTGTGTGTCAGATTTTGCGAGATAGAGAAGGAGCTGTATGACGATTATTCGGAATATGGCGGCTGGCTCTGCAAGTCTTGGCTTCAGGAGGATACGGTGAAGATTGACTTCCCGGGTGAATACAGAATGCCGCGAAGATATGCGGCTCGTTACGTTAAAATTTCGGTAGTCAATACACCGAAGAAGCTATCGCTCTCAGAGATATGCTTTGACTCGGTTACGGGTGCTGACGAGAGTAAGCTGACAGAATACAGTACCTCCGACAAGCAACTCGCGGCGATTGACAAGGTAGCTGTCAATACGCTTAAAAACTGTATGCAGAGAGTTTTTGAGGATGGGCCAAAGCGTGACAGAAGACTTTGGATAGGTGACCTGCGACTTGAGGCACTGGCTAATTATTACACCTTCCACGACACCTCTCTCGTAAAAAGATGTCTGTATCTGTTTGCTGCGGCAAACAGGAATGAAATAGGATTTTTGTCAGCTTTTGTTTACGAAAACCCTGTATTCTACTCCGGAAGCTGGCACATTGTAGATTACTCGTTTATGTATGTATGCTCCCTGTGTGACTACTTTAATCATATAGGCGACAAGGATTTGTTCCTTGAGTTATATCCATTGGCTAAGGATATTATGGACTCGGCTGACAAAATGCGCGACGATAACGGACTTGTCCGCGTGCCCGAGGGCGATATGTTTATAGATTGGTGTCCCGGACTCAAGAAGTTCACAGCATTTCAGGGCGCGTATCTTTATACGCTATCGCTTCTCACCGATACACTCGCACGTCTTGAGCACGGTGATGCCGCACTGTTTGAAAAAAGGCTCTCCGTAGCGAGAGAGGCGGCGCGTAGCCACCTTTACCACGAGGGACTCGGTCGCTTTATAAACGAGTATGATGACGGACAGTTCAGCGTGCATTCAACCGCATGGATGACTCTTGGCGGAGTGTTAAATCGTGAAGAGGGCAGGGGAGCTATGCTTGACGCTCTGCGGAGTGACGGCTCTGTCAAACCCTTTACCCCGTATATGCATCACTACGTGGTAGATGCGCTTATGTCGGTGGGACTTGTCGTTGAGGCAGAGGAATATATCCGTAAGATCTGGGGTGGTATGGTAGAGCTCGGTACAGACACATTCTTTGAGGTGTACGTGCCGGTTGACGAGGAGTTCTCTCCGTATGACGATCGCAAGGTTAACAGCATGTGCCATGCATGGAGCTGCACTCCGACATATTTTATAAGGAAATACGGTCTTGGGAAATAGGCTTGATACATAAAAGTATGAAAAACGTAAAAATTACCGTAATGAGAATTACTCACTATGAGGATCTCTCGAGGGAATATGAGAATCCGATAGAGCATGCCTGCGATATGACGCTCGGGATGAGCTTTATATCTAAAAATGGCGAGAGGCCAAATGAAATGTGCGAGTCTGCGTGGAGCGTTATGGAGCCGTTTGTCCACGAGCTTGCAAATGGCGGCGGCAACTTTTTTGACGGATGGATGAAGAATCCTTATTCTGCTATGATTTCATGCAACGACGGATTTAGACCCGTGACCTTTTATTTGGAAACGGAATGTGAATGAGAGGTAAAAAAATGAAAGAAAACAAAGATTATGACGTGCAAAACAGTCAAATAGCAAAAGAATCCTGGCTTCAATTCAATTTAAGAGAGGCGAGGGAGGAGTTCTCGGTCAAGAGAATTCTGAAGGACTTTTTTGCAGGGTTTATTGTTGGTATGGCATTTATAATTCCCGGCTTTTCCGGAGGCTCGATGGCTGCAATTCTCGGTATATATGAGAGAATGGTCAGCGCTGTTGCGGAGCTGTTCAGACGCGTAGGCAGAAGCGTAGTTGTACTCGTACCATTAGTACTCGGTGTTATAAGCGGTGCGGCTACCATGATGTTCCCCATAGCTTGGGGAATAGAGCATTTCCCTCTGCCGACGGTATCATTATTCGTCGGTCTTGCAATAGGCGGAATGCCTGCGCTTACCGACAGAATAAAGGGCAAGCCTACCGTAAATAACGTAATAGCTTTTGCAATACCTTATATAATTTCAATGGCACTTATATTTATACCAAACGGAGCTGACGTTGATCTTTTGAATATCGGCTTCTGGGGATACGTACTATTGTTCATTGTTTGTGCCTTCGGCTCTGTTGCCTTGGTAGTGCCCGGAATTTCAGGAAGTATGATACTTCTTATTCTCGGATACTATAACCCGATACTTAGTATTATTTCCGATGATCTGTTTGGTGGTAATAATATCGGAAAGGCAATTCCTATAGTTTGCACGTGCGGAATAGGTATTGCCATCGGCTTCTTCTTAATTTCAATGCTTATGCGCGCCCTTCTCAAAAAGTATTCGCGCTCGACATATTTCGCGATAGTAGGATTTATACTCGGCTCCTTGCCGGCAGTATTTGTATCTACTATGAAGGAGGCAGGAATGTTGGCGATGAATATGAGAGTGGTATGGTTGCCAAAGGGCGCATGGCACTGGATCATCTGCGTGGCATTGATCGCTATCGGTATAGTGGGTGCGGCAGTTATTCTTCACTTTGCAAGAAAGCTTGAGGGTGAGAAAAACAAGGTGAAGAAGGGTAAAAAATAATTTTTCGTAGCTAACACCCAAAAATACAAATGGAATATATTGCGCGTCTTTTGAATATGATTTATCAGCGGATAAAACGGAAGACGCGCTATTTCTTTTTGTGGAATTGTATAAGGCGCTTGATGCTTTATAGATAATACACGGGATAATAGGGTAATGCTCCGTTTTGAGTGAATAAGGGTGTTGCGCAGATGAGCGCGACCCAGTTACGGAGGAGATATGTTCATATATTCCATAAAGGCGTCAACTATTAAACTTTTTGCCTGTATCGCCGCATGCTTTGCGGTACTGGCTACACTGCTTAGCATAGGTACAGCGGATGCGGTATACGCGTCACTCGACGGCAGGGAGATAGACTATGGCGGAATAAAGAGCAATGAGGACCGTGTAGAGTTTATTGAAGGGTTCGGACTTAAGGTTAAGGAAGAGCCTGTGACGGAGGAGAGCTTTACAATGCCCGAGAATTTTGACCGAGTTATCCTCGGATATAACCAGATTCAGAAAAAGCAGGGGCTCGATCTTTCAAAGTATGAGCGCAAGAGAGTGACACATTATGCCTATGAGGTTACAAATTACGAGCACGACGGTACGGTTTACGTCAATCTGTTGGTACATAAGAACAAGATAATAGCTGCGGATATTTCATCTGCGGCAAATGGCGGATTTGTCCTGCCTCTTGTTGATATTGACACCGAAAAATTGAAATAAAAAAACGCCACGCGATTACTCGCGGGGCGTAAAAACCGAAAAATGTCAAAGCTTATTTACAAAATAGGCTATTTATGGGTAATATCTTGTCAGTTATTGCAGCAACAGCAGAAGACTACTATAATAGCAAGAATGATTATCCACGTGCAGTTATCGTCGAAAAGATGGCACAAGCAGTTGTTATTCATAAAATATGTTCCTCCAAAGTAACTTTGCGATTGTTCTATCGCTCATTTACATCTTATGCAAGGGAGAGATAAAAGGTGATTAACAAAAATGCTTGTAGGAAAATCGGTGTTCGATACCGCCTTTACCTATTCTTCCTCGAGGAAATCATCCTCTATATATGCGCTTGATACTATGCTACCGTTATTTGTAATGCTTTCGGGAATGAAGTGGTAGCCTTCAACGTTTGCTTCCGTGATACTGCATGAAAAATATCCGTAATAGAATCTGAGCATAACGCCCCATTTTTCAAACGGGCAGTTAAGTGTCAGCGTATATCCCCAAACCTCTACTCCTGAATTTCTGAACATCAGACCTTCTCCGCGTGCTACCAAGCCTGCCATATACAGAATAAAGCCGGAAAGACCGTCCGCATCACTGTCAAGATTCAGACCTCTCAGCATTGAGTAAGAGTCTTCAACTGTGAGGAGGCTGCCATATCCTGCAAGTCCTCCTATTGATACAGATGAGCAATATTCGGTTGCATAGACGTTGAAGTTAACAGAGCCTGCCTCCTGTGAATATGATGAATCCTTGATAAATCCGCCTTCTGCATAGCCGATCATACCGCCTATCCTGTGATGACTCTTGCTTTTTGTCAGCTCAACGTAGTAGGAGTCATCGGAGTCCATAAAGACGTTAGAGCTCCTTATATCCGAATATCCGTAGCCGAGAATTCCGCCGATTGAAGTTGAGCCTGCGGCGAATATATTGACGTTAAGATTTTTAACTGTGCATCCGTCTATGATTAACTCGGCTGATGAGTTCATACCGATAAAGCCTCCGAAGTTGAGAGGTGCTTTAACGCTTATTTCCACATTTGCCGATTCAAGATGCACGTTTCTTATGTAAACTGTGGCTGTGCCGATTATCTCATCGGCAAGACAACCCACGTTGCGCTCTATATCGCTCGAGACTCCCAGGGTGAGGGTGCGTGTGGATGAAAACGTAAGATTTTCTACCGTTGCCCCCTGGAGCGTGTCAAATAAATGCGATTTAAGGCCTGTTATCTTGTGACCGTTACCGTTAAACGTACCCTTAAAGCCGCGGATAATTACACCGTCCTCTTTCTTGCCAAACTCGATATCGCCCTCAAGGATGTATTTGCCCTCGGTATCGTATTCGCCATTAAAGATTTCCAAAAGGTCGACCTTGTTCCTTATAATACGGTATCCGTCATCGGTGTAATCCGTGCTCAAAAACTTTGGGTAGAGATCAAAGTCCTTCGCACATTCGGGCGATATGCTTCTAATTCTTCCGCCGGAGAATTCAGGATCGTCATACCAACCGAGAAACTCGCGGTTATCCATTACGGCATCGTATAGCACGATTGGCTCCGACTCGTTTACGCTATAGCTTGTTCGGTTGCTTGAGATTGTGGTTGCACCTTCGGGAAGATGATAATTAAGCGTGTACGTATTCAGGGTAAACTTGGGATAGAGAGTGATGTTGCCTACGGTGCCTTTTTCAATCTTCTTAATCGGTGTTGTAAGGCTCTCGTCAAGATACCATCCTGCAAATCTGTATCCTGATTTTACAGCTGTGGGAAGTGAGACTTCGTCCTCTACTGTAAAATAGTTTTCAAGCTCGCCGTAATGATTGTTGTAATCATCACCGTAGCCTGCATATTCAATACGATAGTGTATTGGGTTAACAATGGCAGTGACGGTCGTGTCACATCCCGGCATCTCAAAGGAATCGTAGAACGTTACATTACCGCAATGCGTGATGCAATAGTATCCGGGATCTACTACTTCGGTAACTACTACGGTTTCTCCCTTGCGGTATGTTGTTTTCTCTGTGCTTATAGTTGCATGCTCGTCCTGTACAAGCGTTACGGTGTATTCGTTCATATCACATCCCGTAAACGTGAAAATGGCAAAAAGCGTGACAACGAGCAGTAGCGTGTAGAGTAAAATGCGCCTCATAACATTTATTCCTCCTTAAATACATAATAAACAAAGCTTGCCCAACTGAGTGATGGGCAAGCTTTATTGTAATATTATTTACTGTAATATAATCGGTTCAGCAATTACAGGATGGGGTTACCTTCACCGTCAAAGAGGGGAAGAACCTCAAGATAAATAATATCATCTCTGCTTGCCGCATCTCCCTCTGCGAGAACGGTCATTTTGCCTACTATATTTCCGCCTGCTTCCTCTACGAGTCTTTCAAGCGAGAGCAGAGATCCGCCTGTGGATATAACGTCATCCACTATAAGAACTCTCTTGCCCTTCATATATTCTGCATCATCGCCGTCTATGTAGAGTGTTTGCTTTGCTGCGGTTGTTATGGACTGTGTTTCACACTTTACAACGTCTTTCATATAGAGCTTTACCGACTTCCTTGCAAGTACGTATCTGTTCTTACCGGAAAGGCGGCACATCTCGTATGCGAGAGGAATACCCTTTGATTCGGCAGTGATTATAACGTCGTGCTCGGGCGCCTTTGCGATAAGTGCAGCCGAGCATTTTTCTGTAAGCTCAACGTCACCGAAAAGGATAAACGCACCGATGTTGAGATTTTCACCTATAGGGCAGAGAGGGAGATCTCTCTCAATGCCTGCAACCTTAAGTCTGTATACCATACAGTCCTCCAAATTATGACTTTTTGCCTTGCGTCGCGTAAGAAAGCTTATTTATACTCGCATGACAAATACAGTATACAACATTTTGGCCTGATTTTCAAGGTCTTTTACAAAATCTCCCTCATTTTTTTAGAAGCTAATATATTATAGATAGAAGTCGTGTCCGCCTATCGTGTATGCATACTCTCTGTTGTTGATTATCCAGTTTGACTCTGCTGTCACGGGATTTAAGAAGAACAGGGCATTGTCGGAGAGCGACGTTCCTTCAAGGCATATTTTTGCCGCCAGAATGGAGGTGTAACCGGGAGTAGCGTATATTGAGCCGTCAAGTACGGGGCTGAACTGTACTCCGTACTTCCTGTCGAATATTACGCTGTATATGGTGTTCGGATACAGCGGAGAATTAACACGGTTCATTATTACGTCGCCTACGGCAATCTTTCCTATGAGCGACTCGCCGTTACTCTCCGCGTTTATAATCTTCGAAAGCCAGTATACCTCGTCCTCGCGGTAGTAGGAGGATGCCGGAGTCAGGGCGCGGTAGCTTCCCTTGATAGCTATGCTCCCGTTTTTCTCCTCTGTAAAGTTGACGCCGAGTGCCTTTGTAAGTGCCGTGGCGGGGATGTACATTTTGCCGTTGCTCATAAGCACGTTTGGCGAGAAGCTGAACAAGGGTCTGTCGTTAGCGTAGGTGACAAAGCCTCCGTCAGTGGCAGTCAGATAGAGTCCCGGCATTTTCAGCGTTGCTGTACGTGTGGATTTATCATAGGTTACGGTTGCGTTGCCAAGGGCGTTTGCCACGGCGCGCATCGGTAAATATGTAATACCGTTCATTACTACAGCTCGCTCCGAGAGGGTCTTGCCCGATACGGTTATCGGCTTGTTTGTCAGCGCCCATATATTTCTTGATGTGATGCCTGGCAGTGTATATTCGATTTTACCTGTAAGAATGTTCAGATAGTCACCGTGTGAAGAAATTGCGGTGGTGTCATGGCCTTTTTGAAGATTTTGGGCACCTGATGTACTGCCTGCAATTATAGACAGCGTGAGCAAAGTGCCGACAATGCTTGAATGTAGCTTTGTGTTTTTCTTTTTTGTCATGTTTCACTCCTTCCATAGCCGCAATGTTATCTGTCGGCTACGAGAATATTGTACCATACCCCCCACCCCGTGTGCAATGATGAATATATGGAAGCTATGGCAGAGGCTGTGAGAAGTGACTATATTTTTGCAGATAAGTGCATTTTTTACTTTACAACCGCAAAAAAATGTAATATAATTGATAGAGTAAAGAAAAGTTCACCGATAAGGAGTGATAAAATGAAGTACGTCCTTGTTACAGGCGCATACGGAGGAATGGGCAGAGCGGCGGCAATAGCCCTCAGAGATGCAGGATATGGAGTTCTTGCCATGGACTTGAATCCCGGCTCTCCCGAGGAGGGGATAGTGCCTATCAGAGCTGACGTTACGTCGGATGAGAGCGTCGCCTCGGCATATTCCGAGGTGCTAAAGATAACGGACAGGCTGTTTGCCATCGTTCACTTTGCAGGAATATACACACTTAATTCTCTCGTGGAAATCAAAACCGAGAAATACGTGCGCGCCTTTGATGTGAATCTGTTTGGCGTATTCAGAATAAATAAGACGTTTTTGCCTATGCTTTCACACGGCAGCAGAGTTATTATAACCACAAGCGAGCTTGCACCGTTAAGGCCCTTGCCGTTTACAGGTATTTACGCCATCACCAAGAGTGCGCTTGACAGGTACGCGTATTCTCTCAGAATGGAGCTTCAGCTACTCGGTATATCGGTCACAGTCCTTCGTCCGGGTGCGGTCAGGACGGATATGCTCGGTGTTTCCACCGCGGAGCTTGACAGATTTTGCGAGCAAACGGAGCTATATGCCTGCAATGCCGAAAGATTCAAGAATATTGTCGAGAGCGTAGAGGCTCGGAACGTACCGCCCGAAAAGGTCGCAAGGCGTGTGACACAAATACTCGCGGCAAAGCACCCACGTTATGTATACAGTATAAACCGCAACTCGTTGCTGCTGCTCTTGAACGCCTTGCCGCCAAGACTCGCCACGTGGATAATAAAACAGGTGTTGAAGTAAACCTTGCGATGGGGAAACCTCATAATTTACAACAAAAGGCACTTGCATTGTATTTGCAAGTGCCTTTCGCTTTTTTCGTTGGTGAGCCGTTATAAATCTAAATCGAAGTTTTTAAAATGGGAATTTCAGTAAACTGAATATACGCGCATTGGCCGCTTACGAGCGAGCTCGACGCGCTCTGCGTGGCGTATGCGAACCCAGCGCTATGCGCCTTTAGCGCTTACACCGGGTGAGATTCCTCGTACGAGTCACCACGACGAAAAAAGACACCTCGTTTGAGATGTCTTGTCGTGGTGAGCCAACTCATGGCTAAATTGAACTTTTTGAAGTATTTTTATAATTCGTTGACTATTTTAACGAAAATGGTTGAACTATGACTTTTTTTGTGTTATAATTAGTTATATAATTTTCACAAATAAGGAAAAAATATGAAGCCGAAAAGTATTAACGCACTAATGGCGTATATGCGAGATGAAAAACATATTCAAATAGGTGGTAGTATCCAAAAGAAGAAGCTGAGACACATGGGGTATTTTCATGGATACAAGGGATATCGTTATTGCAACTCACCTTCAGCATTGCTCCCATATAGCAATTTTAATGAACTACAAGCAGTGTACGATTTTGATATGCGAATCAAAGGAATACTTTATCCACAAATAATGTTTCTTGAGACTGCATTAAAAAATTATGTTTTAGAAGAAATATTAAATGGTGCTAAAAGTAAAAGATTTGCTGATGTTTATAGCAAATTGATGAACGATTATAAATCTTTTTCGATTGGCAGTGACGATTACAAAAAAGCCATTACTAAGAGAATGAATGTTCGCAACAAGATTTATAATGTTATTTCTCGAGATTATGGAAAAAATAATATTGTTGCTCATTACTATGATAAGGATGAACCATTGCCGATCTGGGCAATATTTGAATTAATTAGCTTAGGTGAATTTGGCAACTTTATTTCCTGCTTAAATCTAAATGTGCGCTTAAATATTTCAAAGTCAGTTGGGATTGCCACTAGTAGGGATAGAGATGGCAAGATGCTTGAAATGATGGTTTATACTATCAAAGATTTAAGAAACTCGGTAGCACACAACAACACTATTTTTGATAATAGATTTAAAAAAGGTAATATTAACAATAGAATTCCAAATTATATCTATAGTGAACCAGGAATTAACAATATAACCTTTAAATCTATTGTCGATTATGTTATTTTAATCGCTTTTATGATGAAATTATTAAAATGCAACAAGTCAGATATTTTGCCTTTTATTTCTCAATTTGAGGATGCTTGCGAGGATTTGAGAAAGAAAATTCCCGTGAATATTTTTTCTAAAATTGTATATACTGATACTAGAGCAAAATTAGGTGCAATGAAAAAATATTTATAATTTTTTGTAAAGTACTTGATTTTGTACTAATTTTGTGGTATAATAAATCACAGAATAGCGGCGGACGTCTGCGGACTATGCCTAAGAGAGTTGGATGCGTCCGGCTCTCTTTTTCTTTTTATGATTTTGATAATTATTAAAGTAAAGCAAGTCGGAGGCCAAGC
>JAZNHE010000088.1:0-10878 GCA_045576795.1 Eubacteriales bacterium | reverse complement strand
GTATCCGTTTCTCCAAAGCTCTTCAACCTCATGGGTATTAAGACCGAATATATAGGCGTTTTCGCGTCCTACAGCATCCACTATCTCCACGTTTGCACCGTCAAGTGTACCGAGAGTTATGGCGCCGTTCATCATGAGCTTCATACATCCTGTACCGCTCGCCTCTTTTCCAGCGAGAGAAATCTGCTCTGAAATATCTGCAGAAGGTATAAGAATTTCAGCTAATGATACATTGTATTCTTCCATGAATACTATCTTCAATTTATCCTTTGTTAACGGATTGCTCTCAAGCTCCTTGGCAAGGAACCAAATAAGCTTGATTATCTTTTTTGCCATGACGTATCCCGGAGCCGCCTTACATCCGAAAATAAAGGTCTGCTTAGGCATATCGACATTGGGATTCTGCATTATCTCATTGTAAAGAGCTATTATTTTCAAGACGTTCAAGAGCTGTCGCTTATACTCATGCATTCTCTTTATCTGAACGTCGTAAATAGAATCCGCATCAAGACGTCTGCCCGTCTTTGCAAAGGCATAGTGTGCAAATGCTTCCTTATTGTGATGCTTTATCTCAGCAATTCTTTCAAGCACCTCCGGATCATCCTTGAACTTTGCAAGCTCAATCAAATTACCCGCTTCTTCTCTGAAGTCGCTACCTATAAGTTCATCGAGCATAGCTGCAAGCTTCGGATTGGCGTTATTAAGCCATCTTCTGTGAACGACACCATTGGTTACGTTTGTAAACTTCCACGGAGTCATCTTGTAGAAATCGTGGAAAATAGTCTTCTTAAGAATATCGCTGTGAAGTGCAGAAACACCGTTAACGGTATGAGAACCGACTATGGAGAGATTGGCCATTCTGACCTGGTTGTATGCAACGATAGCCATACGAGATATTCTATCCCAATCGCCGGGATACATATTCCAAAGATCAGCGGTAAATCTTCTGTTGATTTCATTAACTATCATGAATATTCTCGGAAGCTTCATGGCAAACAAATCAACTCTCCAGCATTCAAGTGCCTCGGGCAATACTGTATGGTTAGTGTATGAGATAGACTTAACCACTACCTCCCATGCCTCATCCCAGCTATATGAATATACGTCCATCAAAATACGCATAAGCTCCGGTATAGAGAGTGCGGGATGCGTATCGTTGATATGAATTGATACCTTATTCTCAAATCCTACCAATGAGCCATGCTCAGCAAAATAGTCGCTGATTATAGACTGTAAAGAAGCAGAAACAAGGAAATACTGCTGAGTAAGTCTGAGAAGCTTACCTTCATCGTAATTATCCGCAGGATACAGCTGCTTTGTTATCTGCTCTGCGTTGTTGTTATTCATATTCATAACGTAATTACTCTGAGTTGTAGCCTCGCCGTTGAAGTTGGAGTGAACCGCTCTGGCTCTCCAAAGACGAATAGTATTTACGGCGTTAGTTGTAGTTCCGGGTATGAGAAGATCGTAAGGAACTGCCTTAACCTCATCATACTCGTGATTTATAAACTTCAATTCACCGTTTTCTACTCTTTCTTCGATCTTGCCTCCAAGACGAATATTCAGACTTCTCTCGGGATGGGGTACAAGCCATACTCCACCGGAGCTCAGCCATTCATCTGAAAGCTCAACCTGCTCTCCCTCAACTATTTTCTGTCTGAACAATCCGTTCTCATACAGAAGAGAATATCCGTTAGCGGCGTAATCCTTAGCCGTAAGGGAGTCCATAAAACAGGCAGCGAGTCTGCCGAGTCCTCCGTTACCAAGTCCGGGATCAACCTCGCATGAATACACCTTTTCAAACGAGGATCCAAAATCGGAGAGTATGGAACAAAGCTCATCATAAATACCCAGGTTGATCGCATCGTTTTTGAGCGCTCGTCCTACAAGGAATTCCATACATAAATAACAAACTTTCTTGCCGCTTGCCGCTTTGATCCTTTTCTTAAAATCGGTTCTGTAATCGAGCATTATATCCTTCATCACAAGGACTGTTGCATTATAGAGTTGGTCATCAGTAGCGCTCGAAGGATCAATGACTCCTCTTGTTATAAGCTTCGCTTCGATTCTCTCGCGAAGCTCTTGCTTTGAAATTTTGTCTTTTTCTCCGGTTACGGGGTTTGCACTTGCTTTAGTTATCATTATTTATTTTCCTACCAATTTAGAAGATTGCTATAAATTTGGACATATTTTGCGGCAGATTTTTCCCAAGTGAAGTCGCAATTCATTGCGCGCTTTCTGAGCTCTGCCCATTCCTTTTCATTGTCATACACAACGAGTGCACGCTCTACCGCATAAAGGAAATCATGGGCGTTATAATTTGTGAAATTAAATCCGTTAGAATTATCCATACCGTAAGGTATTATGGTATCGTAAAGACCGCCGACTGCACGAACTACGGGAATTGTTCCGTAAGAGCAGCAAATCATCTGTGCCAGTCCGCAGGGCTCAAACTTCGATGGCATAAGGAATATATCCGCTGATGCATACAGTTTTTTCGATATGACTCTATCAAACTTTAACAATGCGCGGAAATTGGCGTGTCTTACCTCGAGCGAAGTCAAGGCATTCTCATACTCCTTTTCACCGGTTCCGAGAATGACAAGCTGTAGCTTTTTAGACAGCATTTCCTCGGCTACATGCAAGAAGAGATCAATTCCCTTCTGTGAAGCAAGACGAGTAATCATAACCACAAGCGGAATGGTGGGATCGGTATCTAATCCAAGTTGCTCACACAGAGCCTTCTTGTTCTTTGCCTTTCCGGATTTGACTGTTCTCTTGGTAAATGCATAGTCTATTTCTCCGCCCTTATCCGGTGAGAAATAGGAATAATCTATTCCGTTAATAACTCCATCAAGCTTATGCGCATTTTCAGCTATAATTCCCTGCAAGCCAAAGCCAAAGAAATCATACTGCAACTCATGTGCATAGTTGGGACTGACCGTAGTTATATAATCGGAGGTAACGAGTGCGCCCTTCATAAGATTTATACAACCGTCGAAGCTCACAACATTGTAATACTTGCTATCAAGCGCAAACACATCACCGAGTATATACGGATCGAATTTACCTTGATACTCAATATTATGGATCGTATATACTGTCTTAATTCCGCTAAGCGCAGCTATGTGCGAGTATTCGGTCTTAAGATACACTATAGTCAATGCAGATTGCCAATCGTTAGCGTGAAGTATATCCGGAATCTGACCGGTTGCAAGCATAAACTCGATAACCGCCATAGAGAAGAATGCAAATCTCTCCGCATCATCAAATTCTCCGTAAAGTCTGCCACGATCATAGTAGTAATGATTCTCGACAAAGTAATACTCTACCTTTCCGTTGTTAAGGCGGTATATGGTAGCACCCGTATTACGCCATGAATAACGAAAATTAATATCTATTACCTTTTCAAGCTCTGCTCTATATTCGCTCTTCATATTGCTGTAAAGCGGAAGTATGACAGATACAGATGAGTCCGGATTGTTTTCTGCAACAGTCTTGGGCAAAGCACCCATAACGTCACCCAAACCTCCGCTTGCGGCATAAGGTGCCGCCTCACTTGCTACATATAAAATTTTCATATTATTTTCCTCGTTTTATACTTTGCGGTTTTTTTGTACGTAAAACGGCATATTGGAATTTCCGGAAAGTGAAACGTTATCATTTACGTGAACGTCTTTATCGGTAACAATGCAGTTAAGCGACGCGTTCTTACCTACATAAGTACCTCTGAAAAGAACAGAATCCTTAACTACTGCGCCCTTGGCTACATGAACACCTCTGAAAAGAACTGAATTGATTACAGTTCCCTCGATAACACATTCATCGGCGATCATAGACGACTCAACCTTAGCGCCTGTCTTGTAAACAACGGGCGCGGAATTATGAACTCTTGTAAATACAGGAAATTCCTTCTTGTAAAGAAGAGATGAGCGAGCCTCTTCATCCTTTGCGAGTGTGATCGAATACTTATAATAATCCAAGAAGCTTGATACCGACGCAACAAAGCCGTCATATTTATAGGTTCTGAAATTCTCATTCTTGTAATTTCTGAGAATCATACCTGAAAGGCTATGATTATAAGATCCCTGCGCTTCACCGATTATCTTACGGAGATAAGTCGTGGACATAACTATTATACCGAGAGAAAGCTCCGTATGCATTTCGCTATATGCGGAACTCATAGTGACATCGGTCACCTTGCCAGCAACGGATGAAAGCATCATTCTCGGATGCTTGGCGGTATAATCCTTATCAACCTGCTGAGTTACCAATGTCATTTTGGCACCAGTAATTTCATGCGACTTAATCACGTCGACAAGATCGATATTAAGAACGTTATCAGAATCCATGAGCACAACGTAATCCTCATCGAACTCATCTATATACTCCTTCATGCTTATAAGCGCCTCCATATGTGTGGAGAACATCTTAGCAGAAGAAGAGTGAGCGGTCTGATACGGTGATATGATATGTATACCACCGGAACGACGGGCAAGATCCCAGTCCTTACCGCTTCCAATATGCTCCATCAATGAACGATAGTTGTAGTTTGCAACTATGTTGATGTTGGAAATATTAGCATTTACCATATTAGAGAGGCAGAAGTCTACCAACCTGTATCTACATGCGAAAGGTATGGCAGCAACCGTTCTGTCGCTAGTAAGTCTTGATAAAGTATTATCATTCAGACTTGAGAAAATAATTCCTGCTGCGTTAATAGCCATTTCACTTTCCTCCTTACTTGCGTTTAGCCTGAGAAGCCGTAACTACGGTTCCCTTTGCAACTACTGCAATATCGTTCTTATCAGCGTTCTCCGTACCTACAACGGCACGTGCCTGAATAACAGTGTCGGAATCCACAATCGCAGAATATACCTTTGCGCCCTTCTTTACAACTACGTCCTCCATAATGATGGAGTCCTTTACAATTGCCCCCTCCTCAATAACAACTCCTCCGGAAAGAATGGAGTTTATTACTGTACCGTTAATACAGCAGCCCTCTGAAATAAGTGAGTTCTGTATATCCGATTTAACACCGAGATACTGTGGGGGACGAGCTTCATTTCTTGAGAATATGCGGAAGTCCTTGTCAGACATATTCAGTACAGGATCTTCTCCTATAAGATCCATATTAGCTTCCCAAAGAGAAGAAATAGTTCCTACGTCTTTCCAATATCCGTCAAACTTGTATGCAAACAGTTTTTCTCCGTTGTTGAGAAGATTGGGGATAATATTCTTGCCGAAATCGTTGGAGGAATTCTCATCAGCTTCGTCAGCCTCAAGATACTCAAGCAAAATTTTAGCATTGAAAATATATATACCCATAGATGCCTGATTGTTCTTTGGAACCTTGGGCTTCTCCTCAAACTCATATATGGAATTGTCGGGATTTGTGTTACAAATACCGAAACGACTAGCCTCTTCCATAGGTACTGTAATAGTAGCTACGGTACAGGACGCTCCCATTTTCTTATGCTGTTCGAGCATCTTCGAATAATCCATTCTGTAGATATGGTCACCCGAAAGAATGAGCACGTAATCAGGATTGAATTGCTTTATAAAGTTAATGTTCTGATATATGGCGTTTGCCGTTCCCTTATACCATTCAGAAGCCTTATTTCCCTGATAAGGTGGCAAAACCGAAAGACCGCCTCTTGAACGGTCTAAGTCCCAAGGCTCTCCCTTTCCTATATATTCGTTAAGTGCTAAGGGCTGGTATTGAGTGAGTACGCCGACTGTATCTATACCGGAGTTGATACAGTTAGAAAGCGGAAAATCGATGATTTTGTACTTTCCGCCAAAGGTAACCGCAGGTTTGGCAGTCTGTTTTGTCAGATCATATAATCTCGATCCCTGACCGCCGGCAAGCAGCATTGCGATACATTCTTTTTTACAATACATGGTCTTTCTCCTTATATCTTAATTTTTCTTTTAATACATTTTTCGCTTAGGACAACACCGGAAAACTTAGGTAGCTTTATATCTGCATAATAGGCATCGTTTACTTTGACAACATTTATCGGGCTATTAGGAACCTCATGAGAGCTTGCAAAAATCGTTTCAAGCTGATTACACATTGCCACAGGCGTATGCAAAACCTGTTCACTTCCCGAAAAGTTAATTGCAACTATTATGCTCGTCTTCTTATTTGATATTCGTCGGTAAACCACAGAATTCTTATCTGCCTCATCCGCAAGAAGCCAAGAAAATCCTTTCGGAGCAAAATCACAATCCCATAGCTCATGACGTGACAAATAGAAATTGTTAAGCTCCTTCACGTAATCGCGCATTTCTCTGTGGGCGGGATAATCAAGCATAAACCATTCAAGCGAATTTGCAAAATCCCACTCTCTGAACTGCGCAAATTCCGTACCCATAAACATCAGCTTTTTGCCGGGGTACGTCATCATCAAAAGCAATGACGCGCGCATCTGACGGAACTTGTCCTCATACTCGCCGTGCATCTTGTCAACAAAGGATTTCTTGCCGTGAACTACCTCGTCGTGCGATATAGGCATACAGAAATTCTCTGTAAAAGCATACATAATCGGGAAATTCAAAGCCTTATGATTATATTTTCTGTATATGGGATCCATGCTGATATACTCGTAAAAGTCATTTGCCCAGCCCATATTCCATTTCATATTAAATCCAAGCCCACCCTCGTCGACAGGCTTCGTAAGATTGCCGTGCGCTGTGGACTCCTCTGCTATCATCAGAGCCGATGGAAATTCCGCAAAAATAAGCGTATTGAGTTTTTTGAAAAAGGCTGTCGCCTCGAGATTCAAATTGGTTCCGTATTGATTGGGAATCCATTCGCCGGGATCTCTGTCATAATCGAGATAAAGCATTGATGCTACGGCATCAACTCTAAGTCCGTCAATGTGAAATTCACGCATGAAGTAGAGGGCATTAGATATGAGGAAGGACTGCACCTCTTCTCTACCAAGATCGAAGAAGCGTGTTCCCCAAGAGCGTGACTCTTGTCTATCCTTTCCCTGATATTCATACAAAGGCTGACCGTCAAATTCATACAATCCCCATTCATCCTTTGGAAAATGTGCCGGTACCCAGTCTAAAATTACTCCAATACCGTTCGAATGAAGCGTATTGACGAAGTATCTGAAATCATCAGGATCGCCGAATCTCGAAGACGGAGCATAGAACGCTCCCACTTGATATCCCCAAGACGGATCGTATGGGTACTCTGCAATTGGTAACAGCTCGACATGTGTAAAGCCCATAGACTTAACATATCCTACCAACATATCTGCTGCCTCACGGTAGGAGATATACCTGTTATCTTCCTCGTGGCGCATAAAGCTGCCAAGATGAACCTCGTATATGTTTATCGGTGTCGACATATATGCCGATTTATTCGCTTTTATCGTCTTATCCCGATGCTTTAACCACGCTGTATCGGTCCAAACAAAATCCAAAGATGTAAATATCAGTGATGCACCGTCATCGTATCCGCGTGAAAAACGGGCGTATGGGTCTCCCTTGTTAACTGCACCTTTGTCGGAGGTTACCCTGAATTTATACGCCTTCTTCTCAAGAGAAGTCTCGGAGTGATATACAAGCTCCCAAATTCCGTTGTCCGATATTCTGGAGAAAGGAATCGGCGAGTCCCATCCGGAAAACTCCGATATAAGCTCTACCTTATGTGCATTTGGCGCCCAGGTTCTGAAAGTATAGACGTATTCTTCATTGAAACGGTGCATATGGCATCCAAGAAAGCCATATGCTCTGTAATTTGTACCCTGATGAAAATAATATACATCAAGCTTTACGTCATTAAGCATAACAGAAATCCCCCCACAACAATAATGCGAAATATATAAAATATATTAAGGCATCACTATTATAACATCGATATGCGTCTTTGTCAAGTTAAATTAACGTCTAAAACGAGTTATTTATACACATTTCTCGTTTTTTTATGCTTACTAACCAGTGCCTCTGTGCGAACGACAAAATATTCAAGCATATTTGTCGAAGCATAGAATGATAGCACAAAACCTACCACCGAGTATACGGTTACAATTCCATCTGTAAAAGCATAGGCGATCATGAGGAGAACAACCGCACAAATGACTATCGTACAGAAATCAAAAATGTGATTTGAAATTATTAGAAAAAGCCTCCTGTCAGTCCGCGCTTTTCCGCGAGAGGTATTTTGTTCTTTGTCGTTTCTGCCAAGATTTTTATGCTCTTTTTTGAATATAATGCTTTTTATACAATAAACAGGTGATAGAAAGAAACCACATATAACAGATGCCAGAAAGCCATATAATGCCATCTTAAACGAAAGCGTCATCATCTGAAAATGCCGATAACCTTTCTTCTGTTTTTTTCTTTCAAGTAAAATACACCGTCTATCCTGCCCTTAATCAAAATCACCCCACTGCTCTTCTCAAGATTTTCAATACTTAGCCCTTCGCCCTCAACAACAATGTTACCGCACTCGGTTTTGACAAGTATACCATCCTCATCAAATGATGAAACGTTAAGTACCCTGTCAATATTAACACTGCTCCTATCCGTTACCCTTATCTCCTGCCTGCAATTTTCGCCTTGCATAATGACCTCCTAAAAAATAAAATACCGCATATTTCCACTACGAAAATATGCGGTATCAAAAAACATTATGCATCAGCCTCACTAACTACCTCGTACATTGAAATAGCTTCGGCTTTTTTTGTTGTATCTTTAATTTGAAGCACTCTTACAGTAACCGTCTTAGTGCCAAAGCTCACCGTAATAAGATCGCCTATTTTAACGTTGTAAGAAGCCTTAACGGTTTTTCCATTAACAGACACTCTTGCGGCGTCGCATGCATCATTTGCAACGGTTCTGCGTTTGATAAGGCGTGAGACCTTTAGAAATTTATCTAAGCGCATTTTAATCAGTTAAGAGAGTCCTTAAGAGCCTTAGAAGCTGAGAAGGATACCTTCTTGCTCTCGGGGATCTGAATGGTTTCTCCGGTCTTGGGATTATGACCTTCCCTTGCTGCAACCTTCTTGGATTCAAACGTGCCAAATCCAATAAGCTGTACCTTATCTCCCTCCTTGAGTGCATTCGCAATTGCTTCAATAGTTGCATTGACTACAGACTCAACTGTTTTCTTGGGAACATCTGTTTCTGCTACAACTACATTTACAAGATCGGTTTTCGTCATTTTTGTAATTCCTTTCGATTTATTTAATCACGCCATTTAGTATAACAAAGTTTACACATTTTTTCAATATCGGATAACATATTTCGTAACATTTTCGATATATATTCGTCTTAACCCCCAATATAACGTTACACATTTTGTGCATTTTTGATAAGCATTCGCTTTTTGACAACTAAAAACAGTACATATAATGCTCCAAAATATACAAGCAAAGAAACGGCACATGCTAGAGCCATAGAATAAAAGGAAGCGCCTAAGATATTACGTCTGTATATCAACAAATATGGTAGTGTGAATGACGCCATAGCTATCGGAAGCACTATCGCGCAGCTTCTGATAAAGCGCAGCTTAACTCCCGACATCTCAAGAGCTGACAAAGAGATCAGCAAGCTCACAAAATATGATATTACGCTTCCAAGGGGAGCACCCGAGACGGAAAGCGATTCTATTCCCATCAAATAATAGCTCGTCACTATTTTAACCGCACTTCCGATAAGGAGAGATAGTACAGCGGTTTTAATTTTTCCTCTTGCCTCCAAAATGGTGTTGGTGATTGTCAATATAGCGAGTAAAAACACCCCGGGCGACAGAAATATCAGAAGCTCTGCGCCCATTGCCGCCGAATTTACGGAAAATAATACGTCGAGCAAGTCAAAGCTGTAAAGATAAAAGATGCAAACAAACGGTGAGGAAATCACAGCGCCCAACATAAGGAGCCTTTCGCTCTCTCGAACAAAATCCTCAATTGAGTTCCTTCCGTAATAGCAATTAGCAAGCTGCGGCAAAAAAGCAACTGCTATGGGAGTTATAAGTGCTATTACAAGATTAAACATCGGAAGTGCAAGCGTAGAATAGTTTCCATATATGGCAATCGCATATTTCTCCGCAACTCCCGTAGATATAATGCGCCTCATCATCACACTCATATCAATGACTCCTGTAAAGCTTATTACAGAGGAGCTTAAAGAGATTGGTAACGCTATTTTCAGCATTTTTCTCTGCAAGTTTTTTCTGTCAACAACTATATTCTGCCTAAATATATTGCCGCATTTCTTTTTAATTTCAATATATAAGCAAAGCACACAAAATGCGCTGCCCATTGTTATTCCCATAACTGCAAGCGCAGATATTGCATAAATAGGCGCACCGATTTTTTTACCGATAAATGCGAATACAATACCAAAAATGAGTTTTACCGCTCCCTCCACAAGCTGAGAAAGTGCGACACCGGTAAGCATATTTTTAGCATTTAGAAATCCGCGTAGCACGCCGCTTAATGCCGAAAAAACTATCGCGGGAGCGATTACAAGCATTGTATGTAATGAGCGAGGGCTGCCTATGCTTTTAGATAACAGAGGTGAAAGCAAAAGATTTAATGTCATCAGGGCTATTCCTATTTTTAGAAAGAATTTAACCCCTGTACTTAATATGCTACCCGACAAATCGTAACCGTGCTCCGCATTGTATTCCGATATAAGCAGTGTTACTGCCTTAGGTACTCCTGCAGTGGATAAAATATAGAAAAATCCATATATCGAATATGCTGCATTAAAATACCCCATCCCCTCATCTGAAAGCAAATACGATAAAGGGACCTTGAACATAACACCAAGTATTTTTGTAAGTATTACCGCAAAGGTAAGAGAGAATGTTCCCTTCCAAAAATTTAATTTTTGTTTTCTATCAAGCATAAT
>JAZNHE010000087.1:0-39623 GCA_045576795.1 Eubacteriales bacterium | reverse complement strand
CCGCTGGTTTCGTCGTAGTGCCAATACTTGGTTTCCGTATCGGTAGGCTGCTCCTCGGTGTAGTAGCAGACGATTGCGGTCTCGAAAATAGCGTTGTTTCCGCAAATGAGCTTGTAGGTTATTTGCAGGAGTGCGGCATATCGGCAGAACGCCGTTCAATTTATAGAGATATTGAAGAGATAAACAAAGCACTTTTGCTTACTACAACCGATAAATACGGCATTGAAGTTGTTGACACTATCGAGGATGCCGAGGAAATGGTGAAAGACGATGCCAACAAGACAATAGTAAAATGTCGATGCCTTTTGAAACTCTTTGAAATTTTTAGCATTAATAAGGTCACCCGCGCTTCTGCGCGGGCTTTGCTTGTTTTGTAAGTAAAATAATGAAAATCGGTGCATAATAAGTTCAGCTTTAGAGGTTGAAATGACTGTTAAAGTTTGCTATAATATAGATAATAACGATTTTTTGAGGTGCGTTGTGTTTATTTCACATCCTGATTTTTACAATTTAAAACCAATAAATGTGTACCATAAAGAGCTTGGGGAGGACGGTAAATCTATATTTGACCGAGAAGATCCGAGCGATCCTATAACCGCGGCACATCCTATGCATCTTCGTAATAAACATATAATTTTCAGAAAAACATTTTCATTAACAGGATTTGAGAAGGCAGTTATCCGTATTAGCGCAGACGATTATTACAAGCTCTATATAAACGGCCGATATGTTGCGGAAGGTCCTGCTCCCGGTTACCCCCATGCCTATTTTTACAATGAGATAGACGTGACGGATATTATGCATAGTGGAGAAAATTTGATAGCGGTGCATACCTATTATCAAGGACTTATCAACCGAGTGTGGGTATCAGGTGATCTAAAAGAGATGCTCTGGTGTGAAGTTCACGTGGATGGAGAAAAAATTCTCGAGAGTGATGAGAGCTTTAAGTGCAAGTATCATACTGCTTACACTGAGTGCGGAATGCTTGGGTATGAAACAGTGTACAGTGAGTGCTATGATGCGCGCAGCGAGGATTGTAATTTCTACAGTATTGACTTTGATGACAGCTCCTATGGTTATGCTAAGGCACACATAGCTCCCGAGTGGCAGCTTTCGCGATCGCCTATATCCTTGCTTGACATATATGACGTATACCCGGAGCATATCGAAAAAATAGATGGCGGTTATCGGATATATTTTTCGACAGAGGCGGTTGGAACTCTTATATTCAGTGCTAAAGGTAAACGTGGCGAGGTAGTAATAATTCGTTACGCTGAAGAGCTTAACGCTGACGGAAGTGTTAGGTATGATATGCGCTGCAATTGCAAATGCGAAGAGAAGATGATACTTTCGGGTGATATTGACGAGCTTATGCAATATGATTATAAGGCTTTTCGCTATGCTGAAATACTCGCTCCCGAAGGAACGGAAATAACCGATATCCGTATGCGAGTCCGTCACTATCCGTACGTGGAGAGAATGGAGTACCATACAGATAACAAAAAGCTCGCTACGATATTGAATCTTTGCAAAAACACGATAAAATACAGTACGCAGGATAAGTTTTCCGATTGCCCCGTCAGAGAAAAGGGAACATATCTTGGCGATCTTATGGTATCGGGCAGAGCGCACGCTATACTTACCGGTGACTTTGACATGCTCAAGCATGCCGTGCGCGGATTCTTCGAGTCATCATTTATAACAGAAGGTTTTTTGTCGGTTTCTCGCTCAAGCTTCATGCAGGAAATAGCGGATTATTCTCTCGTTTTCCCCGCACTTATTAACTGGATATACCGCGAAAGCGGAGATATGGCTTTTCTTAGTGAAAGCGAGCCGTATATGACGAGAATGTACGAATATTTCTCTCGATATGAGAATGATGAAGGCTTGCTCGACAGTGTCTTTGAGTGGAATATGGTCGACTGGCCTGCCAATCTGCGCGACGGATATGATTTTCCCCTCACCAAGCCGATTGGACCGGGTGTACATAATGTGATCAATGCTCTTTGGTACGGTTTGAAGCTTGCCATGAGGGAAATGTATAACACTTTAGGAAAGAGTCATGACTTCGAGCTTGAAAAAACCGAGAAAAACTTTATAAAGGCATTTTACAACAGAAAGACAGGACTGTTTACGGATTCACCTACAACGGAGCATAGTGCCGTGCACTCGTCTGTTTTTGCACTTTTATTCGGAATAGGTAAAGGTGATTCGACTATCAAGCGAGCGCTTATTGATCATATTATGCAAAAACGCCTTACCTCAATGGGTGTTTATACAGCTTATTTTGCTTTGGCTGCTTTGAAGCTGGTGGGGGAATACGATCTGTGCATTGAGCTGGCAACCGACGAGGGGGCATGGCTTAATATGATATCCGAGGGAGGTACGATGACGTTTGAAGCATGGGGAAAGGATCAGAAGTGGAATACCAGTCTTTGTCATCCATGGGCAGTTGCACCGCTGATAATTTTCGCAGATGGAGTTACTCCGTACTGATGTCGGTAAAAATGACAGATATATATTTTAAGGAAAAGTTGTACGCAAGGCTTCTTTACGTAGAGATGATGGGCTTATACTCCTAACTCGCTACGCCTCTGCACTACGCTTGATGCTGTGTGCTTCGCACTATGTTGTGTTATACACAACGCTCGTGGAGCAATCTTCCTCGGCTTGCTTGCAAGCGAGCTTGCAGACTCGCTCTGCGTCGATTATCTGGCGCGGGTAACAACCCCATGGTTGGCGCTACTGTTACCGTTGCTGTTGCAGTTGAAGAGGCAAGCAAATAATCCACAAAAACAAAGATAAAAAGCCGAGCAGAAATGCTCGGCTTTTGCTATGGAAAAACTCATAGTGTTGAAAATGTAAAAAAGTAGTTGGACACAACATTTGCGCATTTTTCTCTATGATGTGTCCGATTTTTACCGCCACTATCCTGCTTATATGAACGGCACACTTAATATTACCGAACTCGCAAGGGGTTGTGATATGAGCAGAACTACGATTTACAAATATATAGAAATTCTTAAATAAAGAAAAGCGAGCCGCAAAAACGGCTCGCTGATTTTTGCCCTCCGATATTTCGGTCTACGGTGTGGCATACGTGTTAAATATTTATTGTTTGGTTAAGGTGCCGAAATCTTTAATAGTTGCGCTAAAACCATTGGATGTTTTAGTAACTTCGGCTTTAAAGGTAGCTACGTATATTGTGTCATATACATCTTTAAATTTTTGTTTACCATATACTTCGTATTTTTCACTATTATCGTCATAAGGTGTTCTTGATGTGACCGTAGTTTGTTGTAGATATAAGCGATTTTCACTAGTTCTTCCGGCATTAATATAAGTTAATTCCCATACCATTGCGTTTTCTATGGCGCTCTGGATTTCTTTATCTACGGTATTGTCTGTCGAATTAGAACCGTTTCCGCAACTTGATAAAGCGAAACAACTTCCCAAAATCATAACCAAAACTAAAAGTAAAGCGATTTTTTTCATTTCTTTTCTCCTTTCAAAATAAATCAAAAAGTGCGGCAACCGAAGTTACCGCACCGAAAAACGCCAACTCCAATTGTCGCCAAACAAAACCAACTATTACGGATAAACACCATATACAAGTCAGTGGAACAAGCGCTTTTGCCTTATTATTATATCCGACTTGTATAAAAAATGAAAAAGGGTACAAAACCCCCTATAAAATAACAGGGCGTTTATCCTAAAAATGATATTTGGTTTTGTTTGGCAACTACATTATACCACGTTTTTATGTATTTGTAAATATATTTTATAGTTTTTATTGCCATTTTGCGCGAAAAATGTTATTATATATCTGTAAATCTTTATTGATATGATATTAGGATTGGGGAAATGACGGTCTTATACTCATTACTCGCTACGCCTCTGCGCTACGCTTGATGCTGTGTGCTTCGCACTATGTTGTGTTACACACAACGCTCGTGGAGCAATCTTCCTCGGCTTGCTTGCAAGCGAGCTTGCAGACTCGCTCTGCGTCGATTATCTGGCGCAGGTAACAACCCCATGGTTGGCGCTACTGTTGCAGTTGCTGTTGCAGTTGAAGATACAAGTAAATAATTAAATATTCAATACAAAAAGCCGAGCAGAAAAGCTCGGCTTTTTAATATGCAAGCTATTTGTGTATGCGATAACAGAAAATGTGTGAGACGGTTAATTAAATAAAAAAACGATTATCTGTTTAGTCATTATCATGCGATGAGAGCTTATCATGTGACGGAGACGTGCCATAGTAGTTTTTATATGCTTTCGAAAATGAGAATGCGTCAGGGTATCCCACCATATATGCAGATTCGGCAACCGAGTGTCCTCTTGCTAAAAGCCATTTTCCTCTCTCCAGGCGAACCTTTGTTAAGTATTCTTTAGGGCTGAGTCCGTATCGTTGCTTGAAGATACGGTAGAGATAGCTTCTTTCAAAGCCGAACGAGGATGCGAGGCTTGATATTGAGATATCACTCATATAATTGTATTTAATGAAACGGTGCACATGTCTTATGCGCTCGTCTTGAGTTTCATCGCTCTGAGAAGAGAATAGATGATACATTAACTCATAGAGAATAGATAGATATATATCGGTCGACTTTTCGTCGCGTATTACATATTCCGATAGCTTTGCGTCAAGGTCGGCAGGGGTGTTAAAAACATCCTGAGCATTATCAAACAATTTCGCTCGGCTACCCGAAAAGCCTATCCACGTATATTCCCACGGATCGTCTTTGTCTGCAACGTAGGTTGTGACCTCACCCTCTCGAATTAAGAACGTTTGTCCTCCTGATACCGTATGGGCACCTTTGGCGTTATAAAGAATTCCTTTGCCACGGTGTACCAAGTGTAGGATGTAGTATTCACGTACATGCGGTCCGAAGCGGTTTCCGCTTGGGCATGCCCAGTGTCCAACCAATAACGGATCCAGATTGTCATTTTTAGAACTTGAAAAATGTATTAGCTCCATCATAACCTCGCAAAAACTTAATTTAACAACATTTTACCATATATTTACCACAAAAAGCAATAGTGTATCCTCATTTTACATGGTAAAATTTTCTTATAGCAGTACTAAGATTTACTTTTTCTAACAAAAACAACAAAAAGGAGAAAACAGCATGAGAAGAATTTATCGCATTCTCAGTGCGCTTTTGTGTATGACATTGCTTGTATCGTCTTCAGCTATGACTATTTCTGCCGTAACTGATACGTTGACTAAAGCGATACCGAGCGCACCCGCAGAACTATCATCATTGTCATCATATCTTCATGCATCTGTGTCCACAGAGGATAATACCTCACACCTGCCGGTGAATGTGCACACGTATTATGACAGTGAAAAAACCTACACACCGAATACTATAGGTGTGGATGGAACGGTATCCATTCTTTACGTAATGAATACTAATACCGAGCGTCTCGGTAACAAGACGGATGCTGAACTTATTCAGTCGTTCCTTGACCGCGATTTCTTCGTTATTGTTCTTGACTATCAGAACAATCCCGCGGCAAAGGGAACAGCTCTTGACTGGAGTACACAGGATATTCGTTGTCAGGTTATCGGTGGCAGCCCGTTTACCGGTGGTAAGGGATATACCTCCGGTACGTATACAGACGGTAAGCTCGCAGGTGAAGATCCCGTATGTGCAAAGAGCTACATTGTCCCTGCGGGATATGACATCGCTTATAACATTCCGTATTTCTCATATGATAAGCACGGTACCGCAGGTACGTTTGAGCTTATTGTTGAGATCTGGAACAATGACTTTAAGTCTGTTAAGCGTAATACAATTGTTAAATGGGTTGATGAAAACGGATTGCCTCGGCTTGATCGCACAGAGGCGATTACCGAAAAGGCAAAAAACGATACGTCAAACGTTAATTATGCTACCTGGTTCAAGACGGCAAGTGGAGGCAGCCCGATTTCGCAGTCTGCTCTTGAGGCGCTTTCCGAATCCCAGCAGAAGCAGTATCAGTATACTTACATAGGAAATACAAAGGTTGAGGAAGTGACGGACTGCGTTAAGCCCGATGGCACTATGATAGACCTTGATCTTTATATGGACATCATCTATCCAGCCGACTATCACGAGGAGCTCCCCGTAATGATTACCATGTCATCGAGCTACACTCGTGCAAATAGCTGGACGGGAGAAACACGTCCTTACCTTAACGGTCCGCTTTTTAACGGCTACGTTGGCGTAGTATCCGACTACGGTCTTGTACCAATGTGCCGTAACGATCACTACGGATATTTCTGTGGTGATAGCCAGCTTAACTCTATCTCCGGAGATAACGGCACGTATTCGCTTTCTTACTATAACGGTATTCATTCCGATACAGCGCTTCTTCGTACACTTCGCAAGATAGGCGTTGAGGGAATGGACGTTGAGGGCTACGGATACGTTTCCGCTCCTATCAATCCCGAGAAGATCGGTGCATACGGTAACTCCAAGGGTGGTGTAATCGTACGTCTTGCAAACCCCACACCCGAGAAGCTTCAGGAGCTTCGTTGCTTCGAGGGACATAACGGTGAGACTCGTCTTGAAGCTTATGAGGGCAACTATCCTTATGCTGATCCTTATATCGCAAACGGTGCTACCACCGACTCACGCATTGCTATGCCCGAGATCCAGCCTGTGCTTACATACGGCAACGGTGAGGCTATCCACTCGGGACTGAACTTCGTCTTTGCAAACTGTGGCGGTGCGTCCAACACCTTGGTAGAGGGAAGTGCTCCTATCTTCGGCGTTGGAACCCAGGCAGGTAAGGCAGAAGGCTCTTATTACACCTACTATCAGACCACAGCAAACCTTGCCCGTAATCTTGATATTCCGTTCTTTGGCTTGGTTGCTCCCACCATCGCACACGATCTCGGCTACGGCCTTGATAAAGATTATGGCATTGATATCCTCGATGCATTTAACCGTTATGCTAATTATTGGCTTAACAATGAAAATGCGGAGTGTATCATCATTGATGTAGATACTACAAAGGATATTTGCGCTGCTGCAGATGTTCCGATAGATAATGTTTACGAGATTGCAGAGGACTCTTCAATCAAGCTTCAGTTCACAGGTTCTATTGATGCAAGTCAGATCGAAAAGGTTAAGATTATTAGCCTTACAGACGGTACTGAGCTGACCGGTGCTTGGCACGGCTCTTACGGAGATCAGCAGTGGAAGTTCATTCCCTATGACATAAAGGATGCAACGTATTACACCGTAATTGTTCCGGATGAGATTTGTGCAAAGAACGGAAAGCCTATAAAGGAGTCTGTTACTTATACATTCCGTACTGCAAGCGGTGTAACTGAGAATGCAGTATCGGTAACTCTTCCGGAGGCACAGATTGCAAGCTACGACTGTGTGAACAGAGGCTTCTCCGTGGCTGCTTCGGGATATACTCTTGATCAGAGCACTTATAAGTTCAACGCCTACAAGGGTACCGGATACGGTTTACAGATAGACCTTCGCGCAATAAACGATACAAACGGAATTAATAATAACCAGAATGTTCGTTTCCCCATATTTGAAGAAATATGGAAAGATTCCAAGTACATTGGTAAGACTATAAGATTCTCGTTTGAAGCTATGGCATCCGAAGCAGGCTCGATAAAGCTCGCGCTTAATCAGCACGGCAATGGCAATTATGTTTGGGGTGACGGATGGAAATTAATTTCAGCTGACACCGCATTAACTACTGAGTGGCAGACTTATACATATGAATTTGTTGTAACGGAGGAGCTGTTTGCTGCCAAAGCCAACAGCACATCCGGAACTCCCGATGTTGCTCTCGGAGTGCGCTTCAGCGGATTCGTTGACGATGGTGGAAAGTATAAGGATGCACAGATAAACTTCCGCAACTTCGCAACCTACTATTCACCGGATGCGAGCAACTTAACTCTCGACGATTCCTCGGATACTATCTTCTTCAACTTTGAGAATAAGGATTATTCGACAGCACACGATGTTACTCTTCGTTTTGCAATAGAGAATGATGCGATAAACACTGTTGGTATCTACGGAGTATCCGATGGAGTACTCGGTAACAAGCTCGGTGAAGTTGTTATAATCGGTGCAGGTGTTTATAACTTTGACGTTACAAACTATATAAAGAATGCAACCGGCGCTCCTACAGTTGCAGTAAAAATTGAAGAAGTTGTTGGTTCTACCACACTTAAAGACTTCGATTATGAGAGCGGCGGTACAGGAATCGGCTTTAACGCTCTCGCTAAATACGTTATTACCGACGAGGTTCCAAATGCAGACGGCAGTGCTAATACCAGCGCAAAGATTGAGTACGGTATCCGCAGTGCATATTACATTGACCTCGACGGAAACCTTGTTAGTAAATATACCGGAAGCCTCTATCAGTTTGCGGCATCCACCAACGGCTTTAAGGCGGGTACGTTCAGCGAATCCGACTGGGGTAGAAGATTCCGTGTTACCTTCCGTGTCTATGATGAAACAAGTCGAGTTGTGAGCGTTTTCAACGGAGACGGATATAACTTTGATGCAGAGACTGCAGATTTTAATGGTAGCAACTACTCATTCTACACCACGGCAGGCGAGTGGACTACTGTCAGCGTTGAGTTTACCGTTAACGATGAGGCTCATCTTGATGAAGTAATCAGGAGTCACATATTCTTCTTCTATGCAGAGAACAAGAGCGTTGCTGCTCTTGATCCTGACGTTGCTGTAAATATAAGAAATATGGCAGCGGCTACCACTAAGCCCGGAAACTACGCAGGAGCACCCGGACTTAACAATTCTTATACCGAGTATTCAAATGCAAATGCAGTTGCAGATGCCGGTAAGGTTACCTATTACGAAGACTTGTCCTATGGACTATACATTGACGATATAGTATTTGAAGAGATCACTACAGGAGTTACTCTTGCTTCGACAGTGCCTATGCTCTCAATTACTCCTACCACCTCTGAAGATATTCTTCCTACCGTATCTGCAAGCGTGCTTTCCACTGATCCCAATAATGCGCAGGACGGACTTTGGATAAGCGGTGGCGAGGATGGCTTCGATACCAAGAGCGTTAAGACGTACGTAAAGCTCTCGCTTGAGGACTACTATGGCGGATACGCGGCATTTGTCTTCAATGCAAAGGGAGAGGGAAGCGCAAACGTCTCTGTATACGGTGTTGCAGATGTATCTTCAGGACAGAACTGGGATTCTTTAAGCATCACCTCTGCAAACGCTCCCGCAAATGATATTTACGGCTCGGGTGTAAATCTTAGTGCAGTTTACGGAAACGCACCGTTGGCTAAATTTGCAGTAACGACTACCCAGAAGCTATGTGTTGTAGAGATGACAGACTTTGCAGATTATATGCTTGCACAGGGAGCAAATGAGATTACCCTTATCCTTGTAAGTGATGCAAAGAATGTTACCGACATTGAGCTTGCAGGAGATACCATAATGACTAAGGTAGATGAGTTCGATTGTATTAACAAGGGGCCCGCTACCACTGCAGGCGGATATACTCTTAATCAAGCGACGTATAAGTTCTTTAGCTGGATTAAGGGCGTAGATGGAGGACTGCAGATAGATACAAGATCTATCTCGGGCGGCGTGAACCAGAATCAGGCTGCCAGAATTTCATTGTTTGATTCCATCTGGAAAGATAATTCTTATGTTGGAAAAACTATTCGTGTGACCTTCTCGGCAAAGGCAAGTCGGGCGGGAAGAATTGATCTCGGTCTTCGTCAGCGTCAGCTTTACGCATTCAAAGATTTTGCAGGAACATCCGATTCTGTAAATCTTACTACCGAGTGGCAGACTTACACCTATGAGTTTATAGTAACTCAAGCAATGTACGATTGTATCACTAATGGTGATGATCCTAACGGTATTGAGGCTACAGGACTTCAGCTTGGTATTCGTTTCTACGATTTTGCGGGCGGAGCAAGTACTTATCCCGAGACTCAGCTTATGTTCAGAGATTTTGTTATTAGCTCGGTAGAGACATTTGATAACAGTGGTATATTCAATGAAGGCTATGACTTCTCCAACACCAAGCCTACCGTTGATACTCGTGGATACGGAAAGCAGCTCGCTACTATTACAAACGGTGAGCTCGTGATCGATCTTACCAAGGATTCGCAGGCACCTAATGCCAATGCTTACACTCGTGTTGAAGCATTGAATCAGCTGTTTGCAGACTCCTCAAACATTGGTAAGACGTTTATCATCAGCTTCCGCGCAAAAGCGACTGAAGCGGGTATTATGGACTTTGCATTTAACAAATACGGTAGCTTCACAACGTACTCTTACGGAGGTATAACATATAAGACACAATATGCTTTAACGACAGAATATCAGAAGTTCACGTACACGTTTACTGCCGTTGAAGATATGTTTACCACCCATGCTTCTACAAACTTGAACCTGGCATTCCGTCTTTACAACGGCTTCCTTGACGGAGCTGCGTATAAGGCTGCTCAGGTATATATCGACGATATTTTAATTGTAGAGAATCCGTATATACGCTCTGTTGATTACACCTATGATATGAGCACAAACAAGCCTACCGTTGATACTCGTGGATACGGAAAGCAGCTTGCTACCATTACAAACGGTGAGATCCAAATAGATCTTACCAAGGACTCGCAGGCACCTAATGCCAACGCTTACACTCGTGTTGTAGCGCTTGATCAGATATTCTCGGATTCCTCAAACAGCGGTAAGACCTTTACCATCAGCTTCCGTGCAAAGGCAACTGAAGCGGGTGTAATGGATATGGCATTTAACCTTTTTGGAAGCTTTACCACATATAGCTATGGCGGTATAACACACAAGACTCAGTATTCACTGACTACAGAGTATCAGACCTTCACATATACCTTCACCGCGGTTGATGATATGTTTACGACGCACGCGTCTACCAACATTAACCTTGCATTCCGCCTTTACAACGGATTTCTCCAGAACTCAAGCGCATATAAGTCTGCCCAGATTTATATCGATGATATTCGCATATATGAGGAATTGAACGTTCGGAATAGCACGATTCCAATTAATGACTCCGTGGCAATCAGCGGCTCCGGTAATTCAAATACACTTACCGTATATGCCGATGACTCTGCTACCGGTGCTCCAAAGATTCAGAAGAGCTATTTCTCCTATGATCTTTCAAAGGTTACCACCTCCTACGGAGCAAAGCTTGCCGTTAACCTCTCGGGCACAAACGGTGAGATTGTCAAAGTCTATGTGCTTGAGAATACAACGCTTCCAAGCCCCTTGACGTATGCAAATGCTCCCGTTACCACCACGGCACCTGCTGCTTCATTCTCCGCGGTTAACGGAGTGAACTATGCAGATATCAGCAGTGCGGTCGCGGCGGCTGCAGGAAAGAATATCGTTGTTATCTTAACTGTTGAAGAGCCCAGCGGAGCAATTCAGATTACCGCAGCTCCCGAGCTAAATGCAGTTCAGGACTACCACGATTACACGAGCGAGGCACAGAGGCATCCTGCTATTGAGCCGACCTACACCACGACGGGTAACGTAGAATTCTACACCTGCTCCGGATGTGAGAAGCTCTATGTAAAGCAGGGCAACGACTTCGTTGAAGTAAGCGTCGATGAGGTAATTCTTCCCGTTGTTAAGTACACTACCGCATTCTCCGGTGCATCGCTCAACATTGGTAAGGATCTCAGCATCAGATATCACGTAACACTTTCTGAGGGAGAGGTTATTGACGACTTTGTTGCGAGGTTCACAATGAATAATAAGGTTGTAACGGTGAGCGAATATACTGTTGATCAAGCGACGGGGAAGTACGTATTCACCTTCTCTGCAATAGCACCTCAGTGTATGGGCGACTCCATAAAGGCGGAGCTCATTAAGGATGGCGAGGTTGTATATACTAAGGAAAGCTACAGTGTAAGAACATATGTTGAGGATGCACTCGAGCTTTATCCCGATCAGACCGAGCTCGGTCAGCTTCTCTCCGCTCTTCTTCACTATGGTGCAGCAGCTCAGGAGTACACAAATTACAAGACCGATGCTCTTGTAACCGAGGGTATTGAGCTTCCTTCGGCATCTGATATAACTCCCACTGAAAGTGATAATAACAAATATATAAGCAGCACAGACAATGAGGTTCATTACATTGCGACAGGCGTAAGATTTGATTATAATAACAAAATTTATGTCAAGATTACAGCACCGAGTATTGATGGAATAACCGTAACTGTCAACGGCAAGAACGCAAAAATTCTTGAGACCAACCAAGCTAACGTATACATCGTATACTCTGATGCAATAAGCGCACTCAACTTTGATAGTGAGTTTGTGTTCATTCTTTCATCGGGCGGCGCGGTTATTCAGACGCTTATATATACCGTAAACGATTATGCGTATAATAAGCACGATGATACAGAGATAGGAAAACTTGCTTTGGCGCTCTATCGCTATGGCAAATCAGCCGTTGCTTACAATGAAACACTTTGAGGAGGGGATTATGAAAAAGTACGAAGAAATAAGTATTGAAATTATTTTACTTAACTCAGAGGATATTATCACCACCAGCGCTCCCTTTGACGGTGAGGATGATATTGTAAAGGATTGGACTTGAGGAGAGCTATTGCTTGACCTAGGCTTATCCGTAAAATATAAAAATAAGTAAAAAAAGCAAGCAGTCGAGCTCAACCGCAAGTGAGAGAGCGACTGCTTGTATTTTCGTAAAACGGTATGGTTAATTATTTTGCGCATAATAATATTTCTATTGGCATTAAAGTATTGTCATATTCTGCCACACTATTAGTAGGGAATTTTGAGTTATTGAAATGATATTTCAATCTGTTTGGAATTGTGTAAGCGTTAGCGGATATTTGCCATTGACATATCCTATACTATGTGATAAAATTAGTTATCATAAAAACGAGGTAGATAATATGTTATCATTTGAAAGCGATTATATATACGGTGCGCATTCAGCGGTGCTGGATGCATTAATAAGAACAAACAGTGAGATACTCTCAGGATACGGAAGAGACCTGCACAGCGAGAATGCAAAGAATTTAATCAGAAAGGTTTGCCACTCACCGGATAGCGATGTATACTTTTTGGTTGGCGGTACACAGACTAATCAAACTGTAATAGCAACAATGTTAAAGCAATATGAGGGAGTGATAGCTCCTGCAACAGGACACATCAGCCTGCACGAGTCGGGTGCTATTGAATATACAGGGCATAAAGTTATAGAGCTGCCTGCACATGACGGGAAGCTTTCGCCGTCCTCTGTGCTTAAATATCTCGAAAATTTCTATGCGGATGAAAACAACGTTATGATGGTAACGCCGGGAATGGTATACATATCTCATCCGACAGAGTACGGAACATTGTACACCAAGCAGGAGTTGACAGAGCTGAGAGCTATATGTGATAAATTCGGGATGACACTTTTCCTTGATGGTGCAAGACTTGGTTATGCGCTTATGAGCAGGGATAGTGACCTCGAGCTTAAGGATATTGCATCGCTATGTGACGTTTTCTATATAGGCGGTACAAAGGTCGGTGCGCTCTGCGGTGAAGCCGTTGTTTTTGCAAAGGGAAAGACACCGGAGAAGTTCTACACATTGACCAAGCAACACGGCGCAATGACCGCAAAGGGAAGATTGCTTGGCGTTCAGTTTGAGGCCTTGTTCACTGATGATCTCTATTTCAAAATAAGTAAGAATGCGATTGATATGGCTGAGAAATTGAAGGAATTGTTCAAATCGCGCGGATATGAGTTTTTGCTCAATTCACCAACCAATCAGCAATTTATAATTTTGAATACTGAACAGATGAAGAGAATAGGGGAGAAGTGCCGGTTTTGCTTCTGGGAGCGTATTGACGAAGATAGGTGCGCTGTAAGGTTTGCAACATCCTTCGCGACCACAGAGGACGATATTTCGGCATTGGCGGAAATAATATAGCCTTTACAGAAAAAACGGATGCCGAGATGGGTGATGTTCTTAGCGGAGAATTGTAAAAATACCACTAAGTGCGAGCATCGCATTTGACTGGTCAAATGCAAATGGGCTAAGCCCAAACCCTTATTACAAGCAGAAAGAGCAAGAGTAAAAGGAGAAATTTCCTTCTATTCTTGCTCTTGTTTTTTTATTCTGTAGATATATTCACTTTCGTGAAATATGTTCACGAAAGATGAATTCGATATGCTTTCGCTATTGCTCAAGCTCGATATATTGTCGCTACGCTCCAAATCGATATGAGATAAACCCCTCGTTTGCGGAGCAAACATATCGAGTGCGTCAGCACATATCGAGTTTGTATATCTCGTCTTTGGCGAGGTATGCAAACCATATCGAAAATCCCGTGAGGGATTTATCTCGATGCGTGTTCTCCGTTAAGGATAACACGCTGATGGCATCCGTTTTTTTATTTATTTTCATCTATAAAAATGCGCTTAATTGCCTCAAGATATCCATAGCCATATAAATCGTCGGGCTCAAGATATGATGTCTCTGTCCACTCATTCCAGGAGTTTACCGTAATGAGAGCAGGGCGACTCGGGTAGCTATCGACATATTCCTTGGCGGCGCGCATCGCTGCTTCAAAATTCTCGGGAGTATTGTTTTTCACTATTCCGGGGCGGAATTTTTTGAACCTCGGATTGTTGTCCCAACCGCATGATACGTGAGGATAGTAGGGAATGCCGTAGTCGTCCTCGGCGCTGTCCCATACCTTTTTGACGTCCTCCATTATATCGTTATAATCTCTGTCAATGTTAGTGAAGTGAACGAATTGATAGTGTGTAAAGCTATCGATTGATAACTTTTCCATAACATCATCCGAGTCTAACACAAGCGTGGAATCTATTCCCGAGATGTTGAGAGCCGTACCGCTTCTTCCCGTTATTTGAAGATGGACGTTCTTGTATCCACGGGACTTAACCATATCTCTGAACCAATTAAGAGCGGATGCCGTATTCTCAATACCGCCAAGACCGTCAACAAGAGTAGAAAGCTCGTATATCATAAACACAGGGCAATCATCGATTCTGTAATAGTTAGGCAGACCGAAATACTTATCAACAAGCCTTGTTGCCATTTCTTCAAATCCCTCGCGGTCGATCCCGCCCTTCCAGATTACCGTTTCACCGCATTCCGTATCGGATAACTCCTTGTTCCAGAGGTGATTGGCATCATGGTTTGCCCACATTATGTAAAACTTCATTTTATCGTTATTGCGAGCCTTGAGAAATCCGTCGTTAAGACAATTTTCGAGGAATGGACGTCTGTCGAACCAGTACCAATCGTAAATAAATACGTTGACACCGTGCCTCGTTGCCTCGTCAATCTCCATCTCCATAACTTTAGGATCTGCCTCGTTTACATATCCCCAGAGGGGTTTTCTTGGCCACGTGTGCCCATCAAATTTTGCGGTTGCTGTTCTGACGGTTTGCCACTCGCCCTCACCATTGGGCCAGAACATGCGAGAACGGAGCTCATCTCCGGTGTATGACGGCCATACAAATGCCGCTATATCATATTTTCTCATAGTGACTCCTTATGTATCAAATTTTAAATTCCGGTGTTGAATACAATTCAATTCTAAATTCGTAAATTCCGTAGCCGGTTTTACTATCTACAACTGTGGCGTAGATATTAGCTTCTGTTTTGCCGATTCGCGACGTGTATGCGAGCATATATGCCGCTCCACCGTATGAGCTATCGTAAAATAGCATTCCAAGGTCGTAGTATTCTCGCAACGATATGTCCGAAGAGAAGTCTACGTGAAACTCTTGCTCTATATCAGCTATCAAGGAGGCAAGGTCATCCTTTGAATTGAATGCATCGGGATGCGCCTTTGAGTATGCCAGATCAAGATCATCGTTTGATAAAGCGGCACAAAACTCATCAAAGCATATAGCCGCCTTTTCGTCGCCCTCGGTCCAGAGTGATACTACATCACATGAGGACATAAGAAGGGTAGATAGTAGCAGAAGTATTGATAGAACAGCAAGTCGTACTCTGTCAATATGCGATTTTGTCACATTTACCTCCTTTGTATATAGAACGGTCAGAATGATTTTAACATATTCCCACCATTTTGTAAATAGAATATTCAAAAATAAAACTAAAATTACTATAACAGGAGAAATATACGCATCTTTGTGTGCAAAAAAAAGAAATTTTAATATTTTTCGTTTTTTCTTATTGACTTTTGGTAATTATTCTTATATAATATACTTTAGAAAGATTTATCTATTTTTGTAAGGAGTATACATTATGGCGATCAATGTAAACAGACCTCGCTTTATTGCTAGAAAAAGTATGTTCCCGGCATTCGATATCGGTGGATGGTGGTTCACTCTTCTTCTTGTTCCGATAAGTGCTGCGCTGTTTTGGTTTCTGGGTGTGAATTGGTTGTATTCACTCTTCTTCCTCATCATACCCATTACAGCTATAGTTATTAATATGATCGAGCTTAAGTGCCAATACGTTATATTCTATGATAACTATGTTGTTTTGAAGCGCGGCGTGTTTAGAAAAATCGAGAGAAGGATGATCTTCCCGAGAGTAGTAACCTGTACGGTTGACCGCAGATTCTATCAGCGTATTCTCGGCTATGGCAGAGTTGTTGTGGATACTATAGGCGGACAGTGGGATATCGCTGATGAGCTTGTTGGCATCAAGCGTCCTCTTATGGTTCGCAGATTTATAGAGTCTCACTTCATCCTTGATAAGGACGTTGATTCTATGAAGCAGACCGTTATTACCGGCTAATTCATAAAAAGTAAAAAGGTGCGTTTTTGAACGCACCTTTTTTATTTCAAAAAAAAGCAGACGATCTTGCGGTTAACTTATATCCTGCAAGTTATCGTCTGCTTAAATTTTATTTATACTCCGGAATATGCGGAGAAGCCACCGTCAATGGGAAGCACAACGCCTGTTATAAAGCTTGAGGCATCATCATTGAGGAAGAAGAGGAGACCTCCGAGGAGCTCGTGTGATTCTCCAAATCTGTTCATAGGTGTTCCGCGCAGAATCTTCTCAGTTCTTGCCGTGGGAGTGCCATCGGGATTGAAGAGGAGTGCTCGGTTTTGGTTAGATACGAAGAATCCGGGCGCAATAGCATTTACTCTTATGCCTGTGTTAGCAAAGTGAACTGCAAGCCACTGAGTAAAGTTGGATACGCCTGCTTTAGCCGCAGAGTAGGCAGGGATTTTTGTAAGAGGTCTGAATGCATTCATAGAGGAAATGTTTATAATATTTCCTTTTCCCGATTTTGCCATATCGAGTGCAAATACCTGTGTTGTAAGAAATGCCGCAGTCACGTTGAGATCAAGCACGAATTTGAAGCCGTCGGGGGTGAGAGAGAAGAAGTCCTGTACGTCGGGATTTTCAACGAGATCGGCGTCAAAGTATTCGTTTGCTGTTGTTGCACGGGGGTTGTTGCCACCGGCACCGTTAATAAGTATATCGCACGGACCGAGTTTTTCATTAACTTCATGTCTTGCATCCTCGAGAGATGCTTTATCAAGGCAGTTAGCCTTTACTGCGATAGCGACATTGCCATCTGCGTTTATTTCATCCGCAAAAGCCTGTGCGGCATCAAGATTTATATCGAGCAGAGCAACCTTTGCACCGCATTTTGCAATAGCCTTTGCAAAGTCGGAGCAGAGAACACCTCCCGCACCTGTTATTACGGCAACCTTGCCGGTAAGATTGAGATTCATTGGAATATTCATAATATTCTCCTTTTGATTATATTTTTATCTTAACACCATTTGATCTGTATGCTGCAAGGATTAGTCGCATTGAATTTTCCATAGAGTCGACAGACACGGGAACATCGCTGCCATTCTCAAGTGAGGTATAGAAATCGGCAATTATAACGGAGTGCGCATTTCCATAGCAGCGCTTACCTACGTAGGTGTTTGGTTGGGCGGTTTCGATCCGCTCACCGTCGAGGTAGAGATACGAGTCCTTGATATCTACGGTGTGATTTTTTGTTTCTATATGCAGCGCGGTAGTGTCGCATCCCGATGCATTTGTAGTTGCAAGAAGATTGGCTATTTTTCCTTTTTCGAAATCGATAATCATGGAACAGGTATCCTCTACCTCCATAGCATCGGTTGATCGCATCTTGCTACATACAGCTTGTACAAATTCCGCTTTTCCCAAGAAAAAGCAGAGCAGATCTATTGTGTGAATTGCTTGATTGATTAACAAGCCACCACCCTCGGTGTCCCATTTTCCGCGCCAATCACCTGATCTATAGTATTCATCGGGACGATTCCATACAAGAGTGCCGTATCCTGAACAAGCACCTCCGTCATCATTAATAATCCTAATGGCTTCTCTGACGGTTTTGTTATATCTCGTTTGAAGACATACGCATACTTTAGCCTCACTTACACGCTCGGCATCTTTAATCTTGACAATATCCTCTTCTTTTATGCAGATAGGCTTTTCAAGAAATACGTTTACGTTTTTTGAAAGAGCGTAAAGTGTCATTTCCGCATGCAGATAATGAGGAGTAAGAATGTGTACCGAGTTCGGGTGTAAGTCATTTATCATTGCTTGATAGTCATCGTATATAGGGCAGGAAAGCGAGTATTCGAGCATCCTTTTTTTGGCTTTGCTTTTATCAATATCGCATAATGCTACGATTTCTATATTATCCATAGACGTTAGCGATGCCAGATGATTTGCTGATATTACGCCACACCCTATAATGCAGACCTTATGCTTGATTTTCATAGTTATCCTTGTGATTCAACCTTGTCGTCATCTACATTCTCGCGAATCTTAGATACAGCAATTTTTTTCTTGAGCTCGGAATAGAAGAGCTCGTCATCTATCGGAAGGGTAATTTCCTTGCCGAGCCATGAGGATAGGTGCATAGCATTTGCAAGTTGAACACCGGCGAGTCCATCCTTTGCAGGAGCGTATACCGGCTCGAGTCCAAGTATTGCATTGGCTATATTATTTGTTATTCCCACATGCTGCGGATTATCCCCCTCAAGCGTTACCTCTACGGTATCAAGAACTTGTGGCATCTCAAATCCTGCAGTAGCTTCCTTGCAGTGAAGTCTTTCATCCTTCTTAAGCTCTTTGTAGTATAGCTTGTTGTTTTCAAATATGAGAGTGCCGAGTGTTCCTGTAACCTCAAATCTGTTTGTACCGGGAGCATCGGCAGTACATGTGATGAATACACCTGTCGCCCCGTTGGGGTACTCAACGTAGCATGTAACGTCATCCTCAACCTCTATATCGTGCCATTTTCCATAGTGGCAGAACGCATGGACCTTTGACGGTGACATTCCGATAATCCACTGGAAGAGATCGAGCTGATGAGGTGCCTGGTTGTATAAAACTCCACCGCCTTCACCTGCCCAAGTGGCGCGCCACGCACCCGTGTCGTAGTAATACTGGGTTCTGTACCAATCGGTAATTATCCAGTTTGTTCTCTTAATTTCACCGATTTTTCCGTCAAGTATCATTTGACGCATAGCCTTAAATGCGGGATTTGTTCTCTGATTGAACATAATACCGAGTATTTTGTCGGATTTTTCCGCTCTCGCAATCATTTCCTTTACTTGAAGTGTATATACACCGGCAGGCTTCTCAACAATACAGTTGAGATCGTGATCAAGTGCGGATATAGCGAGATCGGTATGTGAATAATGAGGGGTGCAAATCATAACACAGTCGCAAAGACCTGATTTGAACATATCCTCCGCATTATCAAAATACTGTAATTTATCTCCGAATCTTTCCTTGAAAGGGGTGAGCTTTTTCGGATTAATATCGCATACTGCGACGAGAACGCCGTTTTCGATTTTTCCTTCTCGGAAATTTTTTGCATGGCCTGTACCCATGTTACCGCAGCCAACAATGCCAAATCTTACTTTTTCCATATTCCGCTTTCCGTCCTTTCGTAACCGCTAATTTCGAGTAGCTTTTTCAGTGCGTTTGCAGCAAAATCAAATGATTCGCTGTTGTTATTGAATGTATATTTTACCTTCAGCTCGTGCTTATCTATTCCTTTGTATGCATCAAAGAGAAACAGATGGGGCTCAAGGGTAAGATATACAACGTTGTCAGTGTGTTTATTTACTATGTCAATTACTTCACGGATTTTTCCCTCACCGTCTCCGGCGGGAACTATGAGCTGTGATGCAAAAACAGCATCCTTGATATGTAAATAAGCAAGGTTTATCAACGTTGCGTTAATGCCGTCGATTACGTCCTGATCGTTCATTCTGTAATTCGCAGCGTCAAATATACCGAAGAGTCCTGATACTGAGGTCATAAGCTCACGCACCTCTTTGGGATTCTGTCCGTATATATCCGATTCGTTTTCGTGGCACAGTGAAATTCCGTGTTCATTTGCTATTTTCACCATCTCTGTAAGTCTGTAAATGACTTCATCGCGGTATTTATCGAGCTCATCGCTTTTTACGAAGAAGCTGAACATTCTCATTTTGTCAGTGCCGAGAATTTTACAAACCTCGATCGCACGGTAGAAATCCTTGAGATGAATATCGAATGGCTCGTAAATCGGATATTTGCCTATGGGAGAACCGAGTGAGTTTACCTTTATACCGTTAGCATCGAGTGCTTTTTTCACTTCCAGAAGTTCTTCATCTGTAAGTGTGAGTATCGGCTTTCCGTTTATGTTTCGCGGTTCTATATAGGTGATATTGTTTCTTTTCAGAGCAGCTATTTGTTCATCAAGCGTAGTGCCTGCTTCATCTGCGAAGGCGGATAAAATAAATTTTGCCATAAAATAACCCCCCTTATTTACCAAAAAGGTGTTTAATGCTATTATAACTCCACTTCATCTGTTTGAAGGAGTCGCCACTTGCAGGAGCGTTGTCCTGTTCAACAAGAGCATTTACAATTCCGAGCTTATCGCAGAGTGCAATAACAGGAGCAAAATCAATTACACCCTCACCGCAATAGCATATCTCTCCCTTTGGCTCGGTGAGCATATCCTTCAGGTGTACATTCTTAAGTCTGGAAGCACCTATTTTTTCTATGTATCCGAGATAATCGTAACCGGCGTATTTAACCCAATACGTATCGAGGATAAAGTTCATAGCAGGGAATTCCTCGATGAGTACATCGTACGGAAGCACTCCGCTTACTCTATCGAATTCGAATGCGTGATTATGATAAGCAAAATCGAGTCCTGCGGCATTGATTTTCTCAACAGGTGTCTTGAGTACCTTTATAAATTCGCGAATTCCGTCGAGACTGTCACGATATTCCTCAGGCATACTTCCAATACCTATTGTGGGGCAGCCGTAGATTATATGCTCTCTGATAAGCTTATCCGTATCGCTTATGAGTCTGTCAAATGATGAGTGGGTACAGGTTATTGGAAGTGAGAATTCTTCGGAATATGATCTGAGTCTTTCCGGCTCTATCGTACAAATTCCCGACATCTGTGCTATCTCATAGCCAATATTCCGCATAGCCTTGAAGGATTCTCTTAAATCCTCCGGTGTGGTTGTCATATTTCTTATGGAGTAAAATTGCGCTCCGAGCTTCATAACAGTGGTCTCCTTTTTTTAGTATCACCACAATTTTAGCATAGAAAAAATATAATTGCAATAACTATAAAAATATTTTTTATTGCAAGTGTTGTAAAAACTATTGCAAAAATTGCTCAGAAGTGATATAATGTATAATAGATAATTATGCGATTAAAGGAAGCATGGAGAAATATGTATAAAAACAGCTCTTATTCCGGGGATAAATTAAGCTTTGCACATACTTATGATAAGCATCCGCCGGATTGCCTTGACAACAAGCATTGCCATGACGTCTATGAGATTTTATACGTTATAGAAGGAAAGGGAAGATTTATCGTAGAGGGTACATATTTTGATGTAAAGCCCGGTACTTTAATGATTATAAGACCTTTTGAATATCATTCTCTCAAGATAGATACAGAGTGCTCGTATGAGCGATACGTAATTAATTTTTCGCTTTCCGCTCTTGTTGATGATGCTGTAAGCCTGTTTTTGAAATTTATGGAGAATGATGACGACAGCAGTGGAAAAATATATACCCCCGATACTCTTTCACAAAATATATTACCCCTGCTTGAGAGATTTGCCACAATCAATACCTTACCTCCAAATGAGGGAGAGCTTTATGCAAAGATGCTTATGTCAGAGCTGATAGTGTTTCTGTCGGTTTCAGGCGGAGAGCAGATAGCTCACAATGAGTCGGAGCTTGGAGCGAAGGTAATAAGGTATTTGAATGAAAATATCGAACGAAATATAAGCCTTGATGATCTCGCACGCAGATTTTTTGTCAGCAAGTATTATTTGTGCAGAGCGTTTAAGAGGCATAACGGAATTTCGGTACACGGATATATTAACCAGAAGAGAGTTATGTACGCCAAGCAGCTTATTGACTCCGGAGAGACCGCTTCGGGAGCTGCATATAAAGTTGGATTTGGTGATTATTCAGCATTTTACCGCGCGTACGTTAAAGTAGTGGGCAAAGCACCCACGGCATGACTAAGGCTTGAAAGGAGAAGTTATGGAATATAAGATTTTGAATAATATTAACTCCGCAACCGATCTTCGGGCCTTATCTAATGAGGAAATAACACTGCTTTGTGATGAAATACGTGCATTTTTGATTGAGAAGGTGGAGAAAAACGGCGGACATCTTGCATCAAATCTCGGAGTAGTTGAGATGACTGTTGCAATGCACCGAGTTTTCAATTCTCCCGAGGATCACATAGTATTCGACGTCGGGCATCAATCGTATGTCCATAAAATTCTTACGGGCAGACGTGATTCATTTGATACCTTGCGCACCGTTGGCGGTTTATCAGGATTTACCTCCAGGCGAGAGAGCGAGCACGATGCATTCGGAGCAGGTCACAGCTCTACGTCACTTTCGGCTGCGCTCGGATTTGCGGAGAGTGACAAGCTGCAGGGCAAAGATTCGTATACGGTGGCCGTCGTAGGTGACGGTGCGTACACCGGCGGAATGATACATGAGGCGATAAACAACTGCAAGCAGGATCTTAAGCTGGTAGTAATACTCAATGAGAACGGAATGTCCATCTCGAGCAACAAAGGGGCGTTTGCTTCCTATATATCTCGCTTCAAGGCTTCTAAAAAATACATCAAAGCAAAAACTAATACTAAATCAATCCTCAAGCACATACCCCTCCTTGGTCCATTAGCTACGTGGATAATGGCGTTTCTTAAGGATGTAGTGAAGAGGATAGTTTATAAGCCGAGTTATTTTGAGGATTTGGGCTTCTACTATATAGGTCCAATTGACGGCAATGATCATAAAAAGGTCGAGCGAGCTCTCCGTCAGGCCAAGTCCCTTGAAAAATGTGTGTTTGTACATTTGGTTACAACTAAGGGAAAAGGATATCAAGAGGCTGAAAATGCTCCCGAGAAATTCCATTCTGTTGCTCAGATGCCGGGCTCGGGTGAGGATACGTTCCACTCGGTGTTTGCCGATGAGCTCATAAAATTGGCAAAAGAGCAGAGTGACGTAGTTGCTGTTACTCCTGCGATGGGAATAGGCACGGGTCTTGATGCATTTGAAACAAAGTACGGCGACAGATATTTTGACGTTGGAATAGCAGAGGGACACGCTTTAACCTTTGCGGCAGGACTTGCCGCCAACGGACTTAAGCCTTATACGGCAATCTACTCAACGTTTATGCAGAGGGGATATGACAGCATTGTGCATGACATTGCATTGCAATCTCTTCCCGTTAAGATGTTTGTCGACAGAGCAGGACTTGCCGCTTCTGACGGACCTACACATCACGGTATTTTTGACGTTGCGTTTATGTCGCACATTCCGGGAGTAGAGATTTATCAGCCCACAAGTTATAATGCAATGCGCAGTCTGGTCAGGTATGCATATTCCTGTACTGCCCCTATTTCAGTCAGATATCCAAACGCTCAGGAAAACGCGAGCGTTGTGCAGCACTTTGGCGAGGATTATACTCTGCCTTGGATTAAGCTCGACTTTGACTTGAAGAACCCACCAAAGAACATATTTATAACCTACGGTCAGATTGCATCTCGAGTGATTGAATCAGAACGTAAGCTATCTTCTGCCGGCGTTGACTGCGGAATAGTTTTAACAGAAAAAATCAAGCCGTGTAATACCTTGACGGATATTCTTGCAGAGATTTCATCGAGAGGTACACATCTTGTATTTGTCGAGGAAGGTATACTTACAGGTGGCATGGGTATGCAGGTGCGCGAGGCCATGATTGACAGAAATGCGCTTTGTGATGTGCGCTTCGACATAGCTGCAATAGACGGCGAATTCGCTAATCCCGATAAGCCGTGCGACTTATACGATTTTGTAGGTTTGTCTGCTGATAAATTAGCAGAATACTTTACACCAAGAGGATAAAATGATATTTGATTTGAAAGATACGGACTTTTCAAACTATATTGAACGAGTCCGTGAGATAATTTCAGGTGCTGAAAAAAAGGTCCACGTTATCACTTTCGGATGCCAGCAGAATGAGGCTGACAGCGAAAAAATTCTCGGAATGGCAGCCTCTATGGGATATTCCATAGCTGATGCACCCGAGGATGCCGATCTCATAGTGCTCAACACGTGCGCTATACGTAAGCATGCCGAAGAAAAAGCACTGTCTATGCTCGGACGCTTCAAAAGCATAAAAAAACGCAATCCAGAGCTTTTGGTAGGAGTGTGCGGATGTATGTCGGCAGAGGCGCATATTAAGGAAATGCTTAAAAACGATTTTCATTACGTCACATTTACTATTGAACCCAATATGCTTCATAAGCTGCCATTCCTTGTTTACCGTGCATTGACAGATAACAAGAGGTCTTTCATATTCGGCGAGGATACGGGAGATATAAATGAAGGAATTCCAATAGTACGTCAGAATGAGTATAAGGCTTGGGTGTCTATAATGTATGGCTGCAATAATTTTTGCTCATACTGCATAGTCCCATATGTTCGCGGCAGAGAGAGAAGCCGTGATTCTGGACAGATAATAAGCGAGTGCGCTGAATTAATTGCTTCAGGAGTTAAGGAAATAACTCTGCTTGGGCAAAATGTTAATTCGTATAAAGGAAAATATAATTTCGCCGATTTACTTCGTAGAATAGCAGAGCTCGACGGTGATTTTATAATAAGATTTATGACAAGCCATCCAAAAGATGTTTCGGACGAGCTTATAAATGTCATGAAGGAGTATTCTCCTAAAATCGCACCGTATTTCCATTTACCGCTTCAATCCGGAAGCAACAGGATACTGAAAGCTATGAACCGTACCTATGACAGAGATAAATATCTCTCGCGTATTACGGCACTCAGAGATGCAATTCCGGATATATGCTTATCAACGGATGTCATTGTAGGATTCCCAACGGAAACAGATGATGATTTTCTCGATACGCTGGATATCCTTGAACGAGTGAGGTTTGATATGGTATACTCATTCAAATATTCACCGAGAGAGGGAACACCGGCGGCTAAGATGGATGGAATGATTGACATTGCTATACAAGAAGAAAGAATGGCACGTTTGCTTGCCATGCAGGATACTATATCACTTGAGAAGAATAGGGAATACGTCGGTAAAGAGGTAAAAGTTCTTGTTGACTCCTTATCACGCAGACGCGAGTTCAAAACCGTCAGTGCGCGTACTGTCGGCAACAAGCTTGTTCACTTCGACGGTGATGAAAATATGATAGGTCAGTTCAAAACGGTAAGGATAGAGAGCGCCGGAGCATATGACCTTTATGCAAAAGAGATTAAATAATAAAGAGGTATATATTATGACTAAAATTATCGAACTTGCTCATCAGCTTGGAATGGAAATCGCATGCAGCGATGAGATAAAGGCATTAAATGAAACAAAGAATGCATTTGACAGCGATGCAGAGCTTCAGGCTCTTATGAGTGAATACGAGGCAGAGAGAGTTCTGCTCGGCCAGGAATTTGCAAAGGAGAGCAAAGACGTTGACGAGAAGGCAATAGCCGATCTTAGAGCAAGAATAGAGGAGCTTACAAAAATAATATCCGCAAATCCTAAGTATAGCGCATTTGCCGTTGCACAGCAGAATATGAACAAGCTTATGGCTGATGTAAACGCTGAAATCAAATTCTGCATTACAGGCGAGAGGGATAACTGCACGCATGATTGTTCTTCATGCTCCGGATGTCACTAAAAACAAAATTACTCAATGGAGGCCACTTTGATATATGGCATCAGTGATTATTGAAAAAAGAAGCGATCTCAAGACTGTAACACCTATGATGAGACAGTATCTTGAGATAAAATCTCAATATGAGGGACACATATTATTTTACAGACTGGGCGATTTCTACGAATGCTTTTTCGAGGATGCTGTAGTTGCATCCAAAGTGCTTGATCTCGTTCTGACGGGTAGAGAATGCGGTGACGGAAAACGCGCGGCTATGTGTGGCGTTCCTTTTCATAAGGTTGATCAGTTTATAGGTAAGCTTGTTGAAAACGGATACAAGGTTGGAATATGTGAGCAGGTAGAGGACCCGAAATCTGCGGTTGGACTCGTAAAAAGAGAGGTTATCAGAGTTGTTACTCCAGGTACGGTTACCGATGCGGAACTTCTCTCTGAGGGAAGAAATAATTTCCTTGCCTCGATCTACTGCGGCAATGAGGGTGTAGGTCTGTGCTTTGCAGATATATCAACAGGTGACGTATATACGACGTATATAGATGCATCCGATACCATTGCGAGATTGAAGAATGAATTAGCTGCATACGCACCGTCCGAGGCTATAATCAACGTACCCGAAACCGAGTGCTCGGAGCTCGTCGAGTTTATGAAGGATAAGACACGTACGCTCATCAATTCTGACGTTAAGCGACTGTTTTCCTATGATAAATGTCGTGACAATGTAAGGCGAGTATTTGGCGAGGAGATAGATAGACTTGATGCTCCCGAGCATATTATGGCAGTTGGCGCTCTGCTCGCATACATCAAGGAAACACAGATGAGTGAAATAACCTTTGCAAGAGAAATAAACGTCTATGCAAAGGGACAATATCTCGAGTTGGATTTCAATACAAGAAGAAATCTTGAGCTTACCGAATCCATGCGCAATAAGGAGAAAAAGGGCTCTTTGCTCTGGGTGCTTGATAAAACAAAAACGGCAATGGGGGCACGACTCCTGCGCTCCTGGTTGCTCAAGCCCCTTCTAAATCCTGTGCAGATATCTAAAAGACAGGGAGCTGTTACAGACCTTGTTAAAAACAGGATGCTACGCGATACTCTTACTGAACTGCTCGCTGATACTCTTGATATTGAAAGATTGACTGCAAAGGCGGTATACGGTACGGCAAATGCAAAGGATTTGCGCTCAATATATCTGAGTATAGAAAAACTGCCTGAAATTAAATCTTTAATAATGGCAAAAAGCGACAATCTCAAAGAGATAGCTAATCAACTTGATACACTTGAAGATATCGCAGAGCTTTTAGGACGTGCCATCGTGGACAACCCTCCTCACACCATACGCGAGGGTGGAATGATACGTCCCGGATTTGACAATGACATTGACTATTACCGTTCAATTAAGGCAAACGGTAATGAGATTATGAAGTCTATCGAGGAGCGAGAAAAGGACGATACCGGAATAAGAACACTTAAAGTGGATTACAACAAGGTGTTCGGTTATTACATTGAGGTTACCAAATCGTTTATCGATCAAGTTCCCGACAGATATATACGCAAGCAGACGCTCACAAACTGCGAGAGATATATAACCGGAGAATTAAAGGAAATGGAAGATACCATTTTCAGCGCGGATGAGAAGATAGTGTCGCTTGAATATGAATTATTCTGTGGACTTAGAAACGTTATTGTTGAAAACAACGAGCGTCTCAGACGTGCAGCAGCCATTATCGCGGAAATAGATGTATATCGTTCATTTGCGGAAATTGCAGATAAAAACGGATACGTGTGCCCCGAAATTGATACATCCTGTGATATTGTTATTAAGGACGGAAGACACCCTGTTGTAGAGAGATTTGTAACAGATAGTTATTTTGTGCCAAATGACACAACGCTTGACGTTACAGATAACAAAATAATGATAATTACCGGTCCTAATATGGCGGGTAAATCCACGTATATGCGACAGGTTGCGATAATAACGATTATGGCGCAGATAGGTAGCTATGTTCCTGCACGAGATGCCAGAATAGGAATTGTTGATAAGGTATTCACGAGAGTTGGTGCATCGGATGACCTGGCATCAGGCCAATCTACGTTTATGCTTGAGATGAATGAAGTGGCTGCAATTCTCAAGAATGCAACCAAACGGTCTTTGATTATCTACGACGAGGTTGGAAGAGGAACAAGCACGTTTGACGGAATGGCAATTGCGCGTTCTGTTGTGGAGTACACTTATTCAAAGAAAATAGGAGCAAAGACGCTATTTGCAACACATTATCATGAGCTTACGGATATGGAGGACAGCTTCCCGGGTATCGTTAACTATAATATAGCGGCAAAGAAGCGTGGTGATTCTGTTATTTTCTTGAGAAAGATAGTTCGTGGCGGAACGGATGACTCATACGGTATAGAGGTTGCCAAGCTTGCCGGAGTGCCAAATGAGGTTGTTAAGCGCGCAAGGGAAATCCTAAAGGAGATTGAGGGAAATTCCGACATTAAGCCGGTCGTAAAGGCACGTGCTGATTATGACAACGAGCCGGATCTTTTTGCAGGCTTTACAACATCCGTAAATGATGAGGTCTGTGATAAATTACGAGCGGTAGATATAAATACTACCACTCCTATTGAAGCAATGAATCTTTTGTTCGAACTTAAGAAAATGCTGAAGGAATAACATTATGGGAAATATCAATGTTCTAAGCTTTGAAATAGCAAATCTTATTGCAGCCGGCGAGGTTGTAGAAAGACCGGCGTCTGTACTTAAGGAGCTTATTGAAAACTCAATAGATTCAGGTGCAACGTCTATAGTAGCAGAGATCAAGCATGGAGGCGTATCACTCATACGTGTGACCGATAACGGATGCGGAATGGAGAGAGAAGATATGCCCATTGCACTTCAAAGGCATGCAACGAGCAAAATAAGTAAAAAAGAGGATCTTGATACTATTATGACTCTTGGATTCAGAGGTGAGGCATTGGCTGCAATATCGTCTGTATCCGAGATGACAATAATTTCAAAGACCAAGAATGCCGATGCCGCAACTATGCTTTCTGCAGAGGCAGGGAAGGTAGTTGATATATCAGAGGTTTTTGCCGCGGATGGAACAACTGTTGTTGTTAATAATCTGTTCTATAACGTTCCCGCAAGACGTAAGTTCTTGAAAAAGGATGCTACGGAGGCAATGAACGTATCTGCGCTCGTTGAGAAGGTTGCGCTCTCCAAGCCGGAGATATCAATCCAGCTTTTGATTGACGGTGAGGAGAAATTCAAGACTCCCGGTGACGGGGATTTGCTTAATACGATTTACGCAATTTACGGCAAGTCGTTTGCATCAAAAATGATTCCTGTTGACAGTGAGGCTGACGGAATTCATGTTCACGGATTTATCGGAAGAAGCGATAACGTAAAGAAAAATCGCAATTTGATGAACGTTTTCATCAATGGCAGATATGTCAAGAGCCTTACGGCGCAGGCGGCTATTGAAAGAGCATATACCTCTTACATAGCACCCGAAGCATTTCCGACATGTGTGCTTTTTATAGAAATGAACCCGTCCCAGGTTGACGTTAACGTCCATCCTGCAAAGCTGGAGGTTAAATTCTCCGACGAGAGAGCTGTTTTTGAAATAATATACTACAGCGTAAAGAATGCACTTGAAAAGCATGAGTACAGACCTGAAATGGAGCTCTCCGCAAAAAAGAATGAGAAGAACTATGTTGGTGCATTCGTGCCTATCGGTGCGGACACCAAGGGCGAGCAGCTATCCATAAACGTTACGCCTTATATCAAGGAAACCACAGCTTCCAAAAATACAGGTTCTGATTACCGATATAGCGCTAAGGGGTACACATCTATTGATACTCCTATCAAAGTTGCATCAAATTCCGATATATCACTTAAAAAAAACGTGGCAGAATCCCAAACGATGACTCCGCGAGATTCTGTTGAACTTCTTCGCAAATATCGTGAATCAAAGGCTGAAAGCTCTGAGTATAAGTCGCAGGCCGTATCGAATGCTGTGAAAGCAAATTTTGAGACCAAGCATTCTTACAAGCTTATTGGTGAGGCATTCGACTGTTATGTGATAATAGAGCTCGACGGTGAGTTGCTCATTATTGATAAGCATGCTGCACACGAACGTGTTATATTTGAGGACCTGAAGCGTCAGCATTCCAATGAGAATACGATTGCCGTACAAATGCTTATGCTTCCCGTTACGGTTATACTTAACGGTGAGGAGTGCGCGGCCGCAAAGGAATATGCCGATGAGATTAAAAGTGTAGGCTTTGATTTTTCTATCAATGGTACTGCATGTGATATAATTTCCATTCCCAATATGGTTAGTGTTGACGATGCGGAAACCTTGTTTATTACAATGCTTGATGAGATTACAGAGGGCAGAGGAAAGCCTTCTATAACCGATTCTGTAAGGCGCGAGAAGGCACTTTACCAGGTTGCTTGTAAGGCGGCTATCAAGGGCGGAAGAGTTTATACTACCGAGGTTATTCACTGGTTGATCAATAAAGTCCTCGATCTTCCGGATATAACCGTATGCCCTCACGGACGTCCGATTGCGTATAAGCTTACAAAAAATGAGCTGGATCGCCAGTTTGACAGATTAAAATGATTGAAAGGTTTTTTAATGGCTAAATATACTTTACTTAAACAGGAAGGAAGAGCTCGTCGCGGAAGATTTGAAACCGTTCATGGTACAATAGAGACTCCTGTGTTTATGAATGTTGGAACGTCGGCGGCTATCAAGGGCGGAATTTCGACTATGGACCTTAAAGAAGTTAAGTGTCAGGTAGAGCTTTCCAACACTTATCATCTTCATATCCGTCCCGGGGATGATCTCATATATAATATGGGAGGATTACACAAGTTCTTTAATTGGGACAGACCCGTTCTCACAGATTCCGGAGGATTCCAGGTATTCTCATTGGCGAAGCTGCGCAAGATTTCCGAGGAGGGTGTTGCATTCAACTCTCACTTCGACGGCAAACGCATTTTTATGGGACCGGAGGAATCAATGCAGATTCAGTCACATCTCGGTTCGACGATTGCAATGGCATTTGATGAATGTGTTGAAAATCCATCTCCTTACAATTATGTTAAGGCGTCGCAGGAGAGAACTGTGCGCTGGCTTAAAAGATGTCGCGCAGAGCTCGATCGTCTTAATTCTCTGGACGGTACCGTAAACCCGAACCAGCTGTTATTTGGAATTAATCAGGGCGGCACATATGATGACCTCAGAATAGCTAATATGGAGGCTATAAAGGAGGTTGAGTGCGACGGATATGCTATAGGCGGACTTGCCGTAGGTGAGGAAGCGGAAATTATGTATCACGTGATAGACGTGGTAGAACCGCATATGCCTAAGGATAAGCCGAGATATCTTATGGGAGTGGGTACGCCTCAGAATATCATTGAGGCCGTATACAGAGGAGTAGATTTCTTCGATTGCGTAATGCCTAGCAGAAATGCAAGACACGGAAATCTCTTCACCTGGAAGGGTAAGATGAATCTCCTTAATGAAAAGTACATAGACGATGCCCGTCCTATTGCCGAGGAATGCGACTGTCCTGCATGCCGCAATTATTCACGTGCATATATCAGGCATCTCTTTAAGGCGAAAGAGGCACTTGGTATGCGCCTTGCCGTTCTTCATAATCTATATTTCTATAACGATTTAATGGAGAAAATAAGAGAGGCGCTTGACGAGGGCAGATACGAGGAGTTCTATCATAAATATAAGGATCTGCTTGCAGAAAGAAGGGCAGACTAATATAAAAAGAGCAAAAGCGCGGAGAGTATCCGAGTTTTTGCTCTTTTTAATTCTTATTTAGTTATTATCGTGACCTTTACAGTGAGAGCCGTCGAAGAATCCTGCCATATCACAATAGTAATCACCGTTATCCGTAGGGCGAAGACCTATCGCCTTTAACAGCTTTTCGTCTCCGCTATTTTTTGAAGCTGAGACCGTATGGACTCCGCACATGTCTATAAAATTCATAGTGGCACGCCCGAGTATGAACATTGCCTCAAAATCCTCAAAGCCGTCAACGGGGCGCAGATCGTATATGATACCGCCGCTTTTCGTGATCTCGAATTGTGCAAAGCCCATCGGCTCATGACTCTTGCTATCTGCCATTGCATACGCAAAAGCTCCTTCATGTACGATGGTGCCCGAAAGGCGAGCATATCTCTCTTGCATAGAAATGTCTTGAATTGGAGAAATCTTAAACATTTTTCATCTCCTTGGTAGCTTTATAGAGATAATCAACCTCGTGTGGCTCGAGATAACGCCATTTTCCAACCGGGAGTCCGTCAAGCTTCAGATCACCGATGGAAACGCGCGAGAGCCTCTTGACAGTCAGCCCTGCAATTTCGCACATCTTACGTATTTGTCTGTTTCTGCCCTCGAATAATGTCATTTTAAGAACAGTTCCTGACTCATCAACGCTTGAAATTGTTACTTGAACAGGCTTTATTTTATAGTCGTCGATAACCAGCGGAGAGGTTAGTATTTCAAGTTGTTCATCCGATACCTCCTCGGCGACCTTAACCCTATATACCTTTCCAATGGTGTGGCTTGGATGAGTTAATCTGTTTTTAAGCTCTCCGTCATCCGTAAGCAGAAGAATACCTTCAGATACCATATCAAGCCTTCCTACAGGGTATACTCTTGCACTAACACCTGTGATAAGATCTGTGACACATTTTCTTCCTCTGTCATCGGTTGTGGAGCAGAGATAGCCTCGCGGCTTGTTCATCATTATGTAAGTATAGGTCTTTTTTTCGTATTTGATTTTTCTTCCGCGATAAACAATGTTATCATGCATAGGGTCAATTTTTGTACCGAGCTCGGCAACGTGTCCGTTGACAGACACATTGCCGTTTTTTATTTCTTCTTCAGCAGCTCTGCGTGACATAATTCCGGAATCGGCCATGTATTTTTGCAGTCTGATTTTTTCCATTATTTTTTACTCCATTTTCTCCATAAATGCTCTGGCTGTGAAGCTATATCAGAGTCCTCAAGAGCAATTATATCTATAGTTTTCAGATAATCGTCAATTTTTAGCGTTATTGTACCTACGGTATCACCGTTACTGATTTTTCCGACAATATATTGCCGAAGTGTCATGTCTTCTACTGAAATCTCAGCACCTTTTTTGATGACTAAAAGCTCTTGATCATCTCTTATTCCGATTTTAAGCTTTTGTTTATTTCCGTCTATTATGGGTATATCATAGGGAATTTCTACGATGTTTCCAACAACAACAGTTATAAACGTATCAAATCCGGCATCAAGCATATTTTTATGATCTCGCCAATCATCAGGATCATCAAGGGTTACTGCGACAAGTGTTATATTATTTCGTATTGCCGCACTCACGAGGCATCTGCCACAGGATTTTGTATATCCTGTTTTTACGCCTATGCACCCATCATATGACTTTAACAGCTTGTTGTGATTGATAACAATCCTGTCCTTGCCGTTTATTTTAATCGTTCGCTTATAGGTGGAAGAAATCTCTCTGAATTCATCATTTTTTATAGCCTCGGCGGCGATAAGCGCAAGATCATGAGCGGTTGTATAATGATTTTTACTGTCGAGGCCGTGCGGATTTTCGAAATTCGTATTTTCTGCACCGATATTTATTGCGCGCTCATTCATGATTTTTGAGAATTCCTCAACGGTGCCGCCGATTTGCAGAGCAAGAACTGTTGCTGCGTCATTTGCACTTTGCAACAGAACACCGTAAATAAGATCCTCAACAGATACCTCGTCTCCTTCCGACAAATACAGGGAAGAGCCTTCTATCCCAACCGCTTCGAGCGGAACGGTAATCATTTGCGATCTATCGAGCTGCTCGATTGCTATAAGCGCGGTTATTATTTTCGTTGTGCTTGCCATTGGCAAGCGTCTATTCATATCCTTACCGAAAACAAAAGACTTTGTATCAGGATTATAAAGTGCGAATGACTTTGCGGCATTATCCGGCATGGTGTTTGCTGATACTACAATAGTCATTATTGCAAGAACAAAAGTAGAAATAATTAAAAGGTACAGTAAAGTTTTCTTATCTCTCATATCACACCTCTAAATTTAATTATGGGTATTTAGAGTGAATTTATGAGAGATAAATTATGTCAATATTCCTTTTAACCGTTCGATAATTTCGGGTGAGTGCTCAATTAAGGTAACAACTCGATCCATGCTGCCACTGTTCTCACTCATCGGAATGAGGTTGATTGAGGAATCCTTATTCACAGTAAGAAAGGCAAGAGGGGTTACCGAAACGCCCGTTCCGCTTCCACTGCCGAAATTCTGATTGTTTGCTATCTTTTTAGAGCCGTAATCGACACCGCCTCCGACAAAGCCGACAGTCACCTTTGATACTGGAATTATGGTGACGCCGTTAGGGGTATTTATTGGATTGCCGATAACTGTATCAACGTTTGCAAAAGCCTTTATACCTTCAAGTGAAGTTTTGATAATATCGTTCATTTCAGACATTTATTTTACTTCTCCTTAATCTGTTTTTTATATTATAGTATAGTAAAAGCAAGGCAGAAATAATCAAATGTATTGAACGAAAGGAAGCAGACAGTATGAATGTATTGGAATATAAATCCTCATCTTCATCTTTTTTGTCAAGCTTCAGATACTTTACGCTCTTAGCTGTGTTGTTCAAATATGCAAATGTCGGCGGAGCGGATATAACAATTGGGAGCGCTCTGATAAGCCCTTCAAATGTTATGTTTTTGTTCTCCGAGGTTATTACTGTGACGTCCGAGTGTGATAGCAGAAAATTAAATGCTTTTAGGTAAATTGGAAGCTTTCTTAAAAACCTTATTCCGTTTTTTATCTTTTTGTTTTGTTTTTTACCGATATATACAGAGAAGGATAGTACTGAAAAACTGATATGCAAAAATGATGGCTCATCATTTGAATGCTTGACGTCAATCCTTTGAAACAGTATCAATAATACAGCGACAAATATGCAGCATAACTGTACTATCCGCATTTGTTACCTCAGTTATATATTAGTCGTCGTGAATGTCATCATCCGCCGATGGATCCTCAAACTCAATTACGGTATCTTCTGCCGCGGTTTCGTTTTCATCGGAGATCGATGCAGAATCATCTGAGGTTTCTTGGGGCTCTGTGTTCATAGCCATGTCGATATCAAGGGTGAGCTGTTCACCGTCAATAGCATCATCCTCGCCATTCTCGCCCGAGGCTCCATCCTGAAGGCGAGCACCTTCAAATGCTTGAATAAGCTCATCACTTGTCTTTGGAAGCTCATCAAGATCGTTAAGACCAAAGCAACGAAGGAAGTCGGATGTTGTTCCGTAAAGCATTGGTCTGCCGGGAACGTCGAGTCGGCCTGTAGAAGTAATAAGTCCTCTGTCAAGCAGATTGTTCATAGCGTATGAAGAATCTACGCGTCTTAGCGTATCGACAAATGCACGTGTGACAGGCTGATTATAAGCTACGATTGCCAAAACCTCAATAGATGAGGTCGAGAGAGAGCCGCTCTTCTTTATGCCGAGTGCATCTCTGATTTCATGTAGATAGTGTTCTTTGGTGCAAAGCTGGCAGGAATCCTTATAGGTAAGGAGAATTACTCCGCGAGGAATTGAAGGATTGTTGTACTGAAGCGCATATTCAAACACTTTATCCTTTACTAACGCCGGAGTCATTTCGAACACTCTTGCAAGAGTATTGTACGTTATGGGGTGACCTGCGGCAAACAGAACAGCCTCAAGAGCCTCCTCAAACACAACTACTCTGTGTTCTTCCTCTTTGATTTCCATTATTTCGTTTGCTTCACTCATTATTTAGCATCCTCGTCTTTCTTTTCCTCTTCGGGTGGTGTGTCAAATTCGCTCGCAGTTGCTTCACCCGGTATGTAATCGGGATTGAGAGCAAATTTCATATCGAGACCGGTCTCGTTGTATTCAACTACGTCCTCAAATACTGAAATGGTGGTAATTTTTATTCTCTGTATTTTGATAAGCTCAAGTACGCCCATGAATCTCGCTACCAGCTCCGGGCGAGAGTCCGCATCCTTTAATAAGAAGAAAAGGGAAGCCTCTTCATGCTCCTCGAGCAGAGTACAGATCTCTTCAATTTTTTCTTCTACAGATACAACCTTATGCTTGATGAGGGGGTTAACGAGCTCCTGTGGCTTACGCAGAGCTTCCGCAACCTTTATTCTTCGCAGTACAGCATTAAGTGCCTTTACAAGCAAGGCAGGGTCGAGATCAAGCGGTAATCCACGCTCGGGCGGAACGGAGTCCTGCCCCTTGACAAATCTTCCCGAAAAGTCGTCGTACATTGGCTTGAGCTTTTCAGCCGCAAGCTTGGCTTGCTGATGAAGCAGAAGTGCATTTTGAATTTCGCGTCTTGGGTCGTTTTCGGTTCCTTCCTCGTGGGGCAGAAGCATTTTACTCTTTATGAGCATAAGCTCGCTCGCCATTACGATGAACTCGGTTGCTACCTCAAGATCCATTTTCTGCGCTTCTTCAAGATATTCCATATACTGATCACATATCAGCGCAATGGGAATGTCGGTTATGCTTACTTTATTCTTCTGAATAAGAGCTAACAGAAGATCGAGAGGACCTTCAAATTGGTCTAATCTGTAAGTGAGTTGTTGTTCTAACATTTAATCCTCCGTAAGTACGGTTATCTTAAAAAGGGAAACAGTGTCCAGAATTTTATCATTCCTCCTGCGATGATCTGGATCGCATCGTTCAAAATATCTGAAAGTGAGAAAATTTTGAATAGCTGAGAGAGAATTTGATTATCAGCAACAAAGGGAATTGATAACAGGGCGTGGTATACATATCTTCCAAGCAAAAGCCAGGCTATAACGCCCCAATAAATCTGCCGTTCATATTTCATAACCTTAAAATAGAGCTTTTGTGGCAGTATGACGTTAACGATCCTTGAACCGTCAAACGGTGGTATGGGTATGAGATTGAAAACTCCAAGACCTATATTTATACTAAAAAAGCACCAAAGGAATAATAAAATGTTAGAGTAGATATTATTCATCAGGTTATTATCACTTTGCTTGAATAATTTAAGGCAGATTAGATAAATAAAAATTGTGAAAAATCCGGTTACCAGATTTGTAACGGGTCCTGCCAATGCAGTTAACGCAAATCCTTTACGTGGATTTTTGAAGTTGCGCGGATTTATCGGCACCGGCTTTGCCCATCCGAAGTGGAAGAATACCATGCATAATGCTCCAAATGGGTCAAGATGCTTCAAGGGGTTGAGTGAGAGCCTGCCGAGTGAGCGCGCGGTATCATCGCCTAATTTGTAGGCAATGTATCCATGAGCAAATTCATGCAATGTCAGTGCAATCAGAGCCGCCATTGCCGAAAAAATTATCTGTGGTAGATTCATAGCGTAAAATCCTTAAACAAAAATATGAGTTTATGAAACGGCATCGATGATTATCCGCCAAAGCTCATCCTTGCCCGCACGGGTTACCGAGGAGAAGGGAATTACTTCGATTCCGGTTCCTTCAAAGTACTCACTATGAAGATGGTCGAGTGCTGTGGCAAGCTGTGACTTTGACAGCTTATCTGTTTTTGTTGCTACCACAATGAAGTCTATCTCGTTGTCAATAAGAAAGTTTATCATCATAATATCGTCATCGGTTGGACCGGTTCTGATATCTATCAGCTGTATGACGAGCTTGATGGCATCTCTTGATGGATTCTTGATAAAGTAATCCTCTGTAAGCGTGCTCCAAGATTTTTTTGATTCCATCGAACGCTTAGCGTATCCGTATCCGGGTAGGTCAACCAGATAAATCTTTTTGTCAATGTCATAATAATTTATGGTTATTGTTTTACCCGGAGCGGATGACACCCTTGCGAGTGATTTTCTTGATAAAAGGGTATTTATAAGTGAGCTTTTTCCCACATTGGAACGCCCTGAAAGTGCAATCTCGGGACGCGGATCGCGAGGAAATTGCTTAAAATTGCCGACTGTTATGGCAATATTTGCATTATTGACATTTATCTTCATCGTTAACTCCAGTTAGATTTATCTGATGATGAGAGCATTCTGTAATACGTCGGTTGCGGTGGAGCACGGAATAAAGGTAAGGTTTTCCTTTGCCTCTTTATCTATATCGTCGAGGTCGCGCATATTGGCCTTGGGAATAAGAACTGTTTTGACACCGGCACGATATGCTGCAAGTGTCTTTTCCTTGAGTCCGCCAATTGGCAATACCTTTCCGCGCAGGGTTATTTCACCTGTCATGGCTATATCGCGCTTTACGGGGTAATTTCCGAGCGCGCTGATTATTGCCGTTACCATTGTAACACCGGCAGACGGTCCATCCTTCGGTATCGCTCCTTCGGGGAAGTGTATGTGTATATCTTTAGTTTTATAAAAGTCCTTGTCGATTTTATATTCTACGGCAAGTGTTCTGACAAATGAGTGAGCTATCTTTGCCGACTCCTTCATTACGTCACCGAGTGAGCCTGTAAGTTCAATTTTGCCCGTACCGTCAAGCACAGCTACTTCAACCTTAAGCATATCACCGCCCGTTTGCGTATATGCTAATCCGTTGACAACTCCGATCGGATCCTCTGCATCTATTTTTTCGGGTATTATCTTTGTCTTTCCAAGGAATTCAGAGATATTTTTCTCTGTTATTTTTACGCTCTTTGCCTTTCCCTCGGCTATCTTCTTAGTAGCCTTTCTCATAAGAGATGCAAGCTCTCTTTCGAGATTTCTGACACCTGCCTCGAGCGTATATCCTTTTATCAGCGCCATAATACCGTCATCGGTGATTTTGAACATGCTTTTCTTTACGCCGTTTATCGCCATCTGCTTTGGAACAAGATGGTTTTTTGCAATAGCTAATTTTTCGCTATCGGTGTAAGTGGAAAGCTCGATCAACTCCATTCTGTCGAGTAGAGGTGCCGGTATTCCGTCATAGCTATTCGCTGTAGCAATGAACATAATATCGGAGAGATCTATCGGAATTTCCATAAAGTTGTCGCGGAACGACTTGTTCTGCTCCGGATCGAGAACCTCAAGAAGAGCGGAGGTCGGATCACCGCGAAAGTCCTTAGCCATTTTATCAATCTCATCAAGAACTATGACGGGATTTGATACTTTTGCATTTATTATTGCGCTTATTATTCGTCCCGGCATTGCACCGACATATGTTTTTCTGTGTCCGCGAATTTCCGCTTCGTCGTGCATTCCTCCGAGTGAAACTCTTGCATATTTTCTTTTCAGAGCTCGTGCTATTGAGGCGGCTACGGATGTCTTTCCAACTCCGGGAGGTCCTACAAGACATATGATTTGACTCTTTACGTCGCGTGAAAATTGTTTGATCGCAACAAACTCAAGTATTCTTTCTTTTACCTTTTCAAG
>JAZNHE010000086.1:0-3075 GCA_045576795.1 Eubacteriales bacterium | reverse complement strand
ATAATTAAATAAAAATAACACGGCAAAGCCGTTATGGAGAAAAATATGGCACTTCACATTCTTGACGAGGCAAACAGATGCTTAAACTGTAAAGATCCGTCTTGTGTAAAAGGATGTCCTATCAGTACACCGATTCCGAAGGTTATCTCTTTACTTAAAGAAAACAAACTTGATGAAGCGGGACGCATACTGTTCTTAAATAATCCCCTTACTACCGTGTGCAGTCTTATCTGTAATCACGAAAATCAGTGCGAGGGACACTGCGTACTTGGCAAAAAGGGTATGCCTGTGCACTTTTCCGCTATTGAAAACTATATATCTGATACCTACGCACCTAAAATGACAAAGGGACCTGCCGAGCCAAACGGTAAAAGAGTTGCAATAATCGGATCCGGTCCTGCCGGACTTACTATTGCGATAATTCTTGCGCGCTATGGCTATCAAGTAACAATTTTCGAGAGCAAGGATAAGATAGGCGGCATACTTCGCTACGGCATCCCCGAGTTCAGGCTTCCCAAGTCTGTTATCGACGATCTGCAGTACAGACATATTGAGCTTAAGGGAATAAAAATACGCCCCAATACAAGAATCGGCGATGCCATCGGCATTGACGATCTTTTCCGCGACGGCTACAAGGCAATATTTATCGGAACGGGAGTATGGCGTCCCAACATTCTTAAGATAAAGGGAGAAACACTCGGAAATGTTCATTATGCTATAAATTATCTTAATAATCCAAGCGTTTACAAGCTCGGAGAAAACGTTACGATAATAGGCGCGGGAAACGCGGCAATGGACGTCGCCCGCACGGCTCTGCGAAACGGCAGCAGAAGAGTTACTTGCTTCTCTATTGAAAGCGGAGTTGCGGCGAGTGACTACGAGTTCAGCTATGCAAAGCTTGAGGGTGTAGAATTCGTATACCGTATGAAGCCTGTTGAGATACAGGATAACGGAGTGATCTTCAAGGAAATCTGTTACGCAAATGACGGTGTTCCCACCGAGCTTGAAGGAACCGAAAAATTCTATCCGTCGGATTCAGTGATAATTGCAATTAGCCAAGGACCGAGAAACGTGATCGTGTCGACAACTACAGGACTCAACGTAAACGGCAGAGGCCTTCTCATCGCAGACGAAAAAGGAAACACAGACCGTGAAGGAATTTTTGCCTCGGGTGACGTTGTAAACGGTTCGAGAACCGTAGTCGAGGCAGTTGCAAGAAGCAAAGTCGTTGCAGAAACTATGCATCAATATATCGAAAGTCTTAAAGATTGATTGTAAAGCTGTAGGATTTGCCATGCACTAACTTAAGACCTTTTAAAAATGGTTGGGAATTTCCGGAATTATCAAAAGCAAAAAGCTCTGCTTTTTGCGGAATTTGGGATAAAGAAAAAAATGTACACATAGTAAAAAAGACCCGTCAACTGAAGTGAACCCCAAAGTTTAGACAAAAATTAAATATTAAATTTGTTGCGAATGAGCTCGGAATTGAACTGGGCTCATTCCTTTTAATTTGAGAGAGATTCTCTCATTGTTGTAGTAATGTATGTATTCCTCCAACTTCTCAATGAATCCCCGAGGGGATTCAAATTTTTCGCCATAATACATTTCAACTTTCAACCTGCCAAAGAAGTTTTCCATGATGCCATTGTCCATACAGTTTCCTTTTCGGGACATACTTTGCGTAATGTTGTGTTCAGCAAGTAATCGTTGGTATTCGGCGTGCTGGTATTGCCAACCTTGATCAGAGTGGAAGATAGGTCGGGCATCGGTTGGTAGTTTGGCAAATAAGCCATCTAACATTTCTCGTATTTGCCACAAATTTGGACTTGTCGAAATAGAGTAAGATATAATTTCGCGGTTGAACATATCGAGTACAGGTGAAAGATACACTTTTTCATCACCGATCTTAAACTCGGTAACATCTGTTGTTAATTTTTCAAAGGGCTTGTCTGCGTGAAAATTTCTTTTTAATAGATTGTCAGCCACCTTGCCAATCTCTCCTTTGTAAGAATGGTACTTGCCGTTTTTACTCTGTTTTCCACGCAAATGAAGGGATTTCATCAGCTTTAATACGGTTTTATGGTTCATTGGAGTCCCTTTAGCTTTTAATTCAGAACAAATACGTCTGTAACCGTATCTTCCTTTGTGTGTATTATAGATTTCCAATATATCTTGTTTTTCGCTTTCGTATTTGTCTTTATCCTTCTGTTTCAGATAGTAATAGTACGTGCTTCTTGCCATCCCGGAGAGCTCTAACAAATCTTTAAGCGGATACTTTTGCCTTAGTTCAGAGATTATTTTTGCTTTTTGCCGTTCTTTTGCTCTTCCGCAAGAACTAAGGCACTCAGTTTTTTTAAGTACTCTATCTCCATTCTGAGTCTTTGATTCTCAGCAATAAGATCTTCTTCTACTTTTTTATCAAGTTTGGGTGGACGACCACGTCTGCTGCTCATATTAGATTTGCCTCTGCGTTCTCTCATTAAACCTTCGGCTCCTTCTTCTAAAAATATGCGTTCCCACCGTTTTACTATGTTTTTATAGTTTTCTTCTTGTCCTTGGCTTACATCCCAATACTTTCGTACTGTTTCACGATAACCAAGATGGTCTTCTCGCATATCCATTATAACACATATTTTGAAATCTGACGAATACTTTCTCTGTTTTTTTGACATAAAAATATGCACCTCCAAAAGTGTCTAACTTTTGGGGTGCATATCAAACAGACGGGTCTTTTAATATTTTTGTTCGATGCTCTAAACATATTATCGGTTATTAGGAAATTACCTCATATCCGCAATCGGTAACGGTCTTGATTATAAGCTCATCACTGACGTCGGAGCTGAGCTTTAAGATAACGGTGTTTTCTTTATGTGAGGGGATAGCCTCGGATATACCGGGAATAGCCTCAAGAGCCTTTTTTACGTGAGCCTCGCAGTGAGGACACATCATACCCTTAACGTTGAATACCTTTTCCATGTTCTTTATCTCCTTTTGATATGGTTTTTTTGATTTGTTAAGCTTGACCAGATTGAGCCTTAAAGCGTTACTTACAACAAAAAAGCTCGAAAGACTCAT
>JAZNHE010000085.1:0-9150 GCA_045576795.1 Eubacteriales bacterium | reverse complement strand
AATGATAATCGAGAACACGGTTATCCATGGAAACAGTATAGTTGCATTACGCAGTGATTACGGAAGCACGTGGCAGGGCGATCTTATAATAAGAAACGTTACGCTCAATAATACTTCCACTCCCACTCTTATAGGTGGATCGTGGAGTAACCACTATTTCGGTTATACATGCTATCTTCCCGAGAATGTTACGATAGAGGGCATAAAGATTGACAAGGGAACGTACTTCTACATATTACCCAATCTTCCGACGGGAGTAGATCAGCCTACGATATCAAGCGATGTTAATAAAAACCCCTATGTGCTTACCAAGAGCATAACGGTGAGCGGATTGCCGGCAGGAAATACGTGCTATGTTTCCATTAATATGACGTTGTTTGCGTCTGTTAAGCTTACAATGAAATAAAACTTACAGTGCAGAGATATCGCGATTTCAGTGGTATCTCTGCATTTTTTGATTTTTTTGAAAAATATATTGACATTGTGATATCATTATGATATCATAAAGATGCAATAACTAAAAAGGAGAATAGAAATGCAAGAAAAAATACTTCAAAACAAAAAACACGGTATGAGAACCTTGGTGATTGCGGCATTTGGTATGCTTATTGCAATCGCGCTGGTCGTATATGGCGGACTGCAGCTTGATGCCGGGAATAATACGCTTGGAATTCCCGTATTTGCAGTCGGACTTGTCTATTCTATTATTGGATGGCTTCCGTTTGCCGGATTGAAGGTGCTCAAGCCCCAGGAGGCGCTTGTACTCACACTTTTCGGCAAATACATAGGAACCTTGAAGGGCGAGGGCTTCTATTCGGTAAATCCCTTCTGCTCAGCCGTTAACCCTGCGGCTAACACCAAGCTGAAGCAGAGCGGTGACGTCAATACCGTCGCAATTCCCGTCGCACCCGGAGCAGCTGTTCCTGTCGCGGATAAAAAGCTTTCTCTCAAGGTAATGACACTCAATAACAACCGTCAGAAGATAAACGATTGTCTCGGTAATCCCGTTGAGATAGGCATTGCGGTAACCTGGAGAATAGTAGATACTGCCAAGGCGGTATTTAACGTTGATAACTACAAGGAATTCCTTTCCTTGCAGTGCGATACTGCACTTCGTAACATAGTCCGCATATATCCTTACGACGTAGCACCGGGTATAGATACCACAGGTGATGGCATGGCGGATGACGGAAGTTTACGCGGATCAAGTGAGCTTGTTGCACAGCGTATAAAGGATGAGATTCAGCAGAGAGTTGATAATGCTGGTATTGAAATTGTTGAGGCGAGAATAACCTATCTTGCATATGCAACGGAGATCGCTGCGGTTATGCTTCAGCGTCAGCAGGCATCTGCTATAATCGATGCAAGAAAGATGATAGTTGACGGAGCAGTGGGAATGGTGGAAATGGCTCTTGACCGTCTTGAACAGAATGGCAAAATTGTGCTTGACGACGAGCGCAAGGCGGCGATGGTTTCCAATCTTCTTGTTGTCCTCTGCGGCAATAAGGATGCTCAGCCCGTAGTAAATTCAGGTACGTTATACTGATATGGGAGACGTTAAGAAGCAGGTTCCTCTGCGTCTTTCACCAAAGCTGTATTCAGCGATAGCCTCTTGGGCGGAGGACGATTTCAGATCGATGAACGGACAGATTGAGTATTTGCTTACAGAGTGTGTTAAGCAGAGAAAAAAGAATGGTGCTCCCGTTCCGCATGATCTTGATGAGCCAATAAAGTTAGATATGAAATAAATAAAAACGGTTCTGTGAAAAACAGAACCGTTTTTTAAAAAATATATTGAAAAAAGATTTTACAAGTGATATAATGTCCATTGAATTAAAAAAACATTAATAATCACGATTTAGTTTGATATGGATAATAATAAAAGAGTAAAAATAGCTTGCTACTCTATGAATGTAGCAATGGCAGTAGTCGGTAATCTTCCGCCACTGCTTTTTGTAACCCTGCATGAAGCATATAATATATCCTACGGGTTACTTGGAATTTTGGTTTTGCTGAATTTTTCAACACAGCTTGCCATAGACGTCATATTTTCACTTTTCTCAAAGCGATTTAACATAAATATGACGGTTAAGCTCGCGCCGCTCATAGCGGTTATAGGTTTGCTAATATTTGCCGTATGGCCGATATTTATGCCTAAGCTTGCCTACATAGGATTTGTAATAGGAACGGTAGTATTTTCTGCTTCCGCCGGACTTGCGGAGGTGTTGTTGAATCCCGTGATTGCCGCGCTTCCGAGCGATAATACCGAGAGAGATTTGAGTATGCTCCATTCCACTTATGCATGGGGAGCAGTTTTCGTTATAGTTTTGGGAACGTTATTCCTCTTCTTTGTCGGTAAAGCTCAGTGGCAGTGGCTCATAGCGATTATGTCCTTGGTACCGCTGACGTCATTCTTCTTTTATTCATCAGCTACGCTTCCTAATGTTGAAACAGGCGAGAAGGCAGAAGGAATATCGGTATTCAGGAATAAAACGCTTTGGATATGTGTCGTGGGTATATTCCTCGGAGGTGCAATAGAGTGCACTATGGCACAGTGGTGTTCGGGCTATTGCGAGGTGGCTATCGGAGTGCCAAAGCTATATGGCGATCTGTTTGGTGTAGCGCTGTTTTCGGCGATGCTCGGACTTGGCAGAACCTTATATACCAAGCGAGGAAAAAATATAGAAAAGGTGCTTATATTAGGCGTTTGCGGTGCAAGCGTATGCTATTTTGTTGCCGCAGTATCTAATAATGCAATAATCGGACTTATGGCATGCGCTATTACGGGACTTTGCGCATCTATGCTATGGCCCGGAAGTATAATTGCCGTCTCTGACCGAATTCCGCACGGAGGTGTATTGATGTACGCCTTAATGGCCGCTGGCGGCGACCTTGGTGCATCTCTCGGTCCTGCAATAGTAGGAGCAATTACGGATAAAATATCCGTAAGCCCTAATATGACTTCCTATGCCGATAAGATTGGAGTAACAAGTGAGCAGCTCGGTATGAAGTGCGCGATGCTTATTGGTGTGGTATTCTCGCTTTTTGCAATTCCGATATTTATACATCTGTATAGAAATCGTAAGACTGTAAAAAAATAAACCAATTATATTTGCAAATAAAAAAGAGCAAACCGATGTTTGCTCTTTTTTATTATTCGGAATTACTCTGTGGTAACCTCAACGGATTCTTCAGTCGCTTCGGCAGTAGTCTCTGTGGGAGCCTCTGCTGCGGCAGCGAGCTTTTTCTCCTTAAGATTGGTAAGCAATGCGCTCACGGCAACCATAATGAGAGGGATGAGGGTGATTAAGTAGTAGAGTGTATCCTGAGATTTCTGTGCCTGCTCGGTCATCTGCTTGAGAATGGGGGTGTATACATTATACGGCTGTATAAATGTATATCTGAGAATCTGACATACAAGAGCAAGAACAGGAAGAATCTTCGGACGGTTGTTAAGCGCCTTTACGATGAATATGAGGGTGAATATCCACGATGCCAAGAACAGCATTGAACAGATGGACAAGGGGATAATGTCACCGATTGCATCTTTGAAGAAGTTGTCATAGAACTGCTCTGTTTTCTGTTCCAATTCAGCCTGGCTTGAACCGTATATCGTTTCAACGCGGAAGAAGTCCATTCTGAGAAGAATGTGCGCCATTTTCTGTGCGCAGAATGAGCCGACTATCTGCATAACGCCTGTGATGATACCAAAGACAAGTCCCTTTTTCATCATAACGGCAGCGAAGATAATCAGCGCCGCAGCCAAAACACCGATGATAATGGCTGTTGTGGTGGATGATTTGATATATTCGGGACTGAGATATGTTTCAAGTCTATCGAAATAACCCATATAACCATCCATAAAAGAAGATGTACCCATGTTTAGTCCTCCTAAAGATTAGTCTATGGAAACAGTATATACATTTATTTAAGATTTGTCAAGTCTTAACTTGACTTTTTACCAAAAAAATGTTATAATAGCTGTACAATGGAATAAACGCAATTCATCCGAATTATATTCGGTTGTCGGATACAGATATGTATTCGGGGATAAGGAAATCACGGTGTAAATCCGTAGCAACAGCCATTACCGTATCTCCCGTTTTAACGGGTCAAGTCGGAATGCTTATCGTCTTGCGAATCAGTAAAGGACTCTTGGGCAAACGGAGAGTGCGGATTTCGGGATACCGTAGGTATCCTTTGTTCGTGCGCTCTGTGGAGAGCGCTTTTATTTTATTCCTTGAATAATTAAAAAGGAGTAAAAAAATGAAAAAAACAGCACTTTTGATTGTTATTTCCGTTGTTCTCGTTTTTGCGCTTGTTGCATGCAACAGCGATAGCGTTTGGAAAGATGCATTGTACGAGAATAACACCGAGCTTGGCAAGGGAGCAAAGACTATCACGGTTGTAGTAACCGCTGAGGAAAAGTCGGTAACCTTTACCGTGCATACCGATGCCGATAATTTAGGGGATGCATTGCTTGGCGTTGGATTGGTTGACGGAGAGCAGGGAGCTTACGGGCTTTACATTAAAGAGGTGAACGGTATGACTGCAGATTATGATACAGACTCTTCCTACTGGGCATTGAAGCAGAACGGAGAGTATCTTATGAGCGGTGCAGACTTCACACCTGTTTTTGACGGTGAGCGGTTCGAGTTTGCTTATGAGAAGGGCTGACGGCAATAAGCATCGGCAGGAAATTGATGTCTTTGAGATGTGTGTATTTTCAATGCTTGGAGCAATAATGCTTTTATCCAAGCTTTTAATGGAGGCACTGCCTAATGTACATCTTCTTGGAGTGCTTACGATGACGTATACCATAGCATTTCGCAAGAAGGCGTTGATTTCGATATATCTGTACGTTATGCTCAACGGACTTATATCCGGCTTCTCCCTTTGGTGGTTTCCATATCTTTATATATGGGCGTTACTATGGGGCGCAACAATGCTTCTGCCTCGTAATATGCCGAGAAAATTAAAAATCGTGATATATCCATTGGTGTGCGGCTTACACGGGATATTGTACGGTGTTCTTTATTCTCCCGCGCAGGCACTTATTTTCGGACTTGACTTTAAGGGGGCTTTGGCTTGGATTGCGGCAGGCTTTACCTTTGATGTAATACACGGCATAGGAAATCTTGTTTTGGGATTTCTGATATTACCCCTGTCAGATCTTCTTATAAAGCTTTCCACAAAGCATAAGTCACGTCGCGTTATTGATGAGGTGTCCAATAAATAATTAACATGATGGTTGTAACAGAACATTGCTTATATTGAGCACAATTTCTGATTACAACCATCTTTTTTTTGTTTTGTTTAATGATTATGTTGTAGTATGATAATAAATATGGCATAAAACGAGCATCAAGTGCATTATTATAATCTTCTATTGATTTTTTCGATAAAGTATAGTATAATTTTTGGCAACATAGAAAGGACTGCGTGTATGGACGTAAATTACAGGAATAACAGGAAATACAAAACCGCGAAATACCCGATAAGACAACCTATCTATCTTACTTGGCTTATCCAGGTGTTGTCAAAAATTATACTTATGAATAAGGATCATAAGGTTGAAAAGATAAATATGGAGGGATTGAAGCCACCGTATCTTCTTTTGAGTAACCATATGTCCTTTATTGACTTTGAGCTTGTATCACTCGGTACGTATCCTCACAGAGTAAACAACGTTGTAAATATCGACGGCTTCTATATGAGAGCCTGGTTGCTCGAGTGGATAGGAGCTATATGCACGAGAAAATTTACAACAGACCTCCATTTATTGAAATCCATTCGTAAGGTGCTTGATAGGGGAGATGTCTTGTGTATGTATCCCGAGGCAAGATATTCTCCGTCGGGAACGACGTCGTACCTGCCGGAATCTCTCGGAATGCTTGTAAAGAAATGCAAGGTTCCCGTAGTTGTCGTTATTCACAGAGGTAATTATCTGCACTCTCCATTCTGGAGCTTCCGAAATAAAAGAAAAGTGCCTATGCACACCACCTTTACTAAGATATGGGATCCTGAGGATATTGAGAAGTTATCGGTAGATGAAATAAACACAGGCTTGCGCGAGGCGTTTACCTATGATGATTATAAATATCAAAAGGATAACGGAATTCTTATAACCGAGCCATATCGCGCCGAGGGAATGAACAAGATCCTTTATCAATGCCCTCATTGTATGACGGAGCATAAGATGGAATCCAAAGGGGCAGAGATATTCTGTACCGAATGTGGCAAGCGCTGGTATCTGAATGAGGATGGTACGCTTTCGGCAATTGAGGGAGAAACAGAGTTTTCACACGTGCCGGATTGGTTTGAGTGGGAGAGAGAACAGGTAAGGCAACAGATATTGAGAGGCGAATATAGCTTTGAAGACGATGTAGAGGTATATTCATTGCCAAGATGCTATAAATATCATCCGCTCGGATTTGGTAAGCTTACTCATGACCCGGAGCAGGGATTTATTCTTACAGGACATTATAGAGGTAAGGATTACAGAATACAGCGCACGCCCTTACAGACAAATAGCTTGCATATAGAGTATGATTTTTTGCGTATCAAGCCGTTTGATCTTGTTGATATATCAACAGAGAACGATTCTTTCTATTGTTATACCACAAAAAAGGACGTAATAACCAAGCTGGCATTTGCCACAGAGGAAATATACAAGATCAATCTTGAAAAGCGCAGAAGCACGATGAAGCAGCGTAAAAAAGAAAAGCAAGATGAAAATCAAAATTAAAGTACAATAGGCAGTGCATCGAATATTGTTCAAGGCTCATATTTGTGCTGATAAATATATCTATTATCAAAAAAGGCGAAGAATTTTGACAATTCTTCGCCTTTTTAGTCGTTAGAGCATTGCTGATAATAGTCGAAAATAATCAACCGAAAGCAAATCTCATCCGCTTATTTTATAACTGATATTATTTCAGATTCCACGCATCTCTCACAGCCTTGAGCTCCTCTACGTATCCGTCCTCGTCTACGGGGAATGCAAGACCGTGTCCCGCGCCCTTGATTGTGATGAGCTTTTTCTTTTCCGAGGGGCATGCCTCATAGACTCTTCTGGTCATGTCCGGAGGTACAAAGTTATCACTGTCACCGTGCACGAATACTATCGGCAGGGTACAATTCTTAACGGCATCAATAGGTGAAGCATTTTCTACGTTAAAGCCTCCGAATAATTTCGCGCCTAATTTGATAACAGGGTAGAAGATTTTTGGAGGAAGATTGAGGTCTTCCTTCATTACCTTAAGTATAATCTCCTTCGCAGAGCTATATCCACAGTCAGCAAGCACCCCGATTACGTTTTTTGGGAGTGGCTTGCCGGCCGCTATAACTACCGTAGATGCACCCATGGAGACACCACCAATAATGAGCTTTACATCATCTCCGAAACGCTTTATGGCATATTCCACCCAGTCGTGACAGTCACGGCTTTCATTTACGCCAAAGCTGATTATGTTTCCGTCACTTGGACCGCTCGCTCGCTGATTTATTATCATTACGTTTCTTCCAAGACGGAAGCATCTTTCAACGCCTCCTGATAGATCACGCTCCGCGTTTCCTCTGTATCCGTTAAACAATAGTTCAATTGGGGCATTTGGATCACATTCGAAGTATTTTGCACGAAGAGTCAACCCGTCAAATGAAGTGATAGACATATCTTCATGCGGCATATTGCGTATCTGTTTTGTCCAGTTTATAATTTTTCCGCGGTAAGGCTCATATTCCTCACCGTCGGGTGTATCATATTCATCAGGTCCAAGCGGCTTGCGGTCTTTTGAATAGAAGGTCAATCTGAAGCACACAAATGCCATAGCAAAAAAGTTTAAAACAAGCACGGCAAATATGCCGAGACACCACCATAGCCAATCCATAGCTACCTCCCTGAAATTATCAACGTGTACAGTATAACACCATTTTGATTTTATGTCAATGAAAAACTTTGTAAAGAAATAATAAAAATCGGATGGCGGTAAGATCACAGCCATCCGATTGATGAATATTATGTATTATTCTGCAGCAACTGCTTCCTCGACAGGAGCTTCCTCGACAGGAGCTTCCTCAACAGGAGCTTCTTCGGCAGGAGCTTCCTCAACAGGAGCTTCTTCGGCAGGAGCTTCCTCGGCAGGAGCTTCCTCGGCAGGAGCTTCCTCGGCAGGAGCTTCCTCAGCAGGAGCTTCCTCAGCAGGAGCTTCCTCAACAGGAGCCTCTTCAACAGGAACTTCCTCAACAGGAACTTCTTCAACAGGAACTTCTACAGCCTGCATCTTAGCCTGTTCTGCTTCAAGTTTCTGCTGCTTTTCAACCTCTTGTGCATGCTTGCAGATTCTGTTCATAGATCTCAAGAGCTTGCCCATTCCGATTATCGGACCAAGACCGAAGAGCATGCAACCAACGGTACACCAAACTATGAGGCTACCAACACTGGTAGAGGTGTCAACGTTGTTTCTCTTACCGTATGCGGAAATACGACCGGCAGCCTTGCACCACCAAATGATACCGTAAATTCCGAACGTAATAACGCTAAAGAGCAAATACTTAATAAGACCGCCGTTATGCTTTCCATCGCCGTCACATACAGTGTTAAGGTCTTTGGCAAGCTTACGGATGAAGAATAAAGAGTAGATTCCGAGGGTGATTATAGACAAGAAAATAAGCTTAATCACGCCACGATTTGTTTTAAGGCTTGACATGTTTTATTCCTTCCTTTTTTGTTTTTTATAATGAGAGCATAAAGCTAACATATCTGATAAACACATGGTGAAATGTAACAAAATAGTACTATAATTGTCTGTATTGTAGCACACTATTAACTAAATGTCAACACTTTTGGGTAAAATCATGTCAAAATGATGAATATTATGTAATTAATTTGTGACGGAAAAAATTCAAATTCCTGATTAATGTGAAAAGTGAATATTTCCCATGAGTGCAAAAAACCTTGACAGATATGCTCGAATTTGTTATAATACAATTTAGGCAATGTGATTGTACTTATCAACCATTTTTGGATAAATAAAGTGTGTTAACACAACTGCCTCGAAATAAATAGTGTAAAAAAGGAAAAATATATGAATATTTCGAATTCAATTAAATATATAGGCGTCAACGATCACTTAACAGACCTCTTTGAGG
>JAZNHE010000084.1:0-2174 GCA_045576795.1 Eubacteriales bacterium | reverse complement strand
ACGACATGGCTCCGATCCGACTTGGACGAGCCCGCCGCTGGACTTGACCCTCGCGGCCGACGTGAAATACTCGGTGGCCTCAGACGTCTTGTAGAGGAGACCGGTACAACAATTATCCTTGTAAGTCATTCAATGGAGGATATGGCACATTATTGCGATAACGTTGTAGTAATGAATAATGCGCGACTATTTAAGAGCGGTACTGTGGATGAGGTATTCTCGCTTGGAACAGAGCTCTCTGAGGTCGGTCTGGATGTACCGCTGATCTCTAAAGTAGCTGATGAACTTATAAAACGAGGAATTCCTCTTTCCGGAACCCTATACACCGTTGAGGGTGTAAAAAAGGCGATAATTGAATACGCGAAGGGGGAGAATATATGATTTCAGATATTACACTCGGTCAGTTTTTTCCCGGCTATTCGGTAATTCACAAGCTTGACCCCAGAACAAAGATCATTCTTGCGGTACTATTTATTGTCACCGTTTTTCTGGCAAACAATCCTATTACACTTCTTTTTCTGGCTCTTGTCACGGTCGTTTTGATCGCATTGAGCAGAATATCATTTAGGGTTATTCTCAAGGCTATCAAGCCACTTGTGTTTATTCTTGCATTTACCGCTATACTCAACATCTTTCTTACCAAGGGCGATGGGGAGCCTCTTGTTGCTTTTTGGGTGATAAAGATTTATGAGGAAGGACTGGTAAGAGCGGCATTTATGTTTACAAGAGTTGTCATTTTTATACTCTCATCTACTGTTCTTCTTACTTACACGACCTCTCCTATATCGCTTACAGATGGCATAGAGTCGCTGATGTCACCTCTTAAAAAAATCAAGGTCCCTGTGCATTCTTTTGCAATGATAATGTCCATAGCTCTTAGGTTTATTCCCATTCTTGTTGAGGAGACCGAAAAAATTATGAATGCGCAGAAATCCAGGGGCGCAGATTTTTCAAACGGTGGACTTATCAAACGCGCAAAAGCACTTATTCCAATAATCATTCCCCTTCTTGCCTCTGCTTTCAACAGAGCAGATGAACTTGCAACCGCTATGGAGTGCAGGTGCTACAGAGGCGATAAAAACAGAACCAAGCTTGTAAAGCTTGAATATAAATCCAGGGACTTCGTTTGGATGGCCGCTTTTTTGGTAATATTTGTATTAGTAATTCTAATGAGAATATTACCTTATAACCACGAAATAACTTCCGATATACTAAAAGTATTCTTCTATAAGATCTGATAAAGGAGGCCGGGTATGAAATATTTTGCAAAAATTAAATACCTTGGCACAAATTTTCACGGATTCCAGGTTCAACCCGAAAAGCGTACCGTTCAAGGGGAGCTTTGCAAGGCCTTAAAGGAAGCTACCGGTTGCCATTGTAAAGTAACGGGATGTAGCCGTACTGACGCCGGAGTCCACGCCAACGAGTTTTGTGTTACAGTTGATTGCGAAGGAGCGACCGTGCCCGCAGACAAGCTTCCGGTTGCCGTTGCACGCTTTATGCCCGAGGATCTTTCTCTCTATTATGCTGAGCCAGCCGAAGAGAACTTTCATCCAAGGTATGACGTTGTATCCAAGGAATATCTTTATAAGATCAAGAACGAAAGAGTGTATGATCCCTTTTATTATGGCAGAGCGTGGTTTTTACCTAAGCCGATAGATGATGAGCATATACTCCTTATGCAAAGGGCTGCAGAACTCATAGTAGGAAGGAAGGATTTCTCGGCTTTTATGTCTCCGGGATCTGACGTAACAGATACGGTTCGAAATGTTTTTTATGTAAAGATTGATAAGTACGGATCTGATATTGATATCAGAATATGTGCCGACGGTTTTCTGTATAATATGGTAAGGATCATAGTCGGTACACTTATAGAGGTTGCTTACGATAGACTTAAGCCGGAAGAAATAACAGAAGTTATTGAGTCGTGTGACAGACGTAATGCGGGAATGACTGCTCCGCCCGAGGGACTCTATTTGAACAAGGTTACATATTGATTCCGACTTTACCAAAAACAATCTATAATAAAATTAATGCAGAGTGAAAAGATTAGAAAAAGTCTTCATTCTGCATTTTTTTATTGGAGATCGTATGAGAAAAATACTTAAGACTCTTGGTATATCGATTCTTGCTTTTGCCATCCTTACAGTCTTTTCTTTTTCGGGTATAATCAT
>JAZNHE010000083.1:0-2722 GCA_045576795.1 Eubacteriales bacterium | reverse complement strand
TATAGCAAACACCTTCAACAATTGTCTTGAGTGAATCCATATCCTCAGGATATTCGCCGTCCTCAACCCAGCTGCCGATAAGGTTACAGAAAATTCTTCTGAAATACTCATGTCTGGTATAAGAAACAAAGCTTCGTGAATCGGTCAGCATACCAACAAAGTTACCTAAAACCCCAAGGTTTGCAAGCGCCTTCATCTGTTCCTCCATACCGTCACGGTTATCGTTGAACCACCAGCCGGAGCCAAACTGGAGCTTGCCTGCGGTAGGTGCCTTCTGGAAGTTGCCTATCATCGTGCCGAGCACGTAGTTATCCTTGGGATTGAGAGTATATAGGATAGTCTTTGGCAAGAGGTCCTCATACTCGAGTGAGTCGAGGAAGCGTGAGAGCTTATCTGCGACAGAGGGGTCACCGATAGAGTCAAAGCCTATGTCGGCACCGAGCTGCTCGTACATTCTGCGGTTGTTGTTGCGGAGCGCACCGAAGTGCAGCTGCATCGTCCAGCCGAGGCGCGCGTATTCCTTGGCGCAGAGTCTTATAAGATGCGTTCTGAACACATCTGCCTCCGCTACCGTGAGCTCGCCGCCGGCCATTTTCTTCTCAAACACCGCCCTTGCATCACCCGTTGCATACGGTACGTAGTCAACTCCGTGGTCGGAGAGGCGACAGCCAAACGTGTTGAAGTAGTTGATACGGTCAACTATCCACGCCTCAAGCTCATCAAAGGTGGTGATGCCGATTGAATTTATATAAGGAATAAAGGTTTCCTTGCCTATCTCCACCGCCTTGTCGGGACGGAAGGTAGGAAGAACCTTGGTGGAGAAGCCCTTTAGCTGTGCATGATATTCAAGAGTGTCAGCAGGGTCATCAGTCGTGCAGATTACCTCTACGTTTGATTTCTTAATAAGGTTCTGTGCGGAAAATTCATCCTTACTAAGGCACTCGTTGACTCTGTTCCATATTCTCTCACAGCTCTCCTCGGTGAGAGGCTCGTCTATATCAAAGTATCTTTTCAGCTCGAGATGTGTCCAGTGATAAATGGGATTGCCTATGAGGTAGGGCATAGTTCTTGCAAATGCCAGGAATTTCTCGTATTCGTCGGCATCGCCCGTTATATATTTTTCCTCAATACCGTTTGTGCGCATCTGACGCCACTTGTAGTGGTCGCCTCCGAGAAACAGGTCGTATGCATTCTTAAACCTGTAGTCCTCAGCTATCATCTTCGGTGAGAGGTGACAGTGGTAGTCGATTATAGGCAGGTCCTTTACCGCATCGTAAAGCTTTCTTGCCGTAGCGGTCTTGAGCATAAAGCTATCGTTTATAAGTCCCATTTGGGTATACCGTCCTTTGCTTTTAAGTATTGAGCCGAGTCGCCGTTGCCGTGAGGCTGATTTGCGGAGAGATGAACGCAATATGCGTGTTAATTTTTACACGCATGTCGGCTCTTCATTGCTTTTTCAGTATATCATAACTTATCGCTTTAGTCAATAGAATAAGCTCAATATAATCACAACACACTGAAAGAAAATAAAGGCGGAGCTTCTATCCTTTGGAAAGGGAGACGTGTGCTGCTTTGCTTTGGCGGAGGTGCTTGTCGGATGGTTCGATATACACGGTGTGAGCCCTTGGGCGGAGATGAGATATTTATGATGCTCGTTTTTGTTTCCATATTCACGCTTATCAGCATCGGGCAAAGCAGAGGACTTGGCTCGCCGTCTGCGGCTCGCTCAGTGGCGGAATGCTCTTATTTATGATGGTTTCGATGATTACACCTCTCGGCTCTACGATTATAAACGTGGTTCTCTGTATTGCCGGCGGCGCGACGCTCGGCGGTAACTGCACTCCTATCGGTGCATCGGCAAATATCGCGGGTATAGGCATTCTTCGCAAGGAGGGCTATACGGTCAAAAACGGTGACTTCTTCAAGATAGGAATTCCGTTTACTCTCGCGGCCATCGTACCTGCCTACGTATATCTGTGGCTGACGTACGGAATGTAATTATTCAGCCGATGAGCTTATACATCTCACAGTCAAAAAGGCCATTAGCGACTTGTGGATTATTTGGTACTCAGAAAAACACCGAGGTGCTGTAAGAAAACACGCCTCGGTTGTATTTTTGCCCTCTCCTCCATTAATGCTTTAGCTGTGTTTTTTATTCTTGAGTATATAGCGGAGCATTAGGCTGAGGGCCCGTTTCATTCTTTATTTTGTGTTGGTTTTAATTCTGTTATCAATCCAACAACCGCAGTCACAGAAAGATATGTGTCATAGATGGCAAGATAGGATATACGGGAGGTGTGAATATCGCTGATGAATATATCAACAAAACGAAAAAAACGGTATTGTAAAATACAGTTACAATCAAAGATAAGAAACAGGAGTATTATGGAAAACAACACCTTTAGCTACAATTATTCGGCAGTGAGGAATAGAGAGGTCGAAAGCATCAGAAGAAGATATTTACCGAAGGAGGATAGTAAGCTTGAGAGCTTGAAGCGTCTTGATCTCCGCGTACAAACGGCGGGCATGGCCCAGAGCCTTTGCCTTGGTATTGTCGGTGCGCTGATATTCGGTCTTGGAATGTGCTTATTGCTTGAAGTGCTTCCCGGCGCCGTATGGCTTGCGGCGGTTATGATGCTGCTTGGTGCAGTCATTATGATTCCCGCATATCCGATTTACAGGTATATATCAAATAAGATAAGGAATGAATTGGCACCACAGA
>JAZNHE010000082.1:0-9520 GCA_045576795.1 Eubacteriales bacterium | reverse complement strand
CTCATTTTGGGCGGGATGCTTACCAGCATATGTATATGGTCTGGGCATACCTCACCTTCAATTATTTCTACGCCTTTCCATTGGCATAATTTTCGCAATATTTCTCTTATCTCTAACCGTTTTTCTTCGAAAAACACCTTTCATCTATACTTTGGTGCAAAGACAATGTGGTACTTGCAATTCCACGATGTATATGCCAAAATATTACTGTCTATGGTCTCTTTTTTTCATAGATAAATTCTCCAATATGTTTTTTATTTTGACTGGAAGGTCACTTTATTATAACATATTGGAGGATTTCTTTTCATCGGTTAACCTCTATTGAACCACGCGACTATCGCGTGGTTTTCGTTATATAAAAAACAGAGCCGAAAACTCGGCTCTGTATATGCGATAATTAAATTATGCCATCTGGTTGAACTTATGAGCAAAGCCGGACTTCTTGTGTGCGGCATTGTTCTTGTGAAGGATACCGTGAGCAACTGCCTGGTCTACCTTCTTAACAGCAAGTCTGTAAAGCTCGGGTGCAGCAGCCTTATCGCCTGACTCAACAGCAGCGTTGAACTTCTTGATAACAGTCTTGAGCTGGCTCTTGAGCATCTGGTTTCTAAGCGCCTTTGCACGGTTTACAAGTATACGCTTTTTTGCGGACTTAATGTTAGCCATTTCATTCTCCTTTAAAAATTTCCGTAATCCGTATGCTACGCCGTTGACTCAGCTGAGAGGGTCTGATGTCAATAGCTTTACAACCCGATCACTTTTTTTCATACTTCATAAAGTATATCACCTTTTTCAAGAAAAATCAAGAGGTTTTACAAAAAAACTTAACTTTTTTTGTTTATTTTCTCTACATTTTTTTAATATACTACTTGACAAAGTATAAATTATCTGTTATACTTGTAAAGTAATTTGCTTTACAGCACAAAATCGCGAGGTATTATGTTTGAAAAAAATCTAAAGCTCGCATATCTTCTTGACTTCTACGGTGAGATTCTTGACGAGCACACTAAGGGAGTAATGAAAGCTTATTACGATGACGATCTCTCCTTGGCTGAAATCGCGGAGGATGTAGGCATCTCACGTCAAGGCGTCCGCCACATTATTAAAAAAGGTGAGGAGCAGCTCATCTCTTTGGAAAATGCCCTCGGACTTGTAGAACGTGCTTTCCTGCTTGAGGAGGCTGCCGAGATACTGAATGGTGTCAAAGAGGACGTGCTTGCCAACCGTATAACAAGCGAGGAAATCGCCGCACGTATTTCTCGTGTGCAGGATATGATTGTCAACAAATAAATATCTTTTATAAATTACGCTGAATGGAGGTAACCATGTTCGGAGGTCTTACCGAAAAGCTGGCTAACGCCTTTAAGAAATTCAGAAGTAAGGGAAAACTCACTGAAGCAGACGTAAGAGAAGGTATGAGAGAGGTAAAGCTCGCATTACTCGAAGCTGACGTTAACTTCAAGGTAGTAAAGGAATTTGTAAAAGCGGTAACAGAAAGAGCTGTCGGCGCACAAGTGCTTGAAAGTCTTTTACCCGCTCAACAGATAGTTAAGATAGTTAATGAGGAGCTTATCAAGCTCATGGGAGGAGAGACTCCCAAGATCAATATTAACCCCAAGCCGCCGACTGTTATAATGATGGTAGGTCTTCAGGGCGCGGGTAAAACTACACACTCTGTTAAAATAGCATCCTACTACAAGCACAAGGGCAAGTCTCCTCTGCTGGTTGCCTGTGATATATACAGACCTGCGGCGGTAGATCAGCTCAAAATAGTAGGTGAATCTGCAAATATCCCCGTCTTCTCAATGGGTACAAAGATTTCTCCCGTTGAAATTGCAAAGGCAGGCGTTGAACACGCAAGAAAAAACGGACACGATATGGTGTTCATAGATACCGCGGGACGTGTTCATATAGATGAAGAGCTGATGGAGGAGCTTGTAAAGATCAAGTCCGCAGTTGGCCCCTCGGAAATACTCCTTGTAGTAGATGCAATGCTCGGTCAGGATGCAGTCAACGTTGCTAAAACGTTTAACGATCTGCTCGACATAACCGGCGTTGTTCTTACAAAGATGGACGGTGACACCCGAGGCGGTGCTGCCCTGTCCGTAAAATACATTACGGGCAAGCCCATCAAATTTATAGGTACGGGCGAAAAGCTTGATGCACTCGAGCTCTTCCACCCCGACAGAATGGCATCAAGAATACTCGGTATGGGCGACGTGCTGTCGCTTATCGAAAAGGCTGAACAGGCATATGACGAGAAGAATGCGCGCGAGCTTGAAAAGAAGATGCGTGAGCAGACATTCACACTCGACGACTTCCTCGAACAGATGCATCAGCTCAAAAAGATGGGCAATCTTGATCAGCTGCTCGCAATGGTCCCCGGCGCAAACACGGGATCGCTGAAAAATGCACAGATAGATGAAGCCCAGATGGCAAGAACAGAGGCAATCATTCTTTCTATGACACCCCAGGAAAGAGTTAAGCCCGACATAATCAACGGCTCAAGAAGAAAGCGAATCGCTAACGGCTCGGGCACGTCGGTTGAAGAAGTAAATAAGCTGCTGAAGCAATTCGATCAGATGAAAAAGATGATGAAGCAGTTCAGCAATATGGGAAAGCGTCGCGGCGGATTTGCCGGAATGAAGCTCCCCTTCTAACAAGTTAGCAAATAAAAAATAAATAAAACATTCATTATTTTGGAGGAAAGCAAAAATGGCAGTTAAAATCAGACTTAAGAGACTCGGTTCCAAGAAGAACCCCTTCTACCGTGTAGTAGTAGCAGACGAAAGATCTCCCCGTGACGGAAGATTCATCGAGGAAATCGGTTATTACAACCCCCTCACCAATCCCGTTGACATCAAGATCAACGCTGAAAAGGCTACAAAGTGGCTCAACAACGGTGCTCAGCCTACCGAGACCGTAAGATCTCTTCTCAAGAAGTCCGAAATCATTAAGTAATTAAGACCTTAACGGAAGGATTGTTCTTAATAAGAAAGGTATAATAATGGAGCTTAAGCAAGTACTTACAGATATTGCTCGCGCTATTGTTGACAATCCCGACGCTGTTAATGTAGTCGAAACCGTTGACGGTGACAACGTAGAGCTTGTGCTTACTGTCGCTGAAGGTGATACAGGTATGGTTATCGGGCGTCATGGCAGAATTGCGAAAGCAATACGCCAGGTTATGAAGGCCGCAGCAAACACATGCGGTAAGCATGTAACTGTTGAAATCAAATAAAAGGGATCCTCGGGGTATCTATGCCCCGAGGACTTTTTTCATTTACTTTGTACAAAAAAGGAGCGTTATACTTGTACACAACACCCTATAACAATTGTAATGTACAAGAATACTTAAGATATAGATATGAAAAAATATATCATGGCACTTGATCAAGGTACAACCAGCTCAAGGTGTATTCTGTTCGAAAAGAACGGAAAAATAGCGAGTATTGTGCAACGTGAATTTGCTCAGATATTCCCCAAGGAGGGGTGGGTTGAGCATGACCCCATGACAATATGGTCAACACAAATTGCCGTTGCCACAGAGGCACTCCTGAAGATCGACGGCGGCTGGAATGACGTGTACGGAATAGGCATAACAAATCAGCGCGAGACAACCGTAGTCTGGGACAGGAAAACAGGTATGCCGATATACAATGCAATAGTATGGCAATGCAGAAGAACAGCCGATTACTGCCAGCAGCTAATACAGGCCGGTAAGGAAGAAATGATCAAAAACAAGACGGGATTACTATTAGATCCATACTTCTCTGCCACAAAATTACATTGGATTTTAGAAAATGTTGCCGGCGCAAAAGAAAAAGCGAAAAACGGTGAATTATGCTTTGGAACAATTGATACATGGCTAATATGGAAGCTTACAAACGGCAAGGTACATGCCACGGATTACTCAAACGCGGCAAGAACAATGCTGTTCAATATACACACTCTCACATGGGATGAGGAGCTGCTTGAGTTGTTTGATATTCCAAAATCCATGCTGCCGGAAGTTATGCCATCGTCTGGACTTTTCGGATATACTGATGACGAGATACTCGGCGCTTCCCTTCCCATTACGGGAGTTGCGGGAGATCAGCAGGCAGCCCTGTTCGGTCAATGCTGCTTTGACGAGGGTGACATAAAGAACACCTACGGCACAGGCGCATTCCTCCTTATGAACACGGGCGATAAGCCCTATATGACCTCCAACGGACTTATAACTACCGTTGCCTGGGGAGTTGGCGGCAAGGTCACGTATGCCCTTGAGGGCTCTGTTTTCACTTGCGGTGCGGCAATTCAATGGCTACGCGACGGGCTGAGAATTATTGAATCTGCCCAGGATAGCGAATACTACGCCTCAAAGGTAAAGGACTCCGGCGGTGTGCTTGTTGTACCGGCATTTCAGGGACTCGGTGCTCCGTGGTGGGATCCGTATGCCAGAGGAATGATTATAGGAATAACACGTGCTACAAACAAATATCACCTAATACGTGCAACGCTTGAATCTCTCGCTTATCAGGTGGTGGATGTCGTTGACCTCATGCAACGTTCAACAAATATATCGGTTAATAAGCTGAAAGTAGACGGCGGTGCAAGTGCAAATAATCTCATGCTTGATTTCCAAGCAAATATACTTGGAGTCGAGCTCGAGCGTCCGACGTGCATTGAGACTACCGCGCTCGGTGCTGCATATCTTTGCGGCCTTGCACTCGGTGTATACAGCTCGATTGACGAGATACGTTCTATCAACAAACCCGAGAAAACAGTGATCCCCAGCGAAAGCGAAGAATGGCGCGCATCACATATTAAAAAGTGGAGAAAGGCCGTTGAACGCTCGCTCGCGTGGGAAGAATAAAATAAAATGGCAAGGAATTACACTTCCTTGCCATTATTCATTGTCATATAAATAATCCGCCAGCTTTACAAAATCCTCTGTTCCGAGGCGCTCGCCTCTTACCGTATCAACCTGACCGATTGCGCGTATTGCTTCAAGCACCTTCTCTTTGGAATACGGAAGCTTTGCACAGATTGCATTCTGTAAGGTTTTTCTCCTCATCTCGAATGCCGCTCTTATCAAATCTCTGAACAGCTTTTCACTCTTGGGCGTATATTTAGGCTTATCGTAGAGATCTATTCTTACCACCGCGCTATCCACCTTGGGAGCAGGAACAAAGCACCCTGCACTGACCTTGAAAAGCTTCTTTGCTACTCCGTAATAACCAAGCACTGCGGTTATTGCACCATAGTCGGATGATCCGGGCTTGGCAACAAGGCGAGATGCTACCTCGTTCTGTATCATTATCGTAATTGAGTTAAATCTCACGCCGGATTCAAGCACCCGCATAAGTATGGGAGTTGTGATATAATAAGGCAGATTTGCACATACAGAAACAGGCATACCGTCCGAATACTCGTCTACAAGCGCATGTAAATCTATCTTCATAACGTCATCGTTAATGACTGTAACATTGTCATAATCAGCCATTGTTTTACCGAGAACAGGGATGAGTCCCTTATCTATCTCTATCGCAACTACCTTTTTATATCTGATTGCGAGCTCCTGCGTAAGACAACCTATGCCGGGTCCGATCTCAATAATAAGGCTACCGGAATTGTCCGTACAGTTATCTGCGATATCCTCGGGTATCATTCTGTTTGTAAGGAAATTCTGACCGAATTCCTTTCTAAACGTAATGCCTGCCTCGGACATCAGCTCTCGAATGACCGAAAGATTACATAAATCCATAGTGTCCTCCATTATAAGAAAAAGGCGTTGCAGCGCAACGCCCCGTGTAAATGGAGCTGGAAATGGGACTCGAACCCACGACCTGTTGATTACGAATCAACTGCTCTACCAACTGAGCCATTCCAGCACTTACTAAATAATTTTACCACTTTCATACTGTTTTGTCAATAGAGTTAAGAAATAAAATATTTTAATTTATAGCATTTCGTGGGGTAAGTCACCAACAATTAAAACAACAATGAAGTGAATTTATAAAAATCACAGGTTTTCAACCTTGATACTCATTAGACACGGAAAAAGATAACCGAGGTACTGCAAAAACAATACCTCGGTGTTTTTATTCGGTTATGCCAAAATATCTTATTTAAGTTTTTCTATCAAACGCCTAACAGTGTCAAAAATCAATACATACGACGAAAGTATAACGGCGCATTTCAGTTCTCTAAAAGTCAGGGGCGTGCTCCTAAACCACGTGCCTCCAAAATACACGATTATTATCTGAATGGTCACTATAAAGAACATTATGCCGAGAAAGACCTTATTCTTAAATATTCCGTTGAAGATGAATAGCCTCTCGCTCCTTGCGGTAAAGCAATTTGCTATTCCCGCAAATATGAATAATGCATAAAATGCGGTAAGCTGTCGCGACGTTGTAACAAAGTAGCTCTTGAAATATCCCGACGTAAGAAATAAAAGAAGCAAAAGAAGTGTAAAGGCACCGTTTAATGCTATATGCTTTATCATACTTGCGGATAGTATCGGTTCTTCTCTCTTTTTAGGACTTTCGAGCATATAGTATTCAAGCGGCGGCTCCGCTGCAAATGCGAGGCCTCCGAGTGTATCCATTATTATGTTTACCCACAGCATTTGTATAATAGTTATGGGCGTATCAATACCTATAATCTGACCGATGAGCGTTATTCCGCAAGCTGCGAGATTCATTATAAGCTGGAATGTTATAAATTTGCGTATAGATTTGAAAATGGTTCTGCCATAAAGTATTGTCTTGGAAATAGACTTAAAGCTATCATCTAATATTACTATATCCGATGCGCTCTTGGCAATGTCAGTTCCGCTCCCCATAGCAAATCCAACGTCTGCAAGCTTCAATGACGGGGCGTCATTTATTCCGTCTCCTGTCATTCCAACCACGAGATCAAGCTCTCCCGATAGACGCACTAGTCTGGTTTTATCCTGTGGCAGTGCACGCGCGAGGACACGTAGGTTTGGTAATATGCGCTTCACCTCTTCGTCACTCATAGCCGCAAGGTCCTTGGAGGTTAAGGCGACGTCTCCCCTGTTTTTCATAAATCCACATTCCTTTGCAATACTGATTGCTGTATCCTTATTATCGCCTGTAACCATAACTATCTGAATACCCGCCCTCATAACGTAGGACACGGCTTCTTTAACCTCGGGTCTTATCTTGTCCTTGAGGACTATCAGTGCTACGAATACGAGGGACTCCCCCTCACCCTTAGCTACGGCTATAACTCGCTCGCCTGCTGATATTGCGGCATTGTATTCATCCCATATAGATGAAAGGTTGGATGATAGTATTTTCCCCGATGTGTCAAGGAAAAAGCGAGATGCTGACAATATGCTTTCTGCCGCGCCTTTTACTATGTATTCTCCATTTTCAATGGTGATAGACGAGTATTTTTTCTCGCTGCTGAACGACGACTTGTTTCTCAAAGAAACATTAGGGGCGTGGGCATCAATAAAAAATTCGGATATAGCGCGGTCGGTCGAATTGCCACCGATGATCCCTCCATCCGACACGGAGCAATCGGTGTTATACTTAGCTGATATTGATAAAATTCTTTGTACCTCTCCGCACTTTTTCATTGAAGGTATGGTCTTGTATATTCCGGTCGGTGTTATTATTCTGTCAACTGCAAGACGCCCGGTTGTAAGAGTGCCGGTCTTATCGGTAAAAAGAATATTGAGAGAGCCTGCCGTTTCTATTCCTACAAGCTTCTTTACAAGTATATTGTCCTTAACCATTCTCTTCATATTTGCAGAAAGGACAACGGTTATCATCATAGGTAAGCCCTCGGGTACGGCAACAACGACTACGGTTATCATAAGCGTAAGTGCGCGTATCAGAACAGTAAATACAAATTTAACGTCTTTAATTGCCTCTGCTATTCGCCACGGCACAAAGCCAAAGTCAACTACTAAGGCATTGAATACATAGCCTATTCCAACAAGTGCCGCAACAACGTATCCTATAATACTGATTTGCTTTGCAAGCTTTGATAATCTTAGCTTGAGCGGACTTATACGAGTTTCAGCCTGCACGTCGGTCGCCACCATTCCGTAGTAGGTTTCGACTCCAACCTTGCGAACCTGCATTAATCCCGATCCATCGGTTATAACAGTCCCCTTGAAAACAGCACCATCGTCACTGAGGCTGCCATCTCCTTTCTCTGTCGGTCGCTTGACAAAGTCGCGATTTTCTCCGTTGAGTGCCGACTGGTCTGCCGTGATCTGACCGTATACGATTATGCCGTCAGCTTGTATTTTTTCGCCTCTTTCAAGGCGCACTATATCTCCTACAACAATATCCTCCGCAGGAATACTTCGTTCCGCCCCTCCGCGTATTACCCTTACGTACGACGAGCCAATCTCTGCCTCTATTTTCTCAAATGCTCTTTCACTGCCATATTCGGAAAGCGTAGAAACGGTAGTAGCTATCAATATAGCCGCCACTATGCCTATTATCTCAATAAAATTGCAATTTCCAAAGGTGAACAGTACCTCTATTCCTAAAGCGATAAGTAGTATTTTTATTATCGGATCGGAAAGATTGTCGAAAAATCTTCTTATTATTCCCTTTCTCTTCACCTTTTGCAACGAGTTTTTACCATGCTTTTGCCTTGACGCCAAGACCTCGTCCTCGCTGAGCCCCTTATATCTGCTTGTCATATATTTGTCCTTTTCTGTTTTTTACTTCATAAAAATATATGAGTCTGTTACTAAAAAAAGAACATAGCGCAAAAGCGATATATGTAATGATCTACCGATAGAAAATTATTATGGGGATAAAAAATATATGAAAAACGGGTATGGAAATCCCATACCCGTTTTCAATTGCGGCTATAGTCAAGCCGCTTCAATAGTCATAATAAGGTCGACAGTATGATAATAAGGTACCCGCGTGAGCCGTGTAAAGCAATTTTTAACCCGGTATGACCAGGTGGGTGTCCTCTCTTTTTCTTTGCGCTTCCAACGTCCGTGTCAGGGAGGTATAAAAACAGTCCCTCACGGGAGGCCTGCATCCCGATAAAAGAAGTCCAGACTCCCTTTGTAAGTGTGTCGGTCCAAATATCACAATATCACGCACTCCGCAGGAAGAAAAATCAATCAGTTCTCGTCGTAGTCAACTTCCTCAAAAAGACGGTCGTTGAAGAAATCGGCAACCTTGTCAAACTCGTCATCGTCATCAATGGTCTCAAGGCGGGTATCGTCACCGTCCTCAATAACCTTAAGAACGATAAACTCGTCAACCTCCTCCTCAACGGGAACGAGCGCGAGATAACGCTGACCGTCGATATCGGCATCGTCGATTATCTCGAACTGAAACTCCTCGCCGGTTTCCTCGTCAACGAGGGGAATGATATTCACGAGCTCTTCCTCAAGCTCGGGGTTCTTATCAAAATCTGCCATTTTAAACTCCTATTTATATTTTATTTTTATGATTATATTTTATACTAATTTCAAGCAAATTGTCAAGGGCTTTTAAAGAATTTCAACGAGTATGGAATT
>JAZNHE010000081.1:0-26655 GCA_045576795.1 Eubacteriales bacterium | reverse complement strand
CGCGAGCTTCCGTTCACGCGGAGTACAGCTATTAATGAATACCAGCGCCCAAAAAATGAGCGTGATAGGTGATAAGGTCTTGCTTCAACTTACCGGCGGACAGCAGATCAGCGCGGATATGGTCGTGCTTGCGGTTGGCGTTGTTCCGGAAAATACACTTGCGAAAAAGGTAGGATTGGAGCTTGGCTTAAAGGGCTCGATCAAGGTAAACGGTAAAATGCAGTCCTCTGTACCCGACATCTACGCTGTGGGAGATGCCGTGCAGGTAAAGCACTTTATCACCGAGCAGGATGCAGTCATTTCGCTAGCCGGACCTGCGAATAAGCAGGGGCGTATTGCTGCAGATAATATTTGCGGGCTTATAAGCGAGTACAAGGGCTCGCAGGGTTCGTCTGTTATAAAGCTCTTTGATATGACGGTGGCAACGACGGGTATTAACGAGCAGCAAGCAGGGGCTGGCGGCTACGAATACGAAAAGGTTATTTTGACGCAGAATTCGCACGCAGGATATTACCCGAACGCAACGGCAATGACTCTAAAGCTGATTTTTGAAAAGGAAAGCTTTAAGATCTTAGGCGCGCAGATCGTCGGTTACGACGGCGTGGATAAACGCATTGACGTGATTGCAACGGCAATACGCGCGGGGCTAAGGGCTGACGGGCTGAAGGATCTGGATCTGGCGTACGCTCCGTCTTATTCTTCCGCCAAAGACCCCGTGAATATGGCAGGCTTCGTTGCCGAAAACATTAAAAACGGTGTTGTAAAGCAGTTTTATTATGAAGATATTTCATCTTTGCGTGAGAGAGATGATGTAATTTTGCTTGACACTCGCACTCCTTTTGAATATATGAGAGGTCATGCTGACGAGTTTATCAATATTCCGCTTGACGATTTAAGAGAGCGTGTGGGTGAGCTTGATAAATCCAAAAAAATCTACGTGATGTGCCAAAGCGGACTCCGCAGCTACTTGGCAACACGTATCTTAATGCAAAACGGCTTTGACGCGTATAACTTTGCAGGTGGATTCAGATTATACAGCACCATTAAAAACGAAGAATTGTTATCCAATAGGTGCTACTCTTGCGGTATGGAAAAGTAAAAGATAAATAAGAATTTGACCGAGAAAGAATTAAAAACAGAAAAGTTGGGCGAGTGAGCAAAACACGGTAATGTCTGAGATATATCTGCGTATGACCTGCGCCGCGGTTTACCATAACTGCGGCAACGATAACGAAGCCATCCACCATATCGACAAGGCGCTTGAGATAGCTCTTCCCGATAAGCTTTACGGCACGATCGCGGAGTATTCGGTCACACTTATGCTACAGGCGGAATTAACTGTGGTGAAGATGGCTCGGTAACGAATAGCACCATCTACTGTTACACCGGACTTGATGCCACCACGACAGATAAGGTCGTGACCTACGATGCCGATGGCAATCCGACGGAAAATCAAAACTAAATAAAAAGAACCTGCGTAGCACTTTGTACGCAGACTCAAACCATAAGCGGTGAGCAGAAATGCTTGCCGCTTTTTCTATTTTTTGATATTTAAGCACTAATCTGTTCCGGTGTGCAACACGGTAAGATGTGGCATAAATGCACACATATATTTACAATTAGAGGAATATGGACTAAAAATTCAAATAATGCGGTTTTGCCATTATACAGGAATAGTGTTTTTATAAGCAGAAAATGCAATATCAATATTTGTGTCGAAGTTTCACGTTTTTGCTCGTACATAAGACTGTATCGTGTCGTCCAATGGGTAGAAAATATTCGGAGAAAATGGAAGCGAATTACAATGGTTTTTATTCAGACAAGCAAAAAAAGATCAGGCAAAAACGGTAAAACTGATGTTTTTTGGCTATGTATAGCTTTGGGTATTCAAAAATCATTTTTGTGAAAATAGCCAAAAATAACTGCGATATACTGTGAAAATTGGAAACTTTTCCAAAAAGACTTGATTTTTCATTTTATTTGTTGTATAATGCTAATGGAAACATTTCCAATTCTTCTTAAATTGTTGATTTTTGCATATATTTAAGCGGATGGATAGTATTTAGAAAAGAGGATGTAATCTATGGCGAAATTATTATTGAGACATGTTTACAAAGTGTACCCGGGCGTTGGCAAGGCGAAGAAGAACGCCAAGGGCGAAGCAAAGAAGAGAAGCGGCGATTTTGTTGCCGTCAAGGACTTTAACATGGAAATTAATGACGGTGAGTTCATTGTATTCGTCGGTCCTTCAGGATGCGGAAAGTCAACCACACTGCGTATGATTGCAGGACTTGAGGAAATATGCGGCGGTGAGCTTTATATCGACGATCAGCTCGTTAATGACGTCGACGCTAAAGACAGAGATATTGCGATGGTGTTCCAGAGCTATGCGCTCTACCCGCACCTCACGGCGTATGACAACATAGCTTTCGGTCTTAAGATGCGTAAGATACCTGTTCCAAAGTTAGATGGTGAAGGAAAGCAGGTAGTTGCAATCGACAATAGAAAAATCGCTAAAATAGAGAAAAAGCTGAAGAAGCTTAATAAGGAAAGCAAGTCTTTGGCGGCAGATATTGCAAGATGCAGCGGTGCATCTGCCGAGCTCGGAGCGAGGGTAGAGGATTTGGACGGACAGTTATCATCCGCACCCGAAGAGCAGAGATCAAAGCTTGCAGCAAAGCTTGATTCTGCAAAGATAGCAGAGAGGAAAAATGGTGAAGACGCTCTTTATTACACCGAGAAGAGATCTCTGCTTGAAAAGCGTATTAAGGATACCGAAAAAGAGTTAGAGTACTACAAGAACACACCTGTGCCTTTATTCAACTATGTACATATGAGTAAGCAGGAGATAGATGAAAAAGTGCAGTGGGCAGCAGGCGTTTTGGGCATTGAGGAGTTACTCGACTCCAAGCCTGCGGAAATGTCAGGCGGACAGCGTCAGCGTATAGCACTCGGACGCGCGATGGTACGCGGCCCGAAGGTATTCTTGCTTGACGAGCCCTTGTCTAACCTTGATGCGAAGCTGCGAACCGCGATGAGAGCAGAGATAGTTAAGCTGCATAATCAGTTAGGTACTACGTTTATCTACGTTACACACGACCAGATAGAAGCTATGACGATGGGTACACGAATAGTAGTTATGAAGCTTGGTGTTATCCAGCAGATAGATACTCCCACAAACTTGTTCGACTATCCTGAAAATAAGTTTGTAGCAGGATTTATAGGAACTCCTCAGATGAATTTCTTTGACGTTGACATAAAGCGTGATGGCGATAGACTTAACGTTTATTTCAAGGACGGACAGAGCATCAGCCTTGATCTTGCGCAGCTGCGCACTATCGAGAATGAGTATCTTGACGGCAACGCTCATAGCGTTTGCCTTGGTGTAAGAGGTGAAAACGTTGTGCTCAATGAGTCAGGAATTAAGGCTACACTCACCATTAAAGAGGTTTTGGGTAATACTACTCAGCTCTTCCTTCGTTTAGAGGAGAAGGACAACGACTTCATCGTGAGCGTACCCGAAAGAAATGGTTTATTACCGGGTGACGTGGTAGGCATCAGCTTTAATGAGAGATTTATACATCTTTTCGATAAAGAGAGCGAGCAGTCGATCATGTCAAGAGAATACGGCAACAAATAAATAATTTATGAAAAAATGGTTTAGATTTTTTGGATTGAGCTTTTTCTCCAACAAGATATCTAAGGAGAGTGTAAAGCGTGGTTATTCAAATGCTTTTCTCGGCTTTACGCTAGCTCTTGTTTTTATGTGGGTGGGCTTCTTATTCGGAGATATGCTGCCATTCGGTGTGCATTATAATAATTCTCCGGATTTTAAGGCTACCGTACACACAGTGCTCGCCAATACAGATGCCGCAAGACGCATTGATGCGAAAATTGAAGACGGCATACTCAAAGCTAAAAAGCCCGGTGGAGAATATACCGAGGGACTTTTGATAAATACGTTTGAGAGTGATGCCGACAGAGAGGTTTATTCCGTGAACGGTTATGGAGTAGTAGTCGACACACGCCCGGCTGGCACGCTTGCCGAGGTTGAGGCGTACTGTGTTTCCAACGACGGTAAGAACACTGCTATCTCATATTCCGATTATCTCACTTTAAGCGACGTTGCAAAACTCAACTTTGATTTTAAGCTGAAATATACCGGCAAAGAGCTTGAGCTTGATGACGAAACAGTCGCAGAATACCTTTTATATCTTGATGGCACAGGCGATGAGAATAAGAGTAAAATAGCGGAACTGACAAATAATCTTGCAGAGAGCCGGATCAGCAAAAATGAGTTTAATACGGAAATATATAAACTTTACTTTACAAATTACTATCCTGAGATAACTTCATACGAGGCTACATCAAAGGTGCCGCTTCTTCGTAACTACTATTATCACGAGTACGTAAGCAAGGATGTCGGTAAGTATTTCTTTATCTTTAATGACTGTATGTTAGGCTCGTTTGAGACCAAGGGCGGTATAAAGATTCAGTTTTACGGCTTTTACAGTGAGCTGGAAGAAGGATATTTGCTTTTAGCGGATGACAGTGCTGATAAAGCAAATGCAGCTGCTGACAGATTCATAAAAAGCTCATTCAGAGCGAACATTGGCTTGAATGCATACGCTTATTTTGTGAACACCGTCACGATAGTTCCTTTTATCGCTCTTATGCTTATGGTAGCAACACTTCTGACATATTCTTTACTCAGGCTTAACGGTGTTGAAAGTATATCATCGCTCGGTGCGATGATCAAGATAGTTGGCTCGTACGTCTGGTTCTCGGGCGCGGTATCCGGAGTTCTCAGCATCGTCATCATGCTTTTTGCAAATCGTAGCTTGATAAACGTTTTGCCGCCGGTACTGTTCTTTATGACGCTCGTTGTAAGATCAATAGTATTTGCTACGGCAGAGGCAAGACGGCATAAGCAGCAATCAGAGCAGCAAAAGACTGAACAAACGGAGGTTTAAATTGTTAGTTTGCATTGGTGAAATTCTTGCCGATATGATCGGTGAGGAGAAGAACGGAATCACTACTTACGAAAGAAAAGCAGGCGGCGCACCGTTTAACGTTGCCTGTGCGCTCAAAAAGTTCGGTGCAGATGTTAAATTTGTCGGCAGTGTCGGCGATGACCTTATAGGTCAGTTTCTGATAAAATACGCCGGTGATTTTGGCATGGACACGACTTATATCCACAAAAACACGGAGCGCAACACTACGCTTGCATTCGTCGAGCTGAACGAAGAAGGGGATAGATCCTTCTGTTTCTACCGCAAGAATACAGCGGATTACTGTATGCCGAAGGTGAGCGACGAGCTTATTGGTGAGGCAGACATAGTCTGCATCGGCTCTCTTATGTTGGCAGATCCGAGTTGTGTTGAATATGCACTGAATATTATAGACAGAGCACACGCCCTAGGCAAAACGGTGGCGTTCGACGTAAATTATCGCACAGATATTTTCAGAGATAAGGAAAGTGCGATAAAGACTTACAAAAAGGTCCTGACAGCGTCGGATATTGTTAAATTTTCCGAGGATGAGGTAGAAATCTTTACCGAGGAGTACGTAAATTCGCTGACCGATAAGCTTGTTCTTATCACTTTGGGTAAAGAGGGAAGCGAATGGAGATATGAGGGTATTACTAAAAGAATACCTACTATTGCGGTCCAGCCCGTGGATACTACGGGTGCAGGAGATGCATTCTTTGCAGGAACACTTTCCGTACTTAACAGCAACCCGGGAAAGCCTTTGAACGAGCATATCTTGGACAACGCATTGAGATTCGGCAACGTAGCCGGTGCATTAAACACCACCGGTCGCGGTGCAATAGATAATTTACCTGATTTAGATACTATAAATACATATCTCAATACATAAAAGGAAGGAGTAATAATGAAAACTTGGTACAAAATTATATGCTTGGCATTAGTTGCCATCATGAGTTTTTCATTAGTGGCTTGCAATTTTTCAAAAAACAAGTCAAATAAGGAGGATGACAAGACCACTCAAGTGGAAGATCAGCCGAATGACGGAAGCACTGATGACGGCACCCAGAGCGGAAATGTCAGCACGGAAGGGGATACCGAAAATAAAGACGACGGTGTGATCTTCGAGGAGATTGTTGACTACGAAACAACGGCTACCGACGTCAGCATGGAGAGCAAAACAGACAGCTTTACTCTTTCGGAAACCACATACGGTGCTGAAGAAAAGTTTGTGTACACCTCAACAGTTGCCTTTGAAAACGGTGTGGCTGCGGGACTTGCCTTCGGCGCGGAGGACGGCTCTCATTACTGGGTATTTAACGTAGACAGACAGGCTAACCGTGTAAAGCTTATCTACTTCGCTGTTGTCGACGGAACCACCTCTGCTGTGGAGCTGTTGACCGACTACTTCATTGGAAACGACAAGATGACCGAGAGCGAAAGACGTCTGGTTGGCTCAAAGGTTGCGGGTATTGACAAGGTTCAGCTCAAGGTTGTGATCACTCCCGAGGCTGATGGAGTTCATGCGGAATTCTACGCTGACAATATTCGCAGATTCGGTGTCGAGAACGATATAGAGCTTAACTCTCTGTCGCAGCTTCCCGAGGGCGTGACCTACGGTGGAGGTAATATCGGTTTCAATTGCTTTAATTCAAAGGTAAGATTTGCAGACATCTACTTTGGAAAGAGCGATTATTCATACTACACAGAGCTTTACCGTAACCAGTATCATTTCTCACAGTATGCACACTGGAACAATGACCCTAACGGTTTAATTTATTACGACGGTTATTATCATATTTACTATCAGCATCACCCATACAACAACTATTGGGGTGATATGTATTGGGGACATGCAAGAAGTAAAGACCTTGCACACTGGGAACTTCTTCCCATTTGTTTGTTCCCGGATGAAGATTGGGGCGAGGGCGCAGGTTATATGTGGTCAGGCAGCGCTTACGAATACAGACTCGGCGACAGTGCCGATATAGACGCACTCAACTGGTTCCCGAACGGAGAGGGCAACGGTATTATTGCTTTCTATACCCGTGACGGAGGCAGACAGGATCAGATGATCATGTCCAGTGACGACGGTGGTATGACCTGGACAAAGCGCAAGCTTATTCCTCAGGACGTGGCAACCGGTGCAGACGGTATTTATCACAAGGTTGCATGCCGTGACCCCAAGGTGTTCCCTGTAAAGATCGAAGACGGCAAGACCACCGTGTGGGGCATGGTAGTTACAGGCCAGCAGGAGAACAAGGTTTGGTTTATGAAATCCGAAAACCTTCTTGATTGGTCTTATGCGGGTCAGTTCAGTGCAAACGTTCCCGAATGTCCCGACGTTGTAACCCTTACGGCAGACGACGGTGAGATCTACACCGTGCTTACTCTGACCGCGAGAGAATACATAGTCGGCAAGATGAATTATGACGGAAATTCCATTGTCTTTACAGACAAAGACGGTGGCGCGATAGACCCGAGCGATATTCAGAAAATGGACTTCGGTCCCGACTCCTATGCAACCCAGACCTTCAGTATAAGGGATGAGGCAAGTGACTACTTTGGCAAGACTGTATCGATCAGCTGGTTTGCAGGCGTTCCCGCAGATACCGACAGCGGCATTTATGCAAATGCGAGAAAGGTATGGAACGGAAGCGGTATGACGATTCCTGTTATCTGGGGCCTTGCAGCTGAAGGCGACGGATACATTCTGACTCAAACACCTATTGTAAAAGACAGCACGGCATTCGAGAAAGATAACCTGATAACATTAAAAGATCAGGTGTTAGGCGCATCTGACAGCAATCTTCTTTCAAATGTAAATACACATATATTTGAGATGCTTCTCAGTATCGACAACCCCAACAATGAGCCTATCTCTATAAAAATCAATGTAAGTGCTGATGAGTATACAGAGATCGGCTGGAATGCAGAAGACGGCTATTATGTAGACCGTAGGTTTACATCATCGGCAGGTTTAAGCATCAGAGATTATCATTTTAAATATACTTCCGGAGCGAGAAGCTTTGATTCACAGAACTTCTACATTCTTTCCGATAACGGCGGTGTTGAAGTATTCTGTGATGATTTCAAGATTCCATTCTACGTATTAACTCTCGCTTCTCCTTATTCCGTGAAGGCGGAGCTTTCCGTAGGCGGTGAGGTAACCGTAAAGGAGCTTGTGTTTAACGAGATCGCATCTGTATGGCGCAACGGTGAGGTAGTAGACGGCGAGACCGTTCTGTATATCAGCAACGGAAGCGTTGAGCTTGATACCGATATCACTACCGAGAAGCTTGTAACCGCATACTCAACATCCGGTCAGGAAATCACCTGGACGCTTAAGAGCGGTGAGGATGTAGTTTCTCTTGAAACCACGACCGGTGGAGTTATACTTAAAGCTCTTAAAGCTGGCAAAGCAATTCTCGTTGCCGGCTGCGGAAATCAGACGAGGGCAATTGAGGTTACGGTTTACGATGCTAATCCCGAAACCGATATCGCCTTTGGTGCAGACGGAATAATTTCCGGTGACTGGATCGCAAAGGGCACGGAAATAATCGCCACAACTCCTGCAGGAGACGGATATCTTCTGTCGAGTGAAAGCGCATCCGATTTTAATTCTTCCGTAACCTTCTCGCTTGAGGCGGTAGCAGCCGCCTTCATCTTCAGAGCTACTGAGGATATGAGCGATTATATAATCTTCAATTACGACAACAATGAGAGAATTGTTAAGATGTGGTCTCCTCGTGGCGAGATCGCAAGAGCGAGTGCTCCGGACGTAAACACAAGCAACGTAGTACTCAGAGTAGAGGCAACAGGCAGATCGGTCAAGGCATACATCAACGGACGCCTTGTTATCGACACGGTGCTCGGTGAGAACGAGCCTATCGAGGGCCTGTTCGGACTTAACGTTTACTCCGGTAAGGCAACCTTCAAGTCGGTTGTGAACTTCAATAGCCAGTATTCCTACGCGGGCACAGGCAGCTTGACGGTTGTCGGTGACTCCAAGCAGGTAATAACCGCTCTTTATAACAAGACCTTGGCAAATTCAAAGGTTGACAGCGCATTCTACGTAACAAACGGCAGAAATCTTGTGATAGATGCCGCTTACTTCGAGCTGTTACCTGTCGGCACATATACCTTTAAGGCGGTCAGCGGTGCGAATGCATATGAATTCACGGTAAACGTTACCGCAGTTACCGACACGACGCTTAAGGATCTTACTGTTCAAAGAGGCTGTAATGCAGTTATCTATCTTGGAAACGTAGAGGTAGAAACTGTAGTTCTCAACGGTACACAGCTTACCGAAGAGCAGTATAAGATTGAGAATTTGACACTGACGATCAGTGCAGATCTGTTGACACAGGATGTCAATGAAATAGTAATTAATGGAGGCAAATCCATTACCGTAACACTAGACTAATCTCTTAGATAATTGCCGCTTGTACAGTTGGCACGGCGGCAATTAAAGAGAAAATGATAAATATGGAAACAACAATTAAAGATGTAGCAAAACTTGCGGGAGTAGGCGTAGGTACTGTTTCAAGAGTAATAAACAACGAAAAAGCAGTAGGCGCTAAAACCAGAGAAAAGGTGCTTGAGGCGATGAAGGCTCTTAACTACACGCGCAACAATATGGCGTTCAGGTTAAGGAAAAACGAAACCCGTATCATAGCTCTCTTGGTACCTGTTGTAAATCACCCATTCTTTGCAAAATTGGCATATTATGTCGAAGATGAGGCAAGTAAATTCGGATATTCTATGCTTTTGGTATCTTCACAGCAAAAGGTTGATAAGGAAACCGAAATCATAACCAGGATAAAGCACAGAGAGGTCGACGGAGCTGTTTTCGTTACTCATTATATGCATGACGAGGACGAACTTCAAAACTGCCCCATAGTGTCAATAGACAGAACGTTCGGCAAGGATATCCCATATGTCACCAGCGATAACTATGATGCTACTAAAAAAGCGATAGAGTACATGATAGGGCGCGGTGCTAAAAGAGTAGGATTTATTGGATCAAAGCCTTTGGTGGCATCCGAGGTTCTGGAGAGGGAGAGAGCTTACCTTGACGTTATGTCAGAGCACGGCATGACTCCTCGTATAGTAAACGAGGTCATACAGCACGGTGAAGAGTCTGTTGTAGTTGCAGACTTTATGGAAAAATATTCAGACGTTGACGGAGTCTTTGTTTCCGGATATACGCTTTCGCAGTTCTTTTATGAGGCAGCGATAAAGCTCGGAAAAAGTATTCCCGATGAAATGCAGATCGTTTCTTACGACGGTATTTTCAAGCAGTGGGGTATCAGCAACATAACGAGTGTTGAGCAACCTATTGAGGAAATGGCAAGACAGGTAGTCAGATTACTTGTTAAAAAAATACATAATGAAGAAACTGCTGCAAGAACGGTGCTGAAAACCGAATTTGTGCTTGGTACGACAACCAAATAAAGTTAATCAAAAAATAAAAACGTATAAAAGGAGAAAAAACATGAAAAAGCTTTTAACTTCAATTATTTCGATTATGCTCGTGTTTACTATGTTGTTAGGTATTACTGCATGTGGCACAAAGGGCAACAATGGCGACGGTGAGGATCTTCCCACTGATGAAGAGGGCAATTCCATAGTAAAGATTATGTTCCACGTTGACAAGTCTTCGACCGAGGGTCAGGCTTATCAGAAGAGAATCAATGCATTTAACGCTGCATACAAGGATCAGAAGATCAAGGCACAGGCTATCTTTAAGGCTCGTACTGCAGGTGCATCCGGTTACGAAACAGAGCTTCAGAACAACCAGCTCGAAGGCACCTTGGCAGACATAATCACCTTTGACGCACCTAACACCGCTGCATATGCAAGTGCAGGTTTACTTTATGATATCACCGATCTTATTCCTGCTGAGGAGCAGGCAAAGTTCTTCTCACTTAACAAGTATGAAGGTAAGCTCTACGGTCTTCCCATTCAGGAATCCAGTGCAGGCTTCTTCTACAACAAGAAGATATTCCGCGATGCAAATATAGACGTTAGCGGTTATACCGCTGAGAATCCTTGGACCATGGAAGAGTTTAAGGCAGTTTGCGCACAGCTTAAGGCTCACAACGTCACCGCAGTAGATATGCGTATCGACGCTACCAAGGATGAAACCGCACCCTATCTCCTTTATCCCTTCATTTATGCGGCAGGCGGCAGCTTTGTTTCTGATGACGGCTATACCGCAAACGGTTATTACAACTCTCCTGAAACCGCAAAAGGATTCCAGTTCATTAAGGATCTTATTTCTGAAGGATACACCTCTTATTCCATAGGTGCAACCGACTTCTTCACCGGCAAGGTTGGTATGTATTTATCTTCCGGTTGGACTATTCCCGATCTTGACAACAAATACAGAGAAATGTTCGCTTCCCGTGACGATTGGGGACTTCTTCCTTACCCCAAGGGAGTATGTGCTGCAAGTGCAACAGGCAGCTGGTCATACGCAATTACAAATAATCATCATACAGATAAGACTGCAACTCTTGAGCTTCTTAAGTGGATGACCTCTGCAGAGAGCTCTGAGGCGATCACCAACGCTACCGGTATGATCCCCGCACGTAAGGACGTTGTTAAGGATTACGCAGTTGGCTCTCCCGAGTACACTCTTCTCAAGCAGCTTGAGCTCAGCGGTCAGGAGCGCCCCGTAACAGTTGCATATCCTACCTTCTCAACCACATTCAATCAGATAATTTACGGCCTTGGCGACGGTAACGTAAACGATCTTTTAAACAACGCGACAAAGACCTTGCAGGATGCAATGGATAAAGTTAAAAACCGCAAATAAAACAACAAATTGACTAAATGAAAAAATGGCTACAACTTCATTAATAATTTTTGTATTGTTTTTATGTGCTTTCGGTGGCTTTGTCATTTACGACTTGGCCACTGCAAAGCGGCGTAAAGAAGTCTATCGGGCAAAATCCTCGATAACCGCATATCTTATGCTTTTACCGTCGGTAGCCCTTGCCTTTCTGTTTATACTGTTACCGATATTATACTCTTTAGGATACGCATTTACCGATTATTATTTATTAAAACCCAATGATATCGAAGTTATATTCTTTGATAACTTCAAGGAGATCTTTGAACAGATTTCCGAAAAAGGAATGCTTTACAACGCCATTAAAAACACAGTCACCTTTGTGGTAGGTGTTGTTCCGTTACAGATCGGACTTGCATTGTTGCTTGCGCTTTTTGTAAACCGTCCTTGCTTCGGAAGTAAGATTTTCAAGGTATGCTTCTTTGCTCCGGTTGTAATATCGCTTTCGGTTACGGCATTTTTATGGGAACAAATTCTTGCTCCCGGGGACGGCGGACTTTTAAATTCGATGCTCGGTATGTTCGGTGTACCTCCGCACGATTGGCTCCGTGATCCTAAAACGGCAATGCCTTGCATTATATTACTCAGCGCTTGGCAGGGCTGCGGCTATCAGATGCTGATCTTCCTCTCGGGACTTTCTAATATAAGAAAGGATCTCTACGAGGCGGCTTCGCTCGACGGAGCAAACTGGTGGCATCAATTTTGGAACGTAACCTGGGTTGGACTCCGTTCTACCTTCGTTTACATACTTATAACCGTATTTATCGGTGCGTGCAGAATTCTTACACAGCCGATGTTGATGACAGGATATATGCCACATACGGTAACTCTGTCATATTACATGTATAACACAGGCTATACCGAGCGTCTTGTAGGCGCATCATCGGCAGTAGCACTGCTTATGACAATATTCATCGGTGGCGTAACGCTTATGCAACGCAGAATGTTCAGGGAGAAGTGATATGGATAAAAGTATAAGAGATTTACCTAACTTTAGGTCCAATAAAACACCCGTCAAGAAAACCGTTAAAGAGGTTATATATTACGTTGTCGGAATAGTTTTATCGTTGATATTTATACTTCCCATACTGTATATGCTGGCGACCTCCACCAAGAGTGAATTTGCTTACGCTGACAGTATAGGATCGATAAAAATGTTCTTGCCGGATTTTGCAAATCTGGGAACCGCATTTGAAAATTACAAGAGCATTTTAATGAATTATGATATTTGGAAATACGCTTTAAACAGCTTTACGTATGCGGCAATAGTTATAGTCCTCAATATTTTGATAAACGGACTTGCCGGCTACGCTATGGCAAAGCTCACCTTCCCCGGCAAAAGAATGCTGTCGTTTATGATCATATTCCTGATAGTAGTGCCGGTAGAAACGTCTATTATTCCTCTTTACTCAATCGTTAAAATAATGCTTGGGTTAAAGCAGCAAATGTCAGTTTTAGGTGTGATATTGCCCGCGGCAATAAGCATATTCAACATTTTCTTATTCATGCAGTTCTTCCAGAATATTCCCAAGGAGTATGAGGAGGCTGCACGAATCGACGGTGCGAACACGCTTGGAGTGTTCTTCAAGGTTATAATGCCTCTTTCAAAACCGATAATTGCAACAGTGGCAGTATTCTGCTTTATCGGTGTTTGGAACGATTATCTTTGGCCGTCAATGATACTTCCGGCTGCCAATGACGGATCATGGTCACTGCTGCCAATACAAACGGCACTTATCTCTATAAAGAGCATTGAGGGTATTACTACCGGTGAGATAATGGCGTCGCTCGTAACTACAAGTATACCTATTTTCGTAACCTACGTTGCGGCACAAAAATACATTGTACAAGGCTTTGGTACGTCCGGGCTTAAAATGTGAGGAAATATGAGATTTAAAAGACTTATAGCATTGTTGATGCTTTTGGCCATGCTGGTCAGCACGGCATCAGGCTGCGCCAAGTTCAAGAAAGATTCTGATAAAAAACAGGACGATGAAGATGGCGCAGATGAAAAAAGCACTCTGCTGCTGAATTATTCGCTTGACGAATCCGACGGAAGTCTTGCAAAGGAATCTGTGAGCGGTAAAGACTATACTATAAACTACGTGTTTAATGCGGAAAACGCAGACAGTCTTTTCAAAGAGCCTAACGATCCCTTAAGAAGACCCGGTGTAAAAGGCAATGCCTTGTACATGGACGGATTTTCAAACAATATAGTAAACAGAGATTTTGAAGCTCCCGAATCGGCAATAACTATGTCCGCTTGGGTAGCACCCCGAGTATTTGAGAATATAGTTTATTATGACGGCGCATCCGATGCCGCAGGACACACCCGTATGACCTCGATAATCAACAAGGGCGATATCGAGATGTGCGAGGGTTTCCTTCTCGGATACGGAAGGCTCGGTCTCTGGGGTATTCAATTAGCATTACACAACGAAGAAACAGGCGAGGACTTCGTGGTTGGATTTTACGATCCAATCAACGCGCTTCCCCTTTACGAATGGTCTCATGTTGCGGTTGCTTTTGATGGCGAGACCGGATATATTGGTCTGTTCTACAACGGCGAGGTAGCATATGAGGCGCTTATTCCCGAGCTTGTTTCCACAAGCATAATCTATACTGAGGAGCCTCTGCGCATTGGTGCTTACGTCAGCCCTCAAATAGAGTTCGGTATCAAAAGACAGATGATCTCGGGACTTCTTGACGAAGTCAAAATCTATTCTTCGGCTTTGACGCCTAAGGATATCGTCGGACTTTACAGCGATACCGATTACTCCGGTGAACATCCCTATCTTGATTGGAATGACATTGCACTTGATTCTTCGGTTTATGAGGGCGACCGCTACCGTCCTCAGTATCACGCCATACCTCCGGCGGTATGGATGAACGAGCCTCATTCCCCCTTCTACTACAAGGGAATGTATCACGTGTTCTATCAGCACAACCCGGCTGGCCCCTATTGGTCACAGATACGTTGGGGACATATAGTCAGTGAGGATATGGTTCATTGGAAATACGTTAAGGATGCCGTTGTTCCCACCGCGGGTATTTGCCCCGAAGGTATATGGACAGGCGGCGCTTGCATAGGTCCTGACGGAACACCCTGGCTTGCTATAACCGCGGGTACAAATACTACGACCTGGACAGGTCAGAATATCGCTTTTGCACACGCTAAAGATCCTGACGATCCGTATCTCGCCGAATGGGTGGTTGAGGATAAGCTTGTTATTACTCAGCCCAGTGATAACTCCCAGGGTGAGAGGGAACAGTTCCGTGATCCATTTGTCTGGTATGATGACGGTGTCTATTACATGATGGTATCCACCTCTATCCCCGGTGCCGGCGGCTCAGCGGTTATATATACGTCAAAGGATATGAGAGAGTGGGAGCATCGTGGATACCTTTATCAGTGTGATTACAACAGATATCCCGAGCAGGGTGCACATTGGGAGTGCGTTGTAATGCTTCCCATAAGCACTAAAGATGGCTCACAGACAAAATACATTTTATTCGACTGTCCTCAGTATACTGTAGACGGCTATACCGTTGAATGTTACTATTGGATAGGAACCTTTGATAAGAACACCTGCAGATTTATCGCAGATGATGATCAGCCCAAGCTCTTCGACCTCGGTAGAGGCGTATATACCGGTCAGAACGGATATTGCTTCTTGACAGAAGAGGATATTGCCGCAGGCAAGACGAGCTACGAACAGGGCAGAACTGTTATTTATGCTATTGCACAGGGTAAGGATGCAGGCACAGCACAGAATTACACTGCGGGTTGGGCACACAACTTCGCAATTCCTCTTGAGCTTTGGCTTTCCGACGATGGCACTGAAGTTATCCGTGAGCCAATAAAGGAGATTGAGAGCTTAAGACAGGAGGTACTGTATTCTTACAGCGGTGAAGGCAAGACCGCAGAAGAAGTTAACAGCGAGATAGCAGATATTCGCGGTGACACACTTGAGATCAGAGCAAAGGTAGTTCTCGATCCTACGAGTCTCGAATACTCCGCCGGTATGTTCTTAAGATATAATCCTAATGTCGTTGACGGAATGACAGAGAGAACCGAGATCAGATTCTTTAACGGAGGCGTTCTGGTTGAAAGAAACAAGTCTTCACTTCTCGATTACGTGAGCCGTCAGCCCAGCCACACTTGGGGACGTGTTAAGAATGAGTATGAAATAACGATACTAATGGACCGCTCTATGCTGGAGGTTTACGTTGACGGAGTTATCAGCTTCACAATGAGAATATATCCCAAATACGGCGATTCTGATTATTTAAAAATGTTTGACAATAATGCAAACATAAAATTCACCGAGCTTCACATTTACCGTATGGGCAGTGCTTACAGCGATACTGTAACACCTCCTTACTACGGCAATATGGGAAATTTGGGTGAATAAAAGGAGGTTTTATGCGTAAAATAATAGTTTCACTTTTAAGCATTTTATGCGTGATATCTTCGTGTATCGGCTTGACCGGTTGTAAATGGTTCAAGTCAAAGGATGATTCCCAACTTCAGTCCAATCCACAGGCAGACGAAATAAGAACTCTTATAAACGGCGGATTTGAATCTGCCGACCTCTCCGGCTGGACTATTGAGTACGGAGATGCTTTCGATGACGATTGCATTTCTTCTCGTAAGACCTTTATGTTTGATAATGATTCAAACGGCAACGTTTTATCCATTAATCAGACGGGTAACTGGTATCTTACCGGTAAAGGATATCACGGAAAATATTCCGGTGCAAGAACGGGTGCTATCCGTTCAACCAAATTCACCGTTCCTGATGACGGAACGATAAGCCTCAAGCTCGCAGGCGGCGCACTGACCGTTGGCAAGGGCACAGGCGCACCCCTAAAAGCAAAGGAAAGACTTTGCTTCGTTGGCTTCTATCTTGCAGAAAACGACAAGCTTATCGCAATGCAGACCAACGAATATTTCCACGAGCACACAGAGGAATATATAATTCCCGAAAGATATGCAACCGGTGTATATAACACAGATAATTTCTACGAATATTATCTTGATCTGTCGGAATATGCAAATCAGGAAATTTACATCAGAATAGTAGACAACGATGAAAGCTACTATTACGGTTATATTGCAGTAGACGATATAAGAATAGGTTCTGATGCAGAGCCGCAGACCGAGGGTAACTTCTTCACCAAGGTGACCGACTACGAGACCGAAGCGATCGCTCCGTCAGTCAACGAGATCAAAAACGGTGGATTTGAGTTGGGTTCGCTTGCGGGCTGGACGGTTGTTGAGGGAGATGCCTTCTCCAACGAGGGTGTAAACACCGAGAGCGTCTGGTGGAATGAGAATATTACATACTCACGTGACGGAAATTACCATTACGGAAAATACATGCCTTCTGCTACCGGCGTTATGCGCTCATCGGAATTTGTGCTTGGCGGATCGGGATACGTATCCTTCAAGCTTGGAGGTTGCGCTGACAACAGCAAGACATACATAAGATTTATGGTTAAAAACGGCGATGAGGCCGTAGAGGTTGCAAGATATTCTAACTTCAAGTTCTGGAATTTCCAGTTCCCCTATGTTCAGAACGGAATGCGACTTCTGAATTTAGTTCAGTATTATGCAGACCTTTCCAAATACATTGGAGAGACAATGTATATTGAGGTAGTTGATACTAATACCTCATCTGATGAGCTTGGCTGCATCACACTTGACAGTGTCAAGACTTATTGGAAAGAAAAGCCGCTTTGGATAGACAGTGAATCCTTCCTTGCCGCATATGAAACCGATATTATGGTTGAAAACGAATATCAGATAACAAACGGCGGATTTGAAACAGGAGATCTTACAGGCTGGACCTTAGAGGGCGATAAGATCGGTATTGTAACCAATGCTTCCGGCTGGTGGGCAGAAAATCTTCCTTACAACAAGAAGGGGGCACATTTGTTCTCCGGTATCGTGAATGAGGGCGCAGGTGTACTTGAATCCAACAAGGGTACTTTGACAAGCTCTGCATTCAAGGTAGGAGGTGCGGGATATATCACCTTCCTGCTCGGCGGCGGTGGAAATCCCCTCGAATGTTACGTTTCCATAATAGATGCCGAAACCGGAGAAGAGCTTGTGCGTTATGCTAACAGACTCTTCAGCGACAAAGGTATTGGTATAATCAATAATGGAAGTAACCTTGCAAATATGGTTATGTATAAGGCTGACCTCTCCGAATTTATGGGAAGAAGCCTTAAGATCCAAATAGTAGACAATGCTGCTAATAACTGGGGACTTATCACCGCGGACAGCTTTGTTACCTACTATAAGGATATAGCGGGTGTACTTTCAAATGCAAACCTTGCCGTAGACATTAAGCCCGAACCGCTTCCGGATTCCGCTCTTGGAGAGAACGATCCGTACCAGGTGCTTAACGGCGATTTTGAAACCGGTGATCTTACCGGTTGGACACTTACGGGTGAGACCGACATCGGTTACGTATCCGGACAGGACGTTTTCTGGAAGGATGCCAACAATCTTTATAATAAGGACGGAAGATTCCTCTTTAGCGGCATTGAAGACGTTATGGGCAGTATGGAGGCGGCACATGGTACGCTTACAAGCTCTACCTTCACCGTTGGAGGCTGTGGTTATATGACCTTCAGATTGGGCGGCGGCTACAATCCGGAGTGCTATATTGAAATAGTTGATGCTACTACCGATGAGGCAATAGCAAAGTATCACAATGATAATGACAGCAGCAATCTGGGACGTATGTTCTTATTTAAGGCGGACTTAACCGCGTTTATGGGAAAAGAAGTTTACATAAGAGTAGTAGATAATGCTTCTGATGCATGGGGCTGCTTGGCAGTGGACAGCTTTATCACTCATTATGAAGCAATCGAAAAACTTCCCGAAGCAACACTTATTGAAAACAAACTTAACTAAAACATAAGGAGATCAAAAATGAAAAAACGATTTCTTAAATTGACGTTAGTTTTATTAATTTCCATTCTTACAGTAATGATGATCACCGCCTGTGAGGCTGTTGATCAGATCAAGGATCAGTTGGGTTTTACAGAAGAGCCCGCACACACCCATGAGTACAGCGAAGAGATAACCAAGGCGGCTACATGTACCGCAGCCGGTGAAAAAACTTTCACTTGCTCTTGCGGTGACAGCTATACAGAGGAGATAGAGAAGCTTCCTCATACCGAGAAGACTCTCGATGCTGTTCCTGCTACTTGTACAAAAACGGGTCTTACAGAGGGTAAGAAATGCACCGTTTGCGGTGTTGTAACCGAGGCGCAGAAAAACACTCCCATGACCGATCACGCTTATACAAAAGAAACGGATAGAACGAATGCTACTTGTACAGAAGACGGTAGTTATACTATGGCTTGCGAATGCGGCGCAACACAGACCACTGTTCTTCCTAAAGGACACAAATACAATTCAACGGTAACCGCTCCCACCTGTACCGAGGACGGTTACACCACCTACACCTGTTCCGTATGTAGCGACAGCTACGTTGATGATAAAAACGAAGCAAGCGGACATACACATTCTACGGATTGGTCAGTTGACGAGACTCAGCATTGGCATGAATGTCATTGTGGAGATAAGGCTGATGTCGCAGATCATACTTACGACAACGCTTGTGATGCAGACTGTAATGAGTGCGGAGCAACCAGAACTCCTGCAGATCATACCTACGATAACAACTGTGATGCAGACTGTAACGAATGCGGAGCAATCAGAACTCCTAGAGATCATACCTACGACAACGCTTGTGATGTAGACTGTAACGAGTGCGGAGCAACCAGAACTCCCGCTGATCATACCTACGATAACAACTGTGATGCAGACTGTAATGAGTGTGGAGCAACCAGAACTCCCGCTGATCATACCTACGATAACGCTTGCGATGTAGACTGTAATGAGTGCGGAGCAACCAGAACTCCTGCAGATCATACCTACGATAACAACTGTGATGCAGACTGCAATGAGTGTGGAGCAACCAGAACTCCTGCAGATCATATCTATGACAACGCTTGTGATGTAGACTGTAATGAGTGTGGAGCAATCAGAACTTCTGCAGATCATACATACGATAACAACTGTGATGTAGACTGTAATGAGTGTGGAGCAACCAGAACTCCTAGAGATCATACATACGATAACGCTTGCGATGCAGACTGTAACGAATGCGGAGCAACCAGAACTCCTGCAGATCATATCTACGACAACGCTTGTGATGCAGACTGTAATGAGTGCGGAGCAATCAGAACTCCTGCAGATCATATCTACGACAACGCTTGTGATGCAGACTGTAACGAATGCGGAGCAATCAGAACTTCTGCAGATCATACCTACGATAACAACTGTGATGTAGACTGTAATGAGTGCGGAGCAACCAGAACTCCTGAAGATCACACCTACGATAACGCTTGCGATGCAGACTGTAACGAGTGCGGAGCAACCAGAACTCCCGCTGATCATACATACGATGATGATTGCGATGCAGACTGTAACGAGTGTGGCGAAATAAGAGTTTTGGAACCTATCGTGTTTAACGAAGAGGTTGTCAAAAAGTACGATATCTTCTCTCTTGAAAATAAGGTTTCTACCGTTCTTGACTTGTCTGAAAACGTAAATAATTTAGGCAATTACGAGCTTAGCTACTCCGTAGCGGATACTACTCTTGATAGTTCGCTTTATACCTTTACCTTTGGAATTTATAACGATATAACCACCTATGAGAATATAGCTGTAACCGTTTCTTACATATTAGACGGTGAGGAAAAGACTATCAGCTACACCTATAAGCTTGAGATAAAAGATACGACCGCGTGCAGACTTGCAAACGGTGACTTTGAGAGCGGCATGGAGGGCTGGACACAAGTTGGCAATATCGGTAACGTAAGCACAGATACACATTATTGGCTGAACGATCCCGAGAGCGCTGAGGGTTATGTATTCGGCATGGACGGAGAAAAGATGTTCTCCGCATACGCTCCCGGTGCACTTGAGAGTGCAGTAGGTACTCTTACAAGCTCGACCTTTAAGATTGGCGGATCAGGATTCGTCACCTTCAAGATCGGTGCTATGAGAGATGGCAACTACGTTTACATAGATGTTGTAGATGCAGAAACCAAAGAGATACTTGCACGTTATTACAACGGACTTTGGGCAGATCGTACCGACGACAGAAAGAGCGGTTGTACTCTCATTGCTTATAAGGCAGACCTTTCCGCATTCGCAGGTAAGGAAGTATTCTTCCGTATCAGTGATAATGCAGACAGTGGATACGGTCTGTTCTTCGCAGACAGCTTTATTACTTATTATGAAAATGAGCCCGAGGGCTTCAATGTAGCAACACCCGTAGGATACGAGATCAATGGAACTATCTATGATGTATTCAACGGTGGCTTTGAAATGGGCGACGTTCAGGGCTGGTGGAACAACGGAGAGCCCGGTAAGGTAACCGGCGCGGACGCGTTCTTCAGCGGCGTAGCTTACGGTAAAGACGGCAACTTCCTTTACAGCGGTGTAGAGGATCACGGAGCAGGCAACGGTAGAGAGGGTAATGTCGGTGTGCTTACAAGCTCGGTATTTGAGATTGGCGGCAGCGGATACATCACCTATATGCTTGGCGGCGGTAATGCATTCTGTTACGTACAGGTAATAGATTCTACCACCGGAGAAATTCTCGCAAGATACCGTCAGCAGGCAAGAAATGATGCAGTTCTTGTAAAATATGTTGCGGATCTTTCAGCATACATCGGCAGAACTGTAAGAGTTCAGGTAGTAGATAATGCAACCTACGATTGGGGTTGCGTATCCTTCGATAATCTTGTAACCTACTATGAAAGCAAGCCCGAAGGACTTGATGCAGTAGATGTTAAGTATGAGATCGTAGACGGAAGCTTTGAGTCCGGTAATAAGAGCGGCTGGAAGCAGAACGGTGAAAATCTCGGTGAGGTTATTAACAACGAGATCAACGAGGGCTGGTACACCAAGAACGACGATAACAAGGACGGAGCATATCTGTTCAGCTTTGCATTCTATAACAATGAAGGCGGAGTAGTTAACGTTGAGGGCGGAAAGGGTAACATTGAGAGTTCTAACTTCGTATTAAAGCAGGGCTCTTACGTATCATTCAGATTCGGCGGTGCCGGCGGTGTTTCCAACCACGATGTATACATTCAGCTTTGCAGAGCCGACGGAAGTGTGATTGCGACCTTCTACAATGATGCTGAAGGTAAGGTTAATACAAGAATGAACTCTTACTATTATCAGTATCAGGGAGAGGAAGCAGATTGCTTCTTCAGAGTTGTTGATAATTCTACCGGTGACTACGGTTGCTTTGTAGTTGACGATTTCAGAGTAAACCTTGAGAACGCTCCCGATGGCTACATAGCTGCGATTCAGTAAACAACTATTAACATTTGCATAACTAACTAAAACTGTGCTCCCCCACCAGGCACGGTGGGGGAGAGAAAAAACGAAAGATTTAATATGGCAATTACTAAAACTAAAGAGCCCGCCTTCCACATAACAGGAGAAGCGGGCTGGATAAATGATCCGAACGGTTTAATATACTACAAGGGTCAGTACCATGTATTTTATCAGCATAATCCGCACGATACTAAATGGGGTCCGATGCATTGGGGGCATGTAGTTAGTGATGATTTGACCAATTGGAAGTATCTACCTATTGCACTGACTCCGGGCGATGATTGCGATAAAAACGGTTGCTTTTCAGGCAGCGCGATCATATATGACGGAAAGCTATGGGTTGTATATACCGGCTTTATAGAGAATCAGGGCGGTGACAGTATAAGACAGGTTCAGTGTCTTGCGGAAAGCACCGACGGTATAAGCTTCAAAAAGCACGGTGTAATCATTGGAGAAGACCTGTTGCCGCAGGGATATGCGCCGCAGGATTTTCGCGATCCGAAGATCTGGTATCACGGTGACTATTTCTGGTGCATAGTTGCAGGCAGAAGAGCAGAGGGCAGAGGCAGGATCCTTTTGTATAGATCCAAGGATATGTTCAAATGGGAGTTTGTCAACGATCTCTTTGGTACGGACAGCGCCGGAACAATGATCGAATGTCCTGATTATAATGAGGAGCTCGGATATCTCTTGTTCTGTGAACAGTTCCAGCCCAATGAAGGGAAGATACATTTGAATGTGCACACTTGCCGCTTCTGCCTTGGAAAGCTTGACTATTCAACCGGACGCTTCATAGAGGATTCGCGCGGAATAGTGGATTACGGTTTTGATGTGTACGCTCCGCAAACATTTGTTGGCAAATCAGTACTTATGGGATGGCTTAATATGTGGGACAGAAATGTGCCTTCCGAAAAATTCGGCTTTGCCGGCATGCTTACAGTGCCGAGAAAAGTGACTGTTAAGGATGGCGTACTGTACCAGGAGCCTATCGTTAATTGTAAAGAAGTACGTAAGATGTCAGGTAATGATAAGCTTGAGGATAAAGTCGTAAGAGGCGTGATAACCGTTAAGGCGAATAACCTTGAGTCTTTCGCGATCAAGCTGCGATCTGACGGAACCAACTTTACATCGCTTGCCTTAAACGATGGAGAATGGGTATTTGACCGTTCCAAATCAGGTGAGAATATCATTGGTGTTGAAAAAGATTCCGATTCATTAAATGGTATTCGTCGCATGCCCTACTCCGGCGAGAAGAATGTAACCGTGACTATCGTTATGGATGATTTTTCCGTAGAAATATTTGAGGGTGGCAGGTCGTTGACCTCTACCATCTATCCGCCCGAAAATGCGGACGGCTTGGAACTCACTGTCAAAGCAAAAAGCTGGCAGTACGAAAAGGCAGATATACTTTTGAAAGTATAGGAGGATGTTCTATCAAAATCATCGTGCTGATTTGGAAAAGGAAGAAAATATTGATATAAAAATAAGGTCGGTTTCAAATTGGAAATTTCGGTTTCAAAGTCAAAATTTTTGTTTCAAACTCTATTATTTGTTTCAAAGTGCTTTTTTGCGCTAAAATCATCTAAAATAACCGGTTTTGTCACTCCCAGGGGAGTAATGATAAATGCCGCTTACACCGAAAATGGTGTAGGCGGCATTTTTGTTTTTCGGAAAGCATAGTGAGTAAATTGTCATGATGATCGGCGATATAGTCCATTAGTTCTTTGGCCTGCTCGCCTTTGGCGAGGAATGCAAAAGCATATCGAGTGCGTCAGCAGATATCGAACGCCATAGGCGTATATCGAAAATCCCGCGAGGGATTTATCTCGATGCGTGATTCTCCGTTAAGAGTATCACGCTATAATGTTGGCCTTTTGTAATGTGTTGCTACCGTTCTGTTAAACAGACTTTATAACATGGTTATACATGTTTTCAACGCTTTCATTCATGTTAATAGGTTTGATTGTTACATTCGGATGTGCGTTTTTGTATACCACGAACATTTGATGTGCAAATCCTTGTCCCATCCATGATATTCCGTCAAAATCAAGAATAACCTCTTCAAAGGTTTCCAAACGATTACACACACGTTTAGCTTGTGAACGTGATACAGGGGCAGAGTCGAAAATATTTTTCAATGGGATGCGTGTTGTGGTAAACCCACCATCCACATCAGAATAAAGGTCAAATACCTCTCTCGCAGTCTTTTGTGTGAAGTTTGATAATGACATAAATACACATGTGCCCGAGGGACATTCGTCAAAATCAAGGATGTTATCATTGTTATATTTTGATGTTGTGAATATTTTACCACTAGACGATATTAAGAAGTTATCCATCATTTTGGAGGTGAAAAAGATTCCTTCGCCGGAGTGGTTGTCTGCATCTGTTGTGAGCTTGCCTTTGAACAATTCGCAGATTGCTTCATCCAAATTGGGCAGAGAAAAATGTTTTTTAATTTTTTCGAAAATTCCGATACCATCATCTGCGATCATTACTGAGGTTTGCATATAATTCTGCTCTACGATAACAAACATTTGTTCTGCGTTAGAATGATCTATAACATTATTAACCATTTCGCTCATTGCATAAGCCCAGATGTGTTTAACATTCTCACTTAAATGACTAATCTGCTTTGACAAACACAAGTCAAAAGCCTGTGTGTCTATCTCCAACTCACCTTGGCTGCGTAAAAAACTGTATTTATTGCGTTGGGTGGCTAGTTCATATTCTCCACGTTTGCGTTTGACAATAATTTCTTCATCAATTAATTCATTTATATATGTGTGAACTGTATTGGTACTGATGCCGAAAGCATCGGCAACGACATTAGATAATCCTTTTGTTCCGGAAGCAATTTTGTCAAGTATATAGAGAACTATTGTTCTTTTCTTTTCAGTAGTGTACTTCATACAAAATCTCCTTTTTGTTTTAATTATAACGCATAAGTTCAATTTTGTCAAGAAATATTACTGTAAAAAATAAAAGTTATTACTGATAAAAATGTAATTATTACTCGAAAAATGATTTATCAGTAATAACTACGTTGTTTTATTATGTTCACTTGTGCTTTTGTTAAACATTATCTAATTGTTTTTTCATTGGTATTATAACGTGAAATCTCGCATTCGCGAATAACCCTTCGCGGTTGTTTGCGAAAATGTTGCAAATATTCTATTGGCCATTTTTGAAAAATATTGATTTTAGCCAATAGATATGCTAATGTAACAAAAACCTCCGAGACGTTAGCCGTCTTGGAGGAAAGCAAGGTTATCCGTGATAGGAAAATCCTTTCTTGTTTTTTAGTATGTGAATCTTCCTATGCCTGCTTTTTTATTAAGCTTTGCTATTAAATAAAATCTTCCACAACATCAAGTAGATGAATTGTAGATAGCTCCAAACGGTTACAATCATCTACCAATGCTGCAAGAGCATCCTTGTCAGACGTTATGTCGTGAACAGATGCCACAATTGTTGCGCTACCGTCTTTGTCGGGGTAGGAAAGTGCTACTATTCCGTATGAGGTGCGAGACGTGTTGCCAAAGCTGTATCTTTCTTCAACAATAGCATAAGTTGCCTTGTTTATTCTGTCATATTTTCTTCTCATAATGATAATCTTTCCTACCACAGACGGAAGAAAATTCTATCAACAGGCTTGTGGGTTTAGTGTTGAGTCTGCCTATTTTTCGACAAAAACCCTAAAATACATTGATGTTTGTCACCTAATGCGACCATACTCGTCACTTTGCGCGAAATATCGTCACTCAACAAGCAACAAACTGTATTAGTTCTCATCTTCAATAGTTGAAGGTATTGTATCTACAGTACCATCGTTTCCGGTTACTGTCAGAGTGAACTTTGCCCTATACATTCCACTGCCATTCAGCTCACACTCGTGATAAAATTCGCCCTCAATCTCTGTAGATGAGGCATTCCATTCGTAAACGTCATTCCAGAATACTAAGAGGAATCTCTTTTGTATTTTAACGTTCAGATCTGCACGTACAAAGCTGTCATAACCGTAGTATGTTGCATCCATATGTCCAATATTGTCGTAGGCAGCAAATGAAAAACCTCCGTTTTCGATATGAGATAGGCGAGGGGATATCCCCTCATCTGCTGCAAAAGCAACTACGTGGGTCATGGACATTACGGCTATGAGAAGGATAGCTATCAGTGTTTTTGTGATTTTTTTCATAAAAAATCTCCTTTAAATAATTTTTTTCGAGTTCTTGAAACAAAACTCACATATATTACACATATTTCTTAAGAGATTCCTCAAAAAATCAAACAATCCTGAAAATTTTTCAGGATTTTTTAAGTGTGCTATTTAATTGTAAGTCCCTGTATGATTTTAACTATTTCGT
>JAZNHE010000080.1:0-11588 GCA_045576795.1 Eubacteriales bacterium | reverse complement strand
ATCTGCAACAGGGGTGCTTATAAAGCCATTAACTGTTGTTGTTTCTTCCCCTGCCTTATACTTGTAGGTTGCATAGTACGTAGTATCAGCAGAAAGAGTAACCGATGCTCCGGGTGCCAAAAGTGCAGGAGCTGTACTTGTATCGCTGACTGTGTTTGTAGACCAGCCTGCAAACTCATACTCCTGAGCGTTGTATTTAGCAGGCGCTTCTACTGCATCAGGAAGAGTAATACTCAATCCGTTTATAGTATCGGGAGCAGTTGCTCCATCGGGAACAACAAATGAAGCATTGTATGTGGTGGTTGCAACCAATTCATACTTAATAGCTACGCTTTTTATATAAATTTGAGTTGAACCTCCAGTTATGACATTCTGTAGTGTGAAAGAGTTTGAATTAATATCCGAACTCCAAGTAGTAGAACTACCATCAAATACAACCTTGTTGTCTCCAACACTTAACTGACAGTTTTTGTTATTCGTAGTGTTACTAAAAGTAACTACAATGGACTTAATGACGTAACCTTCAGCTATCGTAACAGTAAGGTATGAGCCGTTACCTGAGCTTGAATGGCCGTAAAGTCTAATTTGACCAGCTTTATTTAATCCGACATTATTACTGGTGCTGCCCTTATTACCGATAACGGTAAACAAGTTTTCATCAAGCCCCACTGTGGCCGCATCATTATTTCCAGTCATGTTACCGGTACTAGAACCAGTGTACGCCATGGTCGCGGTTTGTTCTTCCGCTGATGCGCCGATGGCAAACATCGGGATCATCGTTAGAACAAGGGCCAGAACTAAAAGGAGAGCGCGAAGTGATAAGCTTTTCTTCATCTTTCTGATTTCCTTTCCGTTGAAAAATTATTAAATATTTTCCTACTTTAATTATACTTTTTTCGACTATTGGTGTCAATAATTTAAAGAGTAAAAAATAAAGTTTGTATCATTGTACAAAATGCTCCCATTTTTATAAACTAAATATGACGAAAGTGGCAAAACAGGTAAAAAATGGATAATCTTAAATTGCCGCATTAATACTCCCAAAAAATCGCGGTAAACAGATTTCGAGAGGCGGCGTTTTCGAGAATTAAAAGCTCGGCATAAGTGGAAAAATGGGCGATGGTTATCTCTCAAATACAAGAATTTGTTTTTAGCAATTTTGACTGGTATTTGGCAAATATTGAAAATTAAAGTTTACATTTTGCGCTTAAAACACTGTCAAAGAGAGGCTGACAACGCCCGAATGTGCAACGAAAAAACCACATTTCGCCCTCATCAAAGCTTATAGGTGGGGTGCTTGACTCTATCTGTGAGTCTTGTCAGAAGTCTTCATTATATAGATGAGAATATCCTTTCGTAAGAGAATGACGAAGGGATTTCTGTGTGCTGTCCCTTTTTCGCTTTTTTATCTTTTTACATTCAACAACCCGGCAGCTTCGCATTTGCTTATAGTTCGTTTCGCGCAAGATAGGCCTCGAAATTTTGGCAACCCCTTTACACATGGCGGATTAAATATGAAATATTACAACGGTTTTTGTTTTCTGCTCATTTGCAAAGTCTATGTATCACGCTACCGTCGCGGATGCTTCATTATATAAAAAAAGTTGCCGCATTTCTGCGGCAACTAAAGTTTTTTACTTTTTCTCCTTGAGGCAACCTACAAGGCCGAGAACACCGTCAATAGCGAGAAGCACACCGATGATGGTGATGAGGATGTCGAAGCCATTGCCGAATGCGAGAGCCAATCCCACAACTACTGTGAGGATTGGGAATACTATCTCAAGAGCGTTCTTGTTCTCTTTCTTAAACACATCGATGAGAGCCATAACGCCCTTAACTGCGATGAGTATACCAAGTACAAGAAGAACTATCTTGGCAGCCAACCAGCCGAGCACGAGTATTGCAATACCTATGCAAAGGCTTACTGCACCGCCGGTCCAGTTTTTCTTAACCAATTCAAGCACACCGCAGACAATGAAGAATACGCCTACGAAGGTCATAGCCCATCCGAGAGTCTGTGACTTGAATATCGCGAGAAGTACACCTACTACTATGTAGAGTATGGATGAGAACAACTCGGAGTTTATTTTATTTTTCACAACCAGATCTCCTTTCTCAAAGATTGTTTGCTACTATATTATAGCACTGTGTGTCAAAATATTCAATAGTTTTTTTCTAAAGATGAAAAAAGCATAAAAGATGGCAGGGCAGAATGGAAAACGTTAGGTAACCGTTCGTAATGTGAGCGGCTGCGTGAAAAACGCTTTTTATAAAACGGCATAAATAAAGGGGGGCGCAAAAGATGGCAGGGCAGAATGGAAAACGTCAGGTAATCGTTCGTAATGTGAGCAGTTGCGTGAAAAACGCTTTTTGCAAAACGAAATAAATAAAAGAGAGGACATTTCGGCTATCGAACCGATTTATCCTCTCTTTTTATGACTGTAAGCTGTGCCTATACAAGCGCAATTATATAGGTTGGTTTTTCACTATTCTGTTCTTAAAGCTACCACGGGGTCCTTCTTTGCCGCACTGCTTGCGGGAATAAGGCCCGATATAAGAGTAAGCGTTATGCTGAGCAGAACGAGAATTACAGCGTGTGATAATTTAAGAGTTGCAATGCCTGAGAAGTTGATAAGTGGCTTGAGTATCATGCTTGCCGCCGCAGCTATCAGACAGGTTACACCAACACCGATGATACCTGCAAGCGAGCCGATAATGAACGTCTCTGCGTTGAAGAGATGGCTGACGTCCTTTTTACGTCCGCCGAGTGAACGTATAACACCGATCTCCTTAATTCTTTCAACCACCGATACGTAAGTGATTATTCCTATCATAACGGTTGAGACAACGAGAGAGATAGACGTAAATGCTATAAGAGCATAGGAGATAACGTCTATCATCGTGTTTATCATAGCGATGATTATATCGAGAGCATCGGTATACTTTATCTCTGCACGGTCAGTGCCTGACAGCGTTTTATCTCCCACGGTAAGCGTTTCCTCACCGTTCCACTCGTCAAGATAGCCTGTGACAAGGTCCTTGTCGTCAAAGCTCAAGGGGTAGATTGATATGCTGTTAGCAACGTCGTTACCGCCGAACATACGAAGGAGTCCGTCGCGCATATCAGCCATATCCATCATAGAGGGGCCGAATTTTGCCGTTTCTGTCTTTGGCTCAAGATTTCCGTCTCCGTTATCATATACGTAGCTGAACTCATAAGCAAACTGGTACATTGCAAAGGAGAGTGCCTTGGATTTTTCCTCATCCTTAACAAAGTTTACAAATTCGGTGTTAGCGTTAGCGGTGAGGACGTGTTGAGTAAATTCCTCTGTGTAATAGATTCCTGACGTTATGCATCCAAAGTTTACGTTTTCCTTGGGCGTTATAATTCCCACGACCTTAAGAGGAACTCCGCGGCTTGTATCAAGGTCCTTGGAGTCGGATATATAATCGTAGTTATTGCCCTTTTCATTCAGCTTGAAAATCTCGTTTGTTGAGTAGTAGGTGAAAGTCTTGCCGAGCAGCTCATCATAAGAGAATGAGTCGCGGTAGTCCTCAGGTATCTCCTCGCCCTCCTCAAGATTGGATTTGTCGATAATTGCAAGGAATTCTTCTTGAGTGTAATATCCGTATCTTGCGAGCAGAAGATCGGAGAGTTCATCATCACTGTCAAGCACGAGCATTATCTCATACGCGCCGTCATCACTGATACCGTCTGCGAGATTTCCTGCGAGAATGTCATATTGACTTAACACGTAGTCGTCATCGGAGGGTGCCTGTGCGATAGACGGAGTGAGCGCGGTTACAAACTTTGAGTAATCGGAATAATCCGTTTCATTGAGAATTGCCGTATATGTGTCGGTAACTCTCTGTGCAGATATGTTGCTTGTGTTTCCGTTAGACGTGTAATCGAGGAAGAGCCCCGAGTTAATATTTATTCCATAGCCAAAGGTCATTGCCGCATAATATTCCTCCGGCATAGCCTTTACGTAATTTATGTAGTCCTCGGTTATATGGTTCTCAATCATCATGCTCTCGCCCATCTTAGTCATTGTGGCGATGTACTCAATGAGTGAATCCACGTATACGTGATACGGCTTCTTTTCCTCTTCCTCATCCTTTGCCATACTGTCCATCATATCGGACATAATGCTGAGATCGTACGCGGTTTTTGTCACGGTTATGGGGTTACCCGACAGCATATCGTCCTGCATGCTGGCAACGTACGCCTTGATACCCGTGGAAAATGCGAGGACCATCGCTATGCCGATAATACCGATTGAACCGGCAAATCCGACCATCGCGGTCCGTCCCTTCTTTGAGAGCAGGTTCCTTGCGGAAAGCTTGAAGGCGGTGAAGAATGACATCTTAGCCTTCTCGCGCTTTTTCTTATTTTCCCGAGTCTTCTTCTTTCTTTCCTCGGGCGGCATGGCAGCGAGCATCTCGCGCTCCGCCTCCTCAGCCTCAAGGTATATTCTGTTCTCCCTTTCGACCTCCTCCTCGCTCATGGGGTTGGAGTCCTCGACAATCTCACCGTCGAGCAGCTTGATTATTCTTGTGGAATACTGCTCTGCAAGCTCGGGGTTGTGTGTTACCATGATTACGAGTCGCTCACGTGAGATCTCCTTGATGAGATCCATTATCTGCACCGACGTTACCGTGTCGAGTGCGCCTGTGGGCCCGTCTGCGAGAAGTATCTCGGGGTTGTTGACAAGGGCGCGCGCTATCGCGACTCTCTGACACTGACCGCCCGAGAGCTGATTGGGACGCTTGTAGTACTGGTTGCTGAGTCCGACTCTGTCGAGAGCCTCCTTTGCACGTGTTATGCGTTCCTCCTTGCTTATTCCTGCTATCGTCAGCGCAAGCTCAACGTTACCGAGCACCGTCTGGTGTGGAATAAGGTTGTAGCTCTGGAATATAAAGCCGACTCTGTGATTTCTGTAAACGTCCCATTCGCGGTCACCGTACGACTTTGTACTGCGGTTGCCGATTATAAGGTCGCCGTCAGTGTAGTGGTCAAGTCCGCCGACAATGTTGAGCAGTGTAGTCTTACCGCAGCCCGATGGGCCGAGGATGGATACAAACTCGGTCGTGCGGAAGGATACAGAGATGCCCTTGAGGGCGTGTACCGTTTCCGATGACGTTACGTAATCCTTCTTGATTGAATGAAGATTTAACATATTAAAACCTCACAAAATGTTTTTACTCACGCATTATACCATATAAACTGTGAACAAACATAGTATATTTTAGAAATTATTTGAAAAGATATGTAAATATTTCAAAAATCCCTTTATTTATCCTCCAAAATGTGCTAAAATTATTTTGTTTTTACTAAACATTGTAAAAATTACGAAAATATGTTATAATTCTAATAAAAATTACTTACAAAGGAGATTTTATCATGATGGACAGAAAAGACATAGATCCCAAGTATAAGTGGGACCTGTCGGTTATTTACAAGGATGAGAAGGCATTCTTCGAGGACTATGCAAAATGCGAGAAGCTCGTTAAAGCTTATTCCAAGCACGAGAAGACCATGCTCGCATCGGCGGAGGGACTCTACAACGCCCTTTGCGACTACACGGCTATTGACTCTATGATAGAAAAGCTCTGGCAGTATGCATCACTCAACTTCTCGGTTGATACATCAAACAATCAGTATCAGGCACTTGACGGAAAGGTTAGAAACCTCGCTGTTGCGGCAGGCACTGCATCATGGTTTGTATCACCCTATATGCTAAGACTTGAGGAGGCTACAATCAACGAGTTGTTTGTTGAGTGTCCCAAGCTCGAGAGCTATCGCAGAATGATAGAGAAAAATATGAGATACAAGGAGCATACCCTCTCTGATGAGTGCGAGGTGCTTATGTCACGCCTGCAGGATTTCTTCCACGGCAACAGCCAGACGAGAAGCCTGTTTGCGAATGCGGACCTCAAGTTTGGAAAGATCCGCAATTCAGAGGGCAAGCTCGTTGAGCTCACCGATACAAATTACGTGCCATTCCTTATGAGCGGTGACAGACGTGTGCGCCAGGCGGCATTCCGCACGCTCTATAAGACGTATGAGCAGTTTGGCAACACCTTTGCGGCACTTTACAACAATCACCTCAAGGAGAATACCACTCTTGCAAAGGTGAGAAACTTCAAGGATTCTATCACGGCATCCACCTTCCGTGACGAGGTTACACCCGAGATATACAACAACCTCATAGCATCGGTTAACGGCGGACTTCAGCCTCTTTACGATTATTATGAGCTCAAGCGTCGAATTCTCGGAGTTGACAAGCTCCATCTCTACGACGTATACGCTCCCCTCATCTCCGAGCTTGACAAGGAGTACACCTACGAGGAGGCTGTTGCGGAAACTCTTGAGACGGTTAAGGTATTCGGTGACGAGTACTACAACACACTCAAGGCAGGTCTTACCGAGCGCGGATGGGTAGACGTGTATCCCTCAAAGGGTAAGAGAGGCGGCGCATTCAGCTCCGGCTGTCCCGGTACAGAGCCGTATATTCTTCTCAACTTTAACGGCACGTTTGACAACGTTTCCACCCTTGCTCACGAGGCAGGACACTCTATGCACTCCTACTTCTCGATAAAGTATAACGAGCCCCACAACTCAAGCTACACCATCTTTGTTGCAGAGGTTGCGTCTACCGTTAACGAGCTCCTTATGGCTCACAGAAAGCTTAGGGAGTGTGAGAGCGATACCGAAAAGCTCTATATCCTCAACGAGCTTATGGAAACATACAAGGGCACTCTTTACCGCCAGACTATGTTTGCCGAGTTTGAAAGAGATATGCACGCCCTCGTTGAAAAGGGTGAGCCCCTCACGGCTGACCGTATCAATAAGCATTACTACAAGCTTGTACGCCGCTACTTCGGTAAGGACGTGGCTGTGGATAAGCAGATTGCTTACGAGTGGATGAGAATACCTCACTTCTACACATGCTTCTACGTTTACAAGTACTCAACCTGTATCTCCGCGGCATCCGCTATCGTAAAGAGAATTGAGAACGAGGGCGAGGCTTACGTAAGCAAGTACATCGACTTCCTCAAGTGCGGCGGAGCAAAGTCACCGCTCGACAGCCTCCTCGTTGCAGGTATAGATATGACTAAGCCCGAGGTTGTTACCAGCGCGATAGACGACTTTGCAGAATGTGTAAGAATGTTCCGCGAGATTTATGAAAAGAATAACTGATATAAGGAGATTTTAATAATGTCTGATAACAATATGTCACCTATTGAGCAGCTTCTCAACGAGGACAACGTAGATAACATCGTGCTTTATGATGAAAACGGCAATCCTACCGAGTTTGTACAGGTTGCTATCGTTCCACTTGACGATAAGGTATATGCAATCCTCTCTCCCGCAGCTCCTATGGAGGGAGTAGAGGAGGATGAGGGCCTCGTGTTCTCCATTGATATTGACGAGGACGAAGATGCGGCGCTCAATCTCGTATCGGATAATGATATTATCGACAAGGTGTTCGACATCTATATTGATTTACTCACCGAGGGTGAATAAAATTTTTGCAGATAAAAATTCGGGAGAGAATAATGAAAGAAAAAACATCCTTTGGTAAGCACAACTGGATAATTCTCATTCTTTTCGGACTTGTAGGACAGATAGCGTGGAGTGTTGAGAATATGTACTTCAACCTCTTCGTGTACGATACCATAGCCAAGGACCTCGATGCCATCACGCTTATGGTACAGCTGAGCGGAGTTATGGCCACCGTGGCAACTCTTGTTGCCGGCACACTGTCCGACCGCGCAGGAAACAGGCGTAGATTTATATCGATAGGATACGCCATTTGGGGCGTGACCGTGGCACTTTTCGGCTATCTGTCCCCCGAGCTGACCGCACGTATTTTCTCGCTTGATGAGGCGCGTGCGATAGGTGTTACACTGACGGCGGTTATCGTGGGCGACTGCGTTATGACGCTCTTCGGCTCTACCGCCAACGACGCCTGCTTTAACGCCTGGGTTACAGACAATACAAAGCCGTCATTCCGCGGCACAGTAGAGGGCGTGGTGGCTATATTGCCCCTTATCGCCATGCTGATAGTTGCCGGTGGCTTCGGTATCCTTGTGGATATGCTCGGCGGTTACTCAACCGTATTCCTGCTGCTCGGTATAGTAATATCGGTATGCGGTATAGTGGGAATATTCATCATAAAGGATAGCGACAGGCTTGAAAAGAACGGAACGCTGAAGGACATATTCTATGGATTCCGTCCGTCTGTCATCAAGAGTAATTCAAGACTCTACGTTGCACTCCTGATAGTGCTGATATACGGCGTAGCGTGTCAAATATTCATGCCTTATCTGATAATCTATATGAAAACTTATCTCGGCTTCAGCACTATTGAATACAGCGTGGTATTCGGTGTTGCGATAGCGCTCGGAGCAGTTATTAACGTCTTGCTCGGAAAGCTGTCCGATAAGCACAATAAGGTAAGGCTGTTGTATATTGCCGCAGCGATTATGGCTGTTGGTCTTTTTGCCATGTATATGTCGCGCGGAATGTCGCACGTTGCCAATCTCATAATATTCGGAGTTTCGGGCTTCGTTATGATAACGGGATATATCTTTGTGTCTGCTCTTACGGGAGCGATAGTCAGAGATAACACGCCCCCAGAGTCAGCAGGTAAGCTTCAGGGCGTGAGAATGGTGTTCAGCGTGCTGATACCTATGATTCTCGGACCTATGCTCGGCAATGCAATAAATAAAATCAGAAACGTGCCGCTCGTTGATGCCGGCGCGGATGCAATGACGACGGAATATATACCGGCACCGGAAATATTCCTGGCAGGAGCTGTTGTGTCCTGTCTTATGATACTGTTCATCCGTCTGCTTGACAGAGCCGGTAAAAAACTACTGAATAACGGCAGGGAAGAATATGAGAGTTGATCTGCACCTGCATACTACCGCATCCGACGGCTCGGATACACCGAGAGAGCTTGTAAGACTGGCAAAGGATAAGGGGTTATCCGTTATTGCAATTACCGACCACGACACCATAGCAGGCCTCTCTGAATTGACCGATGAGGACAAGGAAGGCATAAAACTCATCACGGGTATAGAGTTTTCCTGTTATTTCAAGGGGAAAAAAGGCGGCTTCAACTGTCATATTCTCGGATATGGCTTTGATACGGAGTGCGAGGAACTGCAAGCGGCAATTGCCCACGGACGTCAGATGCGCCTATTCAAGCTTGAAGCAAGGCTTGAGTATCTCAAAAAAACCTTTGATATAGAGTTCTCCGATGATGAGATATCGGAGCTGCGCGGATATAATTCCGTAGCAAAGCCGCATCTTGCGGCCCTTATAGTCAAACACGGGCTTGCCGTAAGCATTGATGAAGCGATAGATAAGTATCTTCTCGGTGCGAAATTCCCTGATGACAGAATTCCTGCCGCCGAGGCTATCTCCGCCATATCCGCGGCAGGCGGAATATCCGTGTATGCGCATCCTCTCGGAGGCGAGAGGGAAAAGCGTATTGATAAGGATACGCTCGAGCGCAGAGTGTTAAGACTTAAGGGAGCCGGACTCGACGGCGTGGAGTGCTACTACTCACGCTACAATGAGCAGGACTCCGAGGTAATAAGAGCCATAGCCGAGGAGCATGGAATGTGCATCAGCGCGGGAAGTGATTACCACGGCAAAAACAAGACGGTGCCGCTCGGGGAGATATCCGCTTCGGGAGGTGGCGTTGATATAACTAAAATCACAGTTCTGACCGAGATAGGTCGGAAGAGTAGGTGAATTATGAAAGAATGTAGATATTGCAAAAAGATGATAGACGATAACGCAATATTTTGCTCGTATTGCGGAGCGCGTAGCGGAGAAGGTAACCCCTACGGTTTCGGCGGCTACCGTGAGGGCCCGTTTCATTATTACAGCGAGCCCGAGGTGGACAATACAGGCAATCCGTGGCTTGCGGTGCTCGGCTTCTTATTCTGGCAGGTCGGCCTTATCCTCTGGATATTTATGCGCCGCACCCGTCCGGGCAAGGCAAAGTCCGCGGCTATCGGCTCTCTTGCGGGAGTTTCCGTAAATACGCCTCTTGTCGGACTCGTCCTGTGGCTCATCTTCAAGGGTGAGAACAACAGGGACTTTGCAAAGGCGTGCGGAATCGGTGCCATTGTTGGCGCGGCAGTTTATGCCACGGTGCTGATGTCCGTTGTTGCGGTTTGGTTAATCGGACTTTTTGTATAAGATGCAAACTTCTTCGGGAGGCAGAATGAGGATCGGCAATTTTGAGGTAAGACACGGCATCTCCCTTGCTCCTATGGCAGGATTTTCTGACCGTGCGATGCGCAGGGTGTGTCTTGGTATGGGGGCAGAGTATTCCGTCACCGAGATGATAAGCGCAAAGGCGGTTACCTTTGGCGATAGGAAAACCTTTTCTCTTGCGAGAATAAGGGAGGACGAGGGACTTGTAGGCTTGCAGATATTCGGCAGTGAACCGGACGTTATGGCACGTGCGGCAGATATACTGTCGAGGATGACGCCCGACGAGGGATGCGTTCTGCCTGCCGTAATAGATATAAATATGGGATGCCCCGTACAGAAGATCTTCAACAACGGTGAGGGCTCTGCTCTTATGAGAGATCCCGAGCGGATATACAGAATTACCCGCGCAACGAGGGAGAGCTCCGCGGTACCCGTCACGGTAAAAATCCGTACGGGTATAGATGACGAGCATATAAATGCGGTGGAATGTGCCAAGGCGGCAGAGGAAGCCGGAGCGGCTCTTATCACAGTGCATGGAAGAACAAGAAAACAGATGTATTCCGGCGTTGTGGATAGAGAAACTATTAAAAACGTTAAGAAAAGTGTACAAATTCCCGTTATTGCAAACGGAGATATACTATCAGCCGACGATGCGGTATCTATGCTGCAAGAGACTCTTGCGGACGGTGTTGCGGTAGGCAGGGGCGCGGTTGGCAACCCTTTCATATTCAGAGAGATAGTATGTAGATTGGAGGGGAGAGAGTACACGCCACCGAGCCTTGATGAGAAGGTTGAGGTAGCCCTGCTCCAGCTCAGACTTGCAATAGAGGACAAGGGCGAGAGGATAGCTGTTCCCGAGGCGAGAAAGCAGATAGCTATGTATCTTCGCTCATTCAAGGGCGCGGCAAGGCTCAGGGCAGAGATAAATCAGGCAACCGAGTATCCAGAGGTTGAAAGAATACTTACGATGGCACTCGGTGAAGAAGTATAGAGGTGCCAAAGCGAGAGCTTAGGCATGGAAAGGAAAAGATATGTCTGTTGCAATTATTACCGGTGCATCCGGAGGAATAGGCAGCGAGTTTGCGCGCCAACTCTCTAAGCTCGGGCTTATAGATGAATTCTGGTTTGTTGCCAGAAGTGAAAATAAAATGCAAGCTCTCGCCGAGGAGCTTGGTGTCAAGGCTAAGATCATAGGCGCAGATCTTACCTCAGAGGAGGGAATCGATAAGGTGCGCGAGGCACTCGAGACGGAAAAGCCCGAGGTGAAATTCCTGATCAACGCGTCGGGATTCGGCAACTTTGGAGCATTTGACGAGATCAGCGAGGACGAGGTCGTTAAAATGAT
>JAZNHE010000079.1:0-3589 GCA_045576795.1 Eubacteriales bacterium | reverse complement strand
GCTCCCCGAGGGATATTCCCACTTCGTAATCTACTGCTACGAGGGTGCTATTGCCATAGCCGGTGACGGTAAGTATGCGATAGACGCAGCTGTTGATTATTTTCTTAACATGATTGTAAATGGAAATACTACGCTCGTGCTCGATTACGACCTTGTAGAGTACGTCAGCTTTTCCGAGGTCTCTCACGAGGCGATGCTGAACGAGCGCTACGACGCCGAGGAGGCGCTTTATCTCGAGGAGCGGTGGGCTGAGCTTGAAGGAAAAATCGGTAAGGCTGCCGCCGACGCTGTAAGGGAACTATATGATTACTACGGCGCTAACTGGGTGAAGTGGATTGCGGGTCTTTACGATGCCGAGTCGGGCTGCTTTTATTATGCTAACAGCTCGCGTGATTACGATGGCTTTCTCCCCGATGCCGAGAGTACAGAGCAGGCACTTGTTATGCTTAGGAATCTCGGTCTTTTCAGACACTTTAATAATAACTGGGAGCTTTCGCTTCCCGAGGATATGAGGGAAAAGTGCCTCGCGTATATTCAGAATATGCAGAGTGACGATGACGGATATTTTTACCATCCTCAGTGGGGGAAGAGCATAAACGATTCAAGAAAAGGGCGCGACCTTACCTCCTGCCTGTCGATTATATCAAGAATGGGAGGAAAGCCGTTATACAAAACCCCGATGGAGCGTATTCAGGGTGGCAGCGTGTCCTCCATGTCTAACGTCATAGCCGCATTTATGGAAAGCGATGAGCACAAGAGTAGCATAGTTCTGACCGAATCAACAATACCTGCTCACCTTAAATCCGAGCAGGCGCTGATTAACTACATAGATAATCTCAACCGAAGAAATGATTTTTATGGTATAGGTCATACCCTTAGCAGCCAAACCTCGCAGATTAAGGCAGCGGGGCTTGCCGATGCCTGCCTTGATTATATTGACAAGTTCCAAAATCCTCGCACAGGCTTCTGGGACGATAACGGTGCTATAACCGAAGGTTACGAGAACCTTTCCGGTATAACCAAGCTCGGTGCGCTCTACGGAGGTCTTGGCAGGCGGATGAAGTATATGGACAAGATAATAGACTCCGCAATAGATAGCTTGGTAAACGACGGCACACCGCCGCGCATATATCACGTCTTCAATATGTGGGGCGGTCTTGCTACAGCCGTCGGTAACGTTGCAGCAACGACTGATTCTACTGCCACCGACAACACGAACGTCGATGTGGTAAGGCAGAAGATATACGATAGACTCCCTGAGATGATAGATGCAACTATCGAAAGGCTAAAGAAATTCCGTCACTCCGACGGCTCGTTTTCCGCTTGCAAGGGATATTCCGAGCCTACGACACAGGGCGTGTCGGTGTCAAAGGGATTGGCTGAGGGTGACGTTAACGGAACTGCTTGCGGCATGGATTATCTTTTAAACTCGCTTTTCGGATGCCTTGGTACAGTTCAAATTCAAATGCTCACCTACAAGGATTACAGAGACTTTATAGAAATCATTAACAGTGCTAACGAAGAGTACGAAAACGGGCAGTGAGCTTTTTTTCGGTATCTACTGTCCGAGATTTACCTAAAAGAAGATAAAAAAACGAGCAGCCGCGGTAATCACCGCGGCTGCAATTTTTATCTATACTGATTATTCTGGTTGTTCTGATTATTGCTCTGGTTGTTTTTGTTGTTCTGGTTCTTCTGATTATTTTTATTATTCTGGTTGTTGCTGTTCTGATTCTGATTGTTGTTCTGGTTGCTGTACTGATTGTTCTGGTTGTTCATTCCTTTTTACCTCCTTGTGAGAAATCTAAGAATAGTTTGCATGCTTTTTGAAAAAACTATTCATGTAATTTTAAAAAAATCGGGAGACACATCAATGCTGCTAATAAAAAACGGACTCTTATACACAATGGAAAACGATAAGTCGAAAAAGGCAGATATACTTATAAACAACGGTAAAATAATACAAATTTCAAATAGAATTACCGCAGATGAAAATACAGAGGTTTACGACGCTGGCGGGCTAAACATATTTCCCGGCTTCATCGATGCGCACAGTCATATAGGTATATCGGAGGAAAAGCTGACAACTCAGAATGATGCGTCAAATGAAGGGACTAATCCGATAACACCCACCATGCGCGCGATAGATGCCGTAAATCCGATGGACAGCGCGTTTCACTGTGCCTTGGCGGTAGGAATAACCGGAGTTATGGTAGGGCCGGGAAGTGCAAACGCGATAGGCGGTCAGTTTGCCTTTATTAAAACATACGGCAGGCGAATTGACGATATGGTGGTTCTTGCTCCTGCTGCAATTAAGATTGCGTTCGGTGAAAATCCTATAAACAACTACGGCACAAACGGAAATATTCCGTCAACTCGTATGGCGGTTGCTTCGCTTATACGCGAGGAGCTCTTCCACGCCCGTCAGTATCTTGCCGACGTCGATGCGGGTAAGGTTGCAGCGGATTTCAGTAAGGAATGCTACAGGGATTTATTCGATGGAAAAATTCCCCTGAAGGCACACGTACACAGAGCCGACGATATATTTACCGCGATACGTATTGCAAAGGAGTTCGGACTTGGGCTTACGCTTGACCACTGCACCGAGGGACACCTCGTGCCTGAGGAGATTGCCGAGTGCGGCTTTCCCGCCATCGTAGGACCGTCTCTCGCCTCGCGCAGTAAAAACGAGGTTAGTATGGCAGATTTCAAGACCGCAGGTGTTCTTTCAAAGGCGGGCGTTACCGTCGCAATAACCACCGACCACCCCGTGTCGCGTATTCAGTACCTTCCGCTGTGCGCTGCAATAGCAGCAAGGGAGGGAATGGGCGAGATGGAAGCACTGCGCGCCATAACGGTTAACGCGGCGCGTATCTGCCACGTAGACGACAGGCTTGGCACGCTTGCCGTTGGCAAGGACGCAGATATCGTTATCTACGACGGCAGTCCTCTTGAGGTATCATCAACCCTTGTAAAAACTATGATAAACGGCAAATTTGTGTGGCCGAAGGAATGAAAAAGGCCCTGCCGTAGCAGAGCCTTTGTGTTGATATTATAGCAATTATCTCTTGGAGTTTTAGCAATACCGTTTGATATCGTGAATATCGTTAAATATCGTGTGATATCGTACGTTTATCGTGTGATTTCGTGCGATATCGTGAATATCGTGAGTATCGTCGCATAAAGTGTTGCACCAAATTTGCACCAAGATCACACCAACATTCAACGCTGTTCTGCTCGACAAATTGGAATTTGTTTAGCGGTTCTTTGTTGCAATGTCACTGATAGCATAATACATCAACACAATCGCTGTGCTAAACAAAGCACCACCGATGATATCGGTAATCCAATGTACGCCCGAGACAAGTCTGCCTATAACCATAAAGGCAATAAACACGGCAATCACAAGCATTACACATCGTCTGAATAGGTCGTTTTTAATACGGGGGCGAAGCTGCATCATTGCCGTAGGCATCACACACATCACAAGCATAGTTGTTGATGACGGATACGAAGCTTCCAAATATCCGTTAATCAGTGTCGGTCTGTAATTGATAACAACTATTTCAAAGAGGATATATACCGCCAT
>JAZNHE010000078.1:0-2500 GCA_045576795.1 Eubacteriales bacterium | reverse complement strand
TCGCTCTATGACCTTGTAAGCGACGGTATGTATTCCAAGCTTGAGCATATGCCGGAGGAGTCGAGAAACAAGCTCGGCGAGACTCTTGAGAGAATAATCAACGAAGGCGCAGGCGGTCTGCTCTGTATTCTGCTCTAAATTATATCTATAAAAATTAAAAAACACAGGTCGATACACCGATTAAGCAAAAGGTGTAGTGACCTGTGTTTTCATTTATAACTAATTAATGCTGAATACAACCTTCATATTCTTCTGAAGCTTCTTAGCAGTAAGATCGGCATAGTATACCTGCTCCTTCTTACCGCCCTTGCGATCTGCTATATCAAAGCCCAATGCGCAGTCAAACATCTCGGCGTCATACCTGAGAATACTGTCTCCGCAAATAAGTATTCCGTCCCTCTCCTCAATCGGAAGAAGCGAAACAAATCTCTCTGTCAGTGAGACGGGATCATCGGAAAACTCGAACTCATCGGTTATACGCACTCCGTCATTCAGGCACTCAACATCTCTCGTTGCCTGCTTGAGTGATTCGACGGTATAGCCGTTGTGCATATAAAACTTAAAGCGTTTCTCTTCCTCGATGATAACGCCGCCATCTCGTTTGCCCGATACCTGATACTCGCCGTTGATAATGGGGACAGAGTGCGCTCTTGCAGAGGGAAGAAAAATGTTATATCTTCTTGGACTGTAATAGTCTGCGGTATATTCACCTACACCGGGATCGCAGAAGGTTACGTTTCCGTTTTTAGAGATAATAAACGAGCCGACGTCATTATGGTTATGGAACTCATTGTTGTGTCCCGCTTTGGCAGCTATCGAATATCCTGAGCCGTGATGTAAAAACCATTCCGCATTGTGGAAGATATGGCTCACCGGCTTTATTTCCGACTTGTTCATATCGGGATTTGTCCAGAATATCGTGCGCAAATGATTTATCGCATATTGCGGAGGTAATTCATCGGGAAGGTTCGGCAAAAGCATATCGGGGTAAACGCTCTTGAGGAAATGAGATACCCAAATTTCAGGGCGGAATTCAAGAGAGGAATCGGAGAAGCTGATGCACTGATGCTCATTAACCAAGACGTTCTGCTGGAACATTGCTATTTTATGCACCTTCTCATTGGCAAAGTAATTTATCTCTCCATCTGTATACTCGTACAAGAGCTTTGCAAATATGGCAAAATAAGAGAAGCCATAGCTCCAATAGGAATATCCCTCAAGACAGCAGCCATCATCCTCATATCCATCCAGATAATGCTCTGCGATCGCCATCATTCTCGGCAACTGCTCCTTTATCTTTTCATCATCTGCAAGACACAGATATGCGCCCAGCACACCCGAAATGCATACAGATGACCAGTTATTCGTTACCTTATACCAGCTAAATTCCTTTTCCGAATAATCAGCAAAGGAGTCGATTATTCTATACGTGATTTCTTCCTTTGCGCGACGGTAGACAAGCTCCGGGAGCTTGTCACCTATGTAGTAGAGGACCTCGGCAATTCTGTGACCTAAGAGGCAGGAGCATAAGTCAAGGTTCCTGCGTCGAAGTGTTATACTTAACCCCTCTTTTACGTGAGCGGGAATGGACCATGACTCAAAGTCACATATATTCCATATTATGTCGGAAAGAGGCTCTATATATTTGTCATCTCCGCTGATAATGTACGCAAGAAAGTAGTTATAAAGTCTTGCCTGGTAATCGTTGTGTACGCTCTCGAACTTTTCTCTGTTTCCCGTAGTTACGTAAAGATGTATCTTTGAAAACTTAATTATTTCGGGATCATTAGCCATGTAATACTCGGCCTTTTCAAGAACGTTCGCACGAAACTTTGCATAATAAGGATGTGTCCTTACCTGCTCTATTTTCTCTTGATTAAACTCACTAAATATCTGTGCCACACTCATCAGCAACCTTTCTTATAAAATCGCAGAATGCACATTCCGTTTCCTCAAACGGCTTATCATTAACAAAGTAATAATCGTATTTGTAATTCTCCACAAGATCGTCTGAGATGTTTCCGTAATGAGCCTTCTTCATTCTATCGCCACCGCGAATAAGCAGAGTCTTTGCCATTCCGTCGGTAGCTACAACGTACTTCTTTATCTCCTCCGCCTCTCTGATGTGGAAGAACATTATCTCGTTGTCAGACTGCATAAATTCATCAAAACGAGCCTTGCCCCACACTGTGGGATAATCGTTATAATCTATTGTAAGTGCCTTGAGGTCGGAGAGAAACTTTCTCGCCTTGTCTGTTTTTTCACCCTTCCAGCCTGTCATTGCGGCAATTTCCTTGATGGGATCTATGCTCGATACGTTATATACCTTAAAATGCTTTGCCGCGAGGTCGCAGAGAGTGTCCTTGCCTACGCCTCCGGCTCCGTTTATTACAAAAACAAGTTTTCTCATAATATAAATATCCACGCATTCATTTTGTCATTTATGTATTAAAATATTAACATATTCAGAGAAAAATGTCAATGAATAAGGTAATTATAT
>JAZNHE010000077.1:0-37747 GCA_045576795.1 Eubacteriales bacterium | reverse complement strand
ATAGGCGCTTTTTATTTATGCTTCACTTTTCACTCTTTCTATACAATTATAACATAGGCATAAGGAATGATTTATTTTTTCTTCGCAGCCGCATATTACACATTTCTCCTTCACAGGAGTTATAGATATAGAATCGTTATCAAGAGAAATATTCACCTTTGAATTTTCTATAAGTCCCAAGCGTTCTCTGTACCCGATTGGGAGAACCACCCTACCCAATTTATCTATTCGTCTTTCAACACCACTCATAATAGACCTCAACACGTCAAATATAGTAATATGATAACACTTTGTTTGTATAAAGTCAAGAGAAAAGTGTATATAATGTTATTAAAATGTTATCGAGGTGTTATTATGGCAACTAATAAAGTACAAACAGGTATCAGATTTGAACCCGAACTCTTATATAAAATCACTCAGGTAGCGAAAAGGAACAAACGCTCATTAAATGCACAGCTTGAATTTTTAGCGCAGGAATGTGTCGCAAAGTATGAAGCGGAAAACGGTGAGATTTCGCTTGACGAAAACGAAATGTATAAAAAATAAAAAACAAAAAGCACTTGTGACAGGCAATTTCGGTTGCTCATCATAAGCGCTTTTTTATTTATGTCTTATCACTTCTCTTATACCCTCGAGAATGTGATTCTTTGCTTTTTCAGCCTCACTCCTTGCGAGTGGCTGCATACCGGCAAGCGAATAGCTTATACCGAGCTCTCGGTACTTCACCTCGCCCAGAGCGTGATACGGAAGCACGTCAAGAGCCTTGACGTTTTTAAGCCCTCCGATAAATCTACCGAGGGCGCGCAGATCCTCCGGATCGTCCGTATATCCCTCTACTACCACGTGTCTTATCCACACGGGTATGCCCTTTTCTGCCAGATAGCGTGCAAACGAGAGCACGTTTCCGTTGCCGTGTGATGTGAGAGCCTTGTGCTTATCCGAATCAATATGCTTGACGTCGAGCAGAACAAGGTCTGTATATTGCATCAAAACGTCAAGAGATGCTATATAATCGGAATTGCTCTCGGAATAAGTAATGCCCGAGGTATCGATACAGGTGTGTATCCCCCTCGCCTTGGCAAGACGGAACAGCTCTATAAGAAAATCGACCTGTAAGAGCGGTTCTCCGCCCGTGACGGTAATTCCGCCGCCGCGATAGAACACCCTGTTCTTCTCATACTCGGCAATGACCTCCTCCGCGCTCATCTCCATCCCTCCCCTCATACTCCACGTATCGGGGTTGTGACAGTAAAGACAGCGCAACGGACATCCTTGCATAAACAGAACGTATCTGATACCCGGACCGTCAACCGTACCGAAGCTCTCAGTAGAATGAACGCGTCCCTTCATATCTTATATCTTCTCGTGGAAGGTCCTCGAGATAACCTCATCCTGCTGTTCCTTGGTAAGCTTGATAAAGTTTACCGCGTATCCGCTGACACGTATTGTGAGCTGAGGATATTTCTCAGGGTGAGCCTGTGCGTCAAGCAGAGTCTCACGGGTAAATACGTTGACGTTGAGGTGGTGGCCACCCTTCTCAACATAGCCGTCAAGAAGTGCCACGAGATTGTCTATCTGTGTTTGATTTGCTGCCATTTCAATATTCCTTTCATAAGGTTTTGCTGTGTTTTTCTGCACACGGGTAGTGCCGATGGACAATTTTCCGTATCGCTCACCGACACTGTATGGGTTATTCCCTGTCGAGATCCTCAAAGAGCGTGGGGGTTACCGCACACGCGCCCGTCATACAGTCGAGATCCACCGCGAGGTCACCGAGGAAGATGCGATCCTCCTTACCGAGCGCACCGGGAATTATCGAGAAGGTGTTGGATATACCGTCCTGCGCGTCGATAAACGGGAGCTTGGCAACAGATGCCAGGGAGGCAACCGCTCCGTGAGTGTCACGGCCGTGCATAGGATTCGCACCGGGGGCAAACGCCTCACCCATCTTACGTCCGTCGGGAGTTGCGCCCGTCGCCTTACCGTACACTACGTTTGAGGTAATAGTAAGGATGGAGGTAGTGGGAACACCGTCTCTGTAGGTGTGATTCTTTCTTATATGCTCCATAAATCTATGGACGATATTATTAGCTATTTTGTCAACACGGTCGTCGTCATTGCCGAATTTGGGGAATTCGCCCTCTACCTCGTAGTCGGTAGCTATTCCCTGCTCGTTTCTTATAACCTTAACGCGAGCGTACTTGATTGCGGAGAGAGAGTCTGCCACAACAGAGAGTCCTGCGATACCCGTAGCAAACCAACGTGTCACGTGCTGATCGTGGAGTGCCATCTGTATCTTCTCATAGCAGTACTTATCGTGCATATAGTGGATGATGTTAAGTGTGTTTACGTATACTCCTGCGAGCCACTTCATCATATCGTCGTACTTCTCCATTACCTCATCGTAGTCGAGATATTCGGAGGTGATCTTCTGATATTTCGGGCCTATCTGCTTTCCGCTGATCTCGTCCACGCCGCCGTTGATAGCGTAGAGAAGACACTTGGCAAGATTGGCTCTCGCACCGAAGAACTGCATCTCCTTGCCTATTCTCATAGAGGAAACACAGCACGCTATCGCGTAGTCGTCACCGTGAGTAAATCTCATAAGGTCGTCGTTCTCATACTGTACCGACGATGTTTCAATAGAGGTCTTGGCACAATAGCGCTTGAAGTTCTCGGGAAGTCTTGTAGACCAAAGCACCGTGAGGTTGGGCTCGGGAGCCGCACCGAGATTGTGGAGCGTGTGAAGATAACGGTATGCCGTCTTGGTGATCATATGACGTCCGTCAATAGCAACACCGCCGATGGACTCGGTAACCCACTGGGGATCACCCGAGAAGAGCGCATTGTACTCGGGGGTACGTGCAAACTTAACGAGGCGGAGCTTCATAATAAAGTGATCGACAAGCTCCTGTATCTCCTCCTCGGTGTATCTGCCCTCTCTGAGATCGCGCTCAGCGTAAATATCTATGAAGGTGGAGGTTCTGCCAAAGGACATAGCCGCACCGTTCTGCTCCTTTACTGCGGCAAGATAGCCGAAGTACATCCACTGAATAGCCTCCTTGGTATCGGTCGCAGGCATAGAGATGTCAAAGCCGTAGAAGGATGCCATAGTCTTGAGGTCCTCGAGAGCGCGTATCTGCTCGGAGAGCTCCTCTCTGTCACGTATGGTCTCCTCATACATTGCAGTGCAGGTGGTTTCCTTCTGCTTTACCTTGTCAGCTATAAGTCTGTCGACACCGTAGAGCGCAACTCTTCTGTAGTCGCCGATAATTCTGCCTCTGCCGTATGCATCGGGCAGACCTGTGATAATGTGGCTGGAACGACAAGCGCGCATCTCCGCGGTATAAGCGTCAAATACGCCTGCGTTATGAGTCTTTCTGTGAACCTCGAAGAACTCCTTTACCTCGGGATCGATCTCGTAGCCGTTATCGTGGCACGCCCTCTCCGCCACTCTGATGCCGCCGTAGGGCATAAGTGCTCTCTTAAAGGGCTTGTCCGTCTGCAAGCCAACGATTTTCTCCCTATTCTTATCAAGATAGCCCGCCTTGTGGCTGACGATGGTGGAAATAACCTTGGTATCCATATCGAGCACACCGCCTGCCTCACGCTCAAGGCGTGAAAGCTCAAGCACCTGCTCCCAGAGCTTAACGGTATCCTCCGTAGGACCGACAAGAAAGCTCTCGTCACCGTCGTAGGGCTCGTAATTGTGTTTTATAAAGCTGCGCACGTTTATCTCGGAGGTCCAGCTGCCACCGTTAAAATCGCGCCAAGCATCTAATCTATCTGTCATTTTTTTACTCCTGTTTTTTCAAAATTTAGAATGAGTCTAAATTCTGTTATTATTATACATCAAAAGGTCAAGTCAGTCAAGTGGTTATAAAAAGTTTTTTCACTTTATTTTTATTCGCCGAAAGCGACAATATACAAGTGCTTTCCGACGTGAATATATTCCCTTGAAAGTATCTGTATTATTTTATCATAAATCGCGCGCAAAGTCAACGAAATGCACTAAAATTGACGTATTTTTAATCAAAATCGTTATTTTTTACCTATTTTCAGATGTAAATTTTACAAAAGGAGGCATTTTATATAAACCCTCTGCCGATTGTTATTTTTATAACAAAATGTTGACGGAAATTTTACCAAATATATCCATTATTTTTCGCTGTTGGAGATAAACGGAAAAGTTATACTTGAAAAATCGTGAAATTTGTAGTATAATGAAATGTAACGCGCTTTTTCATATTTGCGCGACTCGAAATAATAAATAAGTTGGCGCGGAGGAAAAAATGCAAAACTTTGAAACGCTTATAAATAAGATAAAAGCACACAAAATAATAATACTTCACAGACATACCAACCCCGACGGAGATGCCCTCGGCAGTCAGATAGGTCTGAAGCACATAATACTCGAAAACTTCCCCGAGAAAAAAGTGTATACCGTCGGAGATATGACCGCAAGATATGAATTTATGGCGGCTGACGACCCGATGGACGAGGTAATAGACGAGGTGTATAAAAACGCTCTGGCGATAGTTCTTGATACCTCGGCATCCTCACTCATCAGTGATACGAGATACCGCACGGCAAAGAGCACGGCAAGAATAGACCACCACATCCATTGCGAGGATATATGCGAGCTTGAGATAACGGATACCTCGTATGAGAGCTGCTGCGGTCTGGTTGCCGATATAGCGATAGCGACAGGTCTCAAAATAAACCAAAGGGCGGCAAAGGCACTCTACACAGGTATGGTAACCGACTCGGGAAGATTCCGCTACGACTCAACCACCTCAAACACGTTCAGAATAGCGTCGAGGCTTATGGAAGAAAGGTTTGACGTATCGGATATATATTCAAATCTCTATGCAGATGATTTCTCACACGTACAGCTGAGAGCAAAATTCATACTGAAAATACAGTTCACAGAGGACAACGTGGCGTATATATACACGGAGAACGAGGAGGCAAAGTCCTACGGTGTCAGCATATTCAGCATATCACGCGGTATGGTAGGCACTATGGGAGATCTCAAGGGCGTTGACGTGTGGGTCAACTTTACTGAAACGGATGAGGGCGTGCTCGCAGAGCTGCGCTCAAGCAAATACAACGTAAACAAGATAGCAACCAAGTATGGCGGCGGCGGTCACCAGAAGGCGAGCGGCGCAACTCTCAAGGACAGAGCCGAGGCAATGGCAATGCTTAACGATCTCAATGAATTGGCAAGGAGTAAGGGCAATGAATGAAAATATGCTAACTATACTTAACAAAATAAAGGAATATAACAAGATAATCATATTCCGTCATTTCCGTCCCGACGGTGATGCAATAGGCTCTACCAAGGGTCTGCGCGAGATCCTGCGCCTCACCTATCCCGAGAAGACTATACTGCTCATCAACGATGACTACGCGGAATACCTCGCGTTTCTCGGTGGGGAGGATGAGAAGATCTCCGATGAGGAATATGCCGATGCTCTCGCCATAGTAATAGACACGGGTACTGCAAAGCGCATATCCAATCAGAAGTACAAGCTCTGCCGCGAGATAGTAAAGATAGACCACCACATTCCCATCGAGTCATACGGTGACTATGAGTGGGTTGAGGAGGAGAGATCGTCATCCTGCGAGATGATTGCCCACTTCTACGATACCTTCCGCGACGAGTTAAAGATAAACACCGAGGCGGCAACATACATCTATGCAGGTATGGTAACCGACTCCGGAAGATTCCGCTTCCGTGACGTGTCACCCGAGACTATGCGTCTGGCAGGTGTAATGCTCAAGGAAAACATCGACACAGAGGTCCTCTATGCAAATCTCTATCTCAAGGACTTTGAGGAGTTCAAGTTTGAGGCGTATGCACAGAAGAAGATGAAGATCACCGAGGGCGGTGTGGCAAGTCTGTTTGTCAGCAAGGCAATGAAGAAGAAGCTGCACCTCACCGACGAGCAGGCAAGCGCATCCGTATCGTTTATGGACTCTATCAAGGGCTCACTGATATGGATAGCATTTATTGAAACGGACAAGGATATACGTGTAAGACTCAGATCGAGATTTGTAACAATAAGCGACCTGGCAGAGAAATACCGCGGCGGCGGTCACGCCTGTGCGGCAGGCGCAACGCTCTACTCGAAGAAGGAGATGAAGCAGCTGCTCGAGGAAGCAGATGCACTCATCAAGGAATACAAGGCAAATAACGAGGGCTGGCTATGAGAATACTTATAACCAATGACGACGGTATCGGCGCACTCGGTATACGTCTGCTCGCCGAGTGGGCAAAAACGCTCGGAGAAGTAACCGTGGTTGCTCCCAAGGTTGAGCAGAGCGGTATGAGTCACGCGATACAGTTTGTACACCCCATAGAGATAAAAAAAGTGCCCTTCATGGAGGGCGTGGAGGCTTATTCTATGGATTCTACCCCTGCAGATTGCGTGAGATTCGGTGTGCTCGGGCTTGAGAGAAAATACGACCTTATACTCTCCGGAATAAACAAGGGCGTAAACGTTGGAGTTGATCTCGTATACTCCGGCACGGTGGCGGCAATATTTGAAGCGGCAAGACTCGGCATCCCGGGAATAGCCTTCTCCACCTTCCCCGACAGTCAGGAATTTGCATCGGGGTATTTCGCCGACGTGTACAAATTTATCACGGATAACCGTCTCTTTGATAAAAACCCTATATATAACGTAAACATTCCCGACGAGGTACGCGGTATGCACCTGACTTATCAGGGCTCACAGTATTTCTCCGATATATTCAAGAAGTGTGACGGCGATATGTACGAGCAGGTCGGTGCAAAAATAGATGACATATGTCCCGACGATATAAAGCGCGACACGGTAGCCATCCACAAGGGGTATATCTCCATCACTCCCCTGCTCTCAACGAGAACGAATATGGAAGTGGTCAACAGCCTTGACTGATTAACGCACTACGGAATAACCAAGTGAGAAGCAATATGGCATAACCAAGTGAGAAGCAATATGGCATAGCCGAGTGAGAAGCACTGCGGAATAGCCGACAAAAGAATAATAGATGCCGCAATACCATAGCGGTGAAAAAACAAGCACGAGCAAAACGAGATCTTACTCACCTTGCCCGTGCTTTTTTCTATTTGATTTTCGGTTGCCATCAGACATTTTCGCGCCTTACGGGAAGCGATACTATTAATACAGAGATTTCCACGGTCTCTGTATGAGTGTAGAACGAGGCGTATGCCGTCGGCACGTATGGTGTGGGACTATAATCGGTCTTGCTCGACAGAGTGCCGCCACCGGTTATATTGCCAAAGGTCGTACCCCAGCCGCCCTCGTAGTTAAGATATTCGCAAAAATCGTTGTAGTGGTTATACGTGTAGAATAAATAGGTCTCATTAACCTCAATAATACCGTCACCGTCAAGGTCGTAGCGCGTGTAGACTATACGTGCCGCACCGCGTGTAATCTTGGTACCGTTGTTATAGTCGGTAATTTCAAACGACGGGTCACAATCCGTGCCGGTAGTGCCTATATCCATCTCATAGTAAACGAGAGCGCCGCCGCAGCCGGATATATTCGGGAGCTCGGGCTCGTACGGATACCTTTTGGTATTACCTGTAAACTCGGAGTGGTTGACACGCAGGTAAATGCCCCAGGGAGAGTCGGTGGGTCTTGTCCTCTTGGAATAGCTGTGATTGGCAGGCGGCTCACCGAAAGCAAACACGTATGCCGCAACCTCCTCGAGCGTAACGTACGCCGCGCCTCTGTATATCTCGTTGACTATCTCTCCGTATGCGTTAAGCACGTAATACGTGTTCATATCGGAGGAATACACGTAGGTGGTATTTCTGATGAACAATTCACCGCTCATAGGCTGATAATCCGACACGTACGGCTCCTGATCCTGCTCGTCTATTGAGCCCGACATAAGCTTGTGCTGTGTGCGGTAATACGCATCCATATAGCTGATGGCGGGAGTGTAATCGGAATAGAACTCTTCCTTATCGACTCCGACGTACGGGTCCTCTGTTATCGGATCGGGCTCGCTCGGAAGAAGAACGATGTCACCGCTACCTGTGTCGGTATTGTCACCGCTACCCGTGTCGGTATTGTCACCGCTACCTATGTCGGCATTGTCACCGTTACCCGTGTCGGTATTGTCACCGTTACCTGTGTCGGTGTTGTCACCGTTACCCGTGTCGGTATTATCACCGCTACCTGTGTCGGTATTATCACCGCTACCTGTGTCGGTGTTTCCACTGCCTGTATCATCACCCGTATCTGTGCCACTGTCGGCAGTGCCGTCATCATCGCCTGCCGCGGAGCTGTTATCTCTGCCGCCAAGCATATCGCCGAGGCTATCGGCTAATGCGCATGAGGCTATATTCAAGACAAGGGCAAGTATGAGAAGAAGAGATATTAAAAGCTTACTAAAACGCCTCACAAAAATGCTCCTTAAAACTGATGTACATAAAGTAAGAATGCCAAAAGCCCTCTTTTTTATTCTACGAATATTCTATCATAAATAAAGAGAAAAGACAATATATTTTCTGAACTTTGAGCCTATGAATAATTACTTTTACAGGGGTATTAACTCACGGCGTGTGCGATAGATTAACACGGGCAGAGGTTTATTCAGAAGTGAATACTGTATTTGTGCTTCTTACGATTTATGCTTATCGCACAGCCCCCGAATACAGCTATAACGTGTAGCCTTATACAAAAAAACAACCGCGCCCGAGGGCGCGGTTGCCAAAGATTAAATCATACGATTTAAGCTGAGAATTACTTCTCGTAGTTAACCTCTATGTTAGAAACGTAGAGTCTGTTGTTCTTGTCGGTTCCTGCAGTAGTGATAACAACCTCGGAAACGCCCTCGTCAACAGTTATAACATATGTGTAGTTGCTGAGTGCAGAAGCAGTACCGCCATTTACAGTGATGGGGCCCTGTCCGCCGGACTTAGTTGCCAAGGTGATAACGATAGTTGTCATATCGCAGCCTTCAGCAGCTTTAACGGTAACAGTTGCGCCACCCTGATAAAGTCTGATACTCTCGGTGTAGATGCAAGGATCAGATGTGGAGCCGCCCTTAGCAGCAACGATGGTGATATCCTCGTTAAGAGCGATGTTCTTGTTTGAGATAATACCTGTGTTCTGTCCTGCAGTTACGCCTGCTATAGAAGCGATTTCTGTGTGGGACTTGGAAACGGATGTAGCAACCTTTGCGGGAGCGTCAGAACCGAATACCTGACCGCATCTTTCGCAAGTGCCTTCCTCTGTGGTATGACCAAGAGCCTCACCGTTCTCTGTGCCGCAAAGAACACACTCTGCAGCCTTTGTACAAGTAGCCTCAGTGAACTCGGAGCACTGGTGAGCTGTGAACTCAAGGATCCAAGCATTCTTCATCTGAGCTTTGCTGTTGTATGTGCCAAGTATACCGTAAAGAGTTACAACGTCATACTGTACGGGCTTGGTTTCCATAGCGTCATATCTGTTTTCACCGGTAGCATCATAAGTGCCGTAAACGGTGAAATCAGGGCAATTATCGTCGGATACGTACATGTTACCGTACTTAGCGTCATAAACACTATTAACAGTAACTACAACCTTGAACTTGTTAGTTGTGTAAGTATTGTGAGCGAAGAGGCTTGCAAGAGCCTGAGCCTGTGAAAGAGTGAGAACTGTGCCATCTGCGGGCTCTACAACTGTGCCACACTCGTGGTCGCACTTGAAGTCGCCGTTCTCATCAACGTGCTCAAGAGCGGGGAGCTCTGTAGTGCTGATAACGTGACCGCACTCGCAAGTAACGGTGGTAGAACCTGCTACGCCGCACTCAGCGTCAACGGTAACGGTCTCAGTCTCGGTTCCTACGTGGTTGAGTGCGGAAACAACGTCGCGGTTCTCGCTCTTGCCACAAGTACAAGTGTAAACGGTGTAACCGTCTTCTGTACAAGTAGGAGCAACAACGTCGCCTGCTACGAACTCACAAGTATGCTCGGGAGAAACACCGCATCCGTTCTGGCAAACGCCGTCAACGTAGTTGTGCTCAAGAGCGGGGATCTCTGTAGTGCTGATAACGTGACCGCACTCGCAAGTAACGGTGATAGAACCTGCTACGCCGCACTTAGCGTCAACGGTAACGGTCTCAGTCTCGGTGCCTACGTGGTTGAGTGCGAAAACAACGTCGCGGTTCTCGCTCTTGCCGCAAGTACAGGTGTAAACGGTGTAACCGTCTGCTGTACAAGTAGGAGCAACAACGTCGCCTGCTACGAACTCACAGGTGTGAGGAGGCTCTGAGCCCTCGATGTTGGTAACAACACCGTCCTTAAGCTGATAAGAGTTGATAACGCCATTTTTTGCATAGCTACCAACAACACCGTACATGGTAACAACGTCACCTGCAACGGGCTGAGTTGCCATAGCGTCGTATCTGTTGCCGTCAGCATCATATGCACCGTAGAATACGTATGTATTGCCATCAGCGTCAACTACGTTCATGTTACCGTAAGTGGTATTGTAAACTTCAACAACTTCAGCAGTGATATAATACTTATTGGTAGAATAGTTGCCTGCGCCAAGAGCCTCTGCAAGAGCCTTAGCCTGGGGAATGGTGAGAACGGAGTCTGCCTCGGGAAGAACTACCTTTGCACACTCTGCGTCATCACATACATAGTCGCCGTCAGCATCAACGCAAGTGTGACCTGCATCAGCTGCGGGAGTGATAGCTACGATCCAACCGTTCTTGATCTGCTTGGTATCGTTGTATCTGCCGGGAACGCCGAGGATGGTAACAACGTCACCTTCAACGGGCTGAGTTGCCATAGCGTCGTATCTGTTAACACCGGTAGCATCGTAAGTACCGTAGATGGTAAGAACGTTGCCGTCAGCGTCGGTGATATACATATTACCGTATGTGGTGTTGTAAACCTCGGTAACGGTACCGGTTACAAGGATCTTGTCGCCGGTGAAATCGTTATGATCCTTAGCTGCGCCAAGGTCAATAGCATCCTTAACAGATGTGGGAGTGGTGAAGGAGATGATCCAACCATTCTTCATCTGTGCAACATCGTTGTAAGAGCCGAGAATACCGAATACAACTACATAGTCGCCTGCAACGGGCTTAGCCTCAAGAGCGTCATATCTGTTAGCGCCGTCTGCACCGTATGTGCCGTAAACAGTAAGAACATTACCCTTCTCATCGGTAATCTTCATGTTACCGTATGTGGTGTTGTAAACCTCGGTGATGATACCGCCTACAAGGTACTTACCGTCTGTGTAGGTGTTGTGTTCCTTGCCCAATGCGATCTCAATAGCATCCTCAACGGGAGTGAGGTCCTTAGAAAGCTTAACGTTGAATTCCTTGGTCTCGGTAACGTTACCGCAGGTGAGAGTAGCAGTAAGCTTAACTGTAACTGTCTCATCGGGAATAGTTACGGTTGCCTTGCCGTCAGCAATAACAACGCTATTGTGGTCGGAAGCCCAAGAAATAGTAACCTCAGGATAGTTAGCGCCCTTTACAACAAGGTCGATAACTGTATCGGTTGTGAGGTTCTCTTCAAATGTAAGGTTACCCTTTTCATAAGCAACCTTGTCTGCATCACTCTTCTCTACGAACTCAAGGTACTCGAAGCAATCGGTAGAGATAGGAATGAGATAGGGGTTCTCGCTAGTGGTGAAGTATACAAGAATACCTGTTACGTTAGCGGTCCAGCCGAAGTGATCAGCGTGAGCCTTATCGATGATATCCTTGTCGGTGTTGTCCTTACCGGTAAGGGTAGAGGGGAAATCGGTAACGTAAGTTCTGATGTATGAACCATACTCACCGATAGAGAAGCGGAGGTACTGATGGTTAGCCTCAGCCATTGACTGACCGCCAATGGTAACGCCCTTGATGGTTACAAGAGTTGCAACGTAGTTATCAAGGTTGCCGCCTGCTGCGAATGCAGCGGTGATGTCGTTAACAGGAACTTCCTTGATGGTCTTGTCAACGATCTCTACATTAGCCGCATAGAACTCCTGCATGCCGTTAGAGGGAGAGATCTCACCGCTAATGGTAACAGTCATACCAACCTGAATGCCAAGATCCTTAACGGGGTCCTTAGTCATGTTGTAGTTAAGATATCCGCCTACGCCGCTTGCATCAGCAACGTAAATGTGGTTTCTCTTTGCGCCTGCGTCCTTAGAACACATAGCAACTACGATACCCTCAACAGTGAGGATGTCGCCCTTCTCAGCCTTCATATAATCCTCGAAGGAAGAGATGTTGTATGCGGGAACCTTAATGTCGAAGGAAACAGTGCCCTGAGTGTTGTCACCTGCTGTAATGGTAGCGGTAAGCTTGTAGGTGTACTCCTCGGGGGACTTGTTGTCGATGTCAACGGTCCAGGTAGTCTCATTCTTGGTGAGCTTAACCTTCTCGTTGTCAACAGTCCAGTCTACTGTGTACTTAACACCTGCAATCATTGCCTGAGCGATTACTTCGTAATCACCGGTGGTAACAGTAGTCTCGATGTACATCTGCTTAACGTACTCTGTAGCAGCCACGATGTCGTACTCTACGACAGGATCCTCGCCGCCATCATCCTTGTTGCCCCAGTTGGGGAAGAGGGGCTGGAGGAAAGCGGGAAGTTTGATTTCGGGACGCTTGAACTCGGGAAGCTCTACACCGGGAATGCCAAGCTTTTCACAGCCGACAAATGCGGTAAGAGATACCACAAGAACAAGCAAAATTGCCAAAATTCTTTTCATGATAGCTCCTTTTTATATAAATATTTTTGGGTTAACAAATATTATTTTATGGTTATATCACTTAATGAAAATACTTTGATCTGATATGCACCGTTGAACCAATCTATAACGCCCTTGACGTCGATGGTCTTATTAGCGAAGTATTCCGCGGTAACAAGCTCACCGTTCTCATCAAAGAGTACAGCGGTACGTACATCTATCTGTACGCCGCCAACCTCACATGTGAGAGTCATTGCGCCATCGGATGACGATGCATCATTGTCGGTAGTGTAAATATCGACTACCCTAAGATTCTTCATAGAAATTGAGGTAGCAAGACAAAGCTTTGCATAATCGAATTCCTGAAGAACCTCCTCGCCGTCTACTGTGACAACGCGGTTAACCTTGCCGGTGAAGGTCTCGGCGGAAGTCTCGAGATAAGCGGGAGAATTGCCTGTGCTGAGAACCTGAATATTATCGGGATCATCAGGCTTTCTTGAACGGTACTGAAGTCCGGAAACCTGGTAGGAATCACCGGTCTCGTAGTAAGAAACAGTACCTACTATACGCATCTCGTTACCAACGGAAAGCATCTGCAGGCCCTGGCCCGTGAGAGTAAATCCGTAATAAACGTAGATGCCGTTATACATCTGTGTTTCCTCATCGTATGCCTCGACGTATACACCGTTGTTATACTTGTGAGTGATAACACCGTTGAACGCAACCTTGGCACCGTTGTAGGTCTCGATGTTTGCTCTGAGCTCACTGATGGTAAGCTCAATAGCCTGTCCGTAATAGAAGTCGGGGTCATTCTCTGACGAATGAACGTGGAGCTTGAAGTCCTTTGCCTGCTGGATAGCATCCATGCAGACCTGTCCATAACGGTTCTGTGCGGAGTTTGATGCGATAGCAAGTCCGTTCTGGAGAATCTCAAGGTTGAGATTGCGGTACTCAGAGCTTTCAGCGGTCTTGTACCATACCCATACGAGATATCTGTCGCCTGTGGAATCCGCATTCCACTTGTTATCATCGGATTCGATAATAATGCTTGTGGCACTCTTCAGCTTTTCTTTAGTAAAGGATGCCGCCTTCTTGCCCCATTCCTCAATCTTACCGGTAGACTCGGGGGTGTTGATAGATATGTATCTTGCCTTAAGCACGCCGGTGCTTACAACAGAGGTGGGAACGTAGAAATGTGTAGTATCTCCGTCGATGTACGACTTAACTGTAACCTCTTGCTTATTGGTGTTGCTCGACATGTCGAGCTTTGTCTGTGCGACGTAATCAATAAACTCGGGGTCCTTCCCGCCAAATATGCCGCAAGAGGCACATGTGGCGAGAGTCGCAACCACGAGGAGAAGTGCTACTAAAATTTTAGTAAACTTCTTCATAACTTACCCTGTGTTAAGTTGATTATAAGTTGTTTTTTGTTAACTTTAATTAGCCTGCGCTGTACTTACAGTTCTCAATAGCCTTGTCGAAGAGCTCAGCTATTTCAGCGTCGATCTGAGCGTCGGTAAGACCGAGCTTGCCGTCAGCGTCTACAAGAAGACATGCCTGAAGGAGTGCACCTACTTCGTCACGAGCCTTGGAAGAGCCGTTGAATGCGGGAGATACATAGTAAGCATCTGCCATCTCAAGACCCATCTTAACAGAGAGAGCTGCGATACCGCTGTTGGTGTTGTTTGCGGAGTCAAGGAATTTCTTGTACTCGGGATCAGAGGTAACGGACTTGATTACGGGCATGTAACCGGAAGCCTCGGAGAACTCTGCCTGGAAGCCAACAGAAGTGGTGAGGAACTTAACGAAGAGCCAAGAAGCCTTCTCTTCCTCGGGATCTGTGTTCTCAAAGATACATACGGAGGGACCCTGGGAAATAACCTTAGGATTCTCTGCATCTACCTGAGGAATAGGAGCGATACCAACCTTGAAGCTGAGACCGTCTGTACACTGCTTTGTTGCACCTGCGGAGGAGCCTATGGACATGTAAGACTTCTGCTCGCCGGTGGAGGTGAAGAGACCGGAGGTGTAAGAACCGTAGATCTCCTGAGTGGTGAGGTAACCCTTAACGTACCACTCTCTGAATTCCTTAACGAATGCATGGTTTCTCGCATCGTCAAAGAGGAACTTCTCGCCTGTAGCGGAGGTGTAGGGAGTGCCAAGCTGCTCACACATGGTGATGAACCAGTTAGCCTCGGAGTCATATCCGAGAGGAACTGACTTAGGATCGATTTCAAGGATTCTTGCACATACAGCTTCCATCTCTTCCCAAGTTGTGGGAACCTCGAGATTGTGCTTTGCGAAGAAGTCCATGTTGTAGTAGAGAACCTCGGTAGACTTGGAAAGAGGCATTGTGTACATCTTGCCGTCTCCGAATGCCTTACCCTCATTGTAGTAACCCTCAATGAAGTCAGCCTTCTGCTCAGCGGTGAGACCAAGGATAGTCTTGGTACCGTCGGAGAGAACTACTTCCTCGGTGCTGTCGATGAAGTCATCGAGAGGTCTAACTGCCTTTGCTACGTTGTAAAGAGCAACGTGGTCAGGATAGCAGTATGCGATGTTGGGCTGTGCGTCTGTGGTGAGCTCAGTGGAGATCTGGTCACGAACGTCGTCGTAACCGCCAACCTGCTCATGGATTACGTTGATGTCGGGATAGAGAGTCTCAAATTCCTCAACGTAGTAGTCGAGAACAGTGCTGAGATTCTGGCCCATGGTGTGGTAGAAATGAATGTTGATCTTGCCTTCTTCTTCGCCGCCGTTGTCTTTTTTGTTACCGCAGCTTGTGATTGCGAATACGTTAACAAGCATTGCAACAAGAACGAGAAGAGATACGATAATCTTTTTCATTTGCCTTCGTCCTTCCTTTTTTTGTTTTTATAATTTAATGACTTGCGTCGTTAAACCGAAATTAACCCTTGATACCCGAGCGTGATACGCCCTTCATAATATACTTACGAAGGAAGAGGAATACAAGGAAGAGGGGCGCGGATACGATTGCAACCGCTGCCATCTGTACGGGATAATCCGTCTCGTTTGTGCTCGCATTGGTAAATGCGTTTCTAAGACCGTTGGTTATGAGTCGCATGCTCTCCTTGTTAGCAACAAGTCTGGGCCATACGTAGGTGTTCCATGCACCCATCATCTTAAGAATAGTGATAGAAATAAGAGTGGGGAGTGCAAGAGGTATCATAACCTTCCAAAGATATTTGAGGTCCTTGGTATCGTCAACCTTTGCCGCGAGGTACAATTCGTTAGGTATCTGCATAAAGTTCTGTTTCAGAAGATAAATGTAGAATACGCTGACGAGGAACGGGACTATAAGTACCGTGTACGTGTCCTTCCAGCCGAAGTTGGATACGGTAACGTAGTTGGTGATGGTGAAGAGCTCACCGGGAATCATCATCGTAGCAAGAAGCACTGCGAAGAGTGCGTCCTTACCCTTGAACTCAAGACGTGCAAACGCAAATGCGGAAAGCACGGTAATAACGAGTGAAAGAAGAGTTGATACTACGCCTACGTACACTGTGTTAACGAACAGAGTGCCGAGGTTAGCGGTTCTAAACGCTCTTACGTAGTTGTAGAAGTGAATTTCCTTGGGGAAAAGAGTGGGATTAACGAGGTTGTACTCGGTAATGCTCTTAACAGAGGAAATAAGCATCCAATAGAACGGGAACAAAACTATAAGTGCCATAAAGAGAAGAAATGCATAGAGAAGAATCTTTACGATAATCTGAACAGCCTTCTGCTTATTGGATACCTGCTTCATATCCCTCTCCTGCATCGTCTTGACGGAGGAGTTCTTGGTGGGCACCGATGCTTCATTTATATTAACGTTTTCAGACATAGGCACCTCCTTAATAGTGTGTCTTCTTCTTGCTCACGTACAGATTTATCATCGTAACGATAAATATGATAACGAACAAGATAAGGGCTGCCGCACTGGCGCGTCCCTGATGTCCCTTAAGGGAGTCGTAAATGTATCCGACCATGGTATTGAGGCTTCCGTCTGCGCCTGCAGGGCCCATTCCGTCGCCGAAAATACCTACTATGCTCGAATATTCCTTAAATCCGCCGATAAAGCCTGTGATAACAACGTATGCAATCATAGGAGAAAGGAGCGGAACAGTAATTCTTGTAAATACTCTGATTCTCGGAGTGGAGTCGATCTTGGCTGCATCGTAATACTGCTTGTTAACGCTCTGAAGACCGCCGAGAAGAATTAGGATCTTGAACGGAAGCGCGTTCCATACGATGTAGATAACCATAACCGCTATATTTGCGCCCCAGGTAGATCCTGCGTTGATCCAGTTGATGGGATCTATGCCGAACAGACCGAGTGCGTTATTGATAATACCGAGAGATGCATAGGGACTGTTAATTCTTCCTATGATGTTGAACATCGCCGCAAATACCATACCGATAGCGATCGAGTTAGTTACGTAGGGGAGGAAGAAGATAGTCTGAAGGAATCTGTTGAGAAACTTGATAGAATTCAAACATACAGCAATAATAAGTGCGAGAATGGTGGAGATCGGAACGGTAAGTACGCAGAGTACCATAGTGTTCTTAAGACAGATGAGGAAGTCCTGGTAAACTATAACCTTCTCGAAGTTGCCAAGGCCAAACTCAAAGGTCTGTCCGCCGAGTGCACCCATAGTGCTGTAATTCTCAAGAAATGCCATTCTGAGAGTGTTTACGATAGGCCAGCCTGTGAATATAAGCAAGAGAACGATTGCGGGAGAGAGATAGAGCCAACCCTTCCACTTATCGAACTTTTTGTAAACAAGACCGACACAAAATGTCTGCCAAACCCACTTTTTACAGAAGATTTCCCAGACCCATTTTTTACAAAATGTCTGCCAGAGCCATTCCGGATAGCTCTCACGTGCGCCAAGGTATTCCTTGAGGCACCAGCCTGCCATCACAAGAAGGGCAAGAATGTCGAATACAGACGCAAGAATAAGTCCTACGCTACCCTTAACCGCCGCAACGATAAGACACACAAGTGCTATCAGCGCGAGGCCAAGCTCGACAAACAGGCCTATAAAACTTGATCTTTTCATTATATCATTACACCTCGAAATATATTCTTTCTTCGGTCTCGGTGTCGAAGAGGAACACCTTATGAGGCTTGAGTGCAAACTTAACAGTCTCACTCTCTCTGTCAATGTTGTAATCAGCGTCAACGATAGAGCGTACTACGGGGTTCTGTGATGCGGGATGCTTGGATACCACGCTGACGTCACGGCCCATTACCTCTACGTTATTGAGCTCGCATACAAGAGCGCCGTCCTCTGAAGGAACAAAGGCCTCGGGACGAATACCAACGTAAACCTCACGGTCACCAACACCGGGAGTATCAAGAACAGCAACGCCGTCAAGATGGAGCTTACCGTCCTTAACCTCACCCTTAAACACGTTGATAGGAGGTGTACCAAGGAACTTGGCAACAAAGAGGTTGGTAGGATCGTCATAAACGTTCTGGGGCTTACCTACCTGCTGAACAACGCCAAGCTTCATAACAACGATGATGTCGGAAATGGACATAGCCTCTTCCTGGTCGTGTGTTACGAAAACGGTGGTAATACCGGTTTCTCTCTGAATTCTTCTGATCTCCTCACGGGTCTGGAGTCTCAGACGCGCGTCAAGGTTGGAGAGCGGCTCGTCAAGAAGAAGCACGCGAGGCATCTTAACAAGTGCTCTTGCGATTGCAACTCTCTGCTGCTGACCACCGGAGAGCTCACTGGGCTTTCTGTCCATAAGATCGTCGATCTGCACGAGCTTTGCAGCCTCGTAAGCACGCTGAAGCATAGTCTCCTTGTCCATCTTGTCAGCACCCTTAAGGTTCTGCAAGGGGAACATGATATTCTGCTTAACAGTCATGTGAGGATAAAGCGCGTAGTTCTGGAACACGAGTCCGGTACCTCTGTTCTCGGGTGAGAGCTCGGTAACGTCCTCTTCACCAAAGAAGATTCTTCCCGAGGTGGGCTGCTGAAGTCCACTGATCATGTAAAGCGTTGTACTCTTTCCACAGCCTGACGGACCAAGAAGACCTACAAGCTTACCGTCGGGAATCTCAAAGGTGAAGTTGTTAACCGCGATAACCTCATCCTTTACTTTCTTGTTACGGCTCGGAAAGATTTTTGTTAGATTTTGTAATTCAACCTTCATCTAACATAACCTCCTTAAAAGTTATATTGTATTTTTAGGATCCGAAATTAATAGTCGCTCCTTGCGACCTCTTCCGCGTGTATGCGCGTTTTGTACGCGGTCAATTCCTCCTCGGAATTGAAGATCATCTGACTCGCCATATCAACTACGACCGTGTCCGAGATAAGATCGTGGATGGTGGAGCGTGTCTTTGTATAAAAAACGGTAAATATTTCAAGTGCTAAGATAAGCACGAGAAGTATTACTCCAAGAATACCGAGAGTACCGAGAAACGACATAAGTGCTATAAACAGAGGAACCATGGTCTCCATAGTGTATTTACCGAGTACGGTGCGGATAAACAGGGCTTGTCCGCTGAGCCTGACTCCGTTGGTACGGATGACGGCAAGGCCAAACACCTTCTTACCTACGGTAACACCGTTCTTGAAAATAATCGGAACCACTACCTCAAGGCAAATGTACGAAAGCAGGAAGCTGATGCTCACTATCAGGAGAGCAAGGCTCACGAGCATGCTATGTGCATTTACCACCTCGGGATCGCTTGAATACGCCTTGTCCGCGTCTACGTAGGGCTGTCTCTCCTCCTCCGTCATCGCGTCAAGCTGCTCCTTTGTCACATTGTCAAAGTCGACGCCGTATTCGGTGCAATATTTATCTTTAGCATCTTGTATCACCGTGAAATAGTCGTCATATCCAAGGATGAAGGACATGCCTGCGGCAATGCCTACGGCAAGGGTGACCAAGAGAATGATGTCAAGTAAAAGTGCCGATGCCCTTTTCCAAAAATCAGCTCTTTGTATATCAAATTTCATCAGTATATCCTTCCAAAAATAAAGGTGTGTCAAAAACAATTTGATACGACGAGCAAATAAATTCCAACACACTTCTAACCATAATATATAATAACATAATAGAATAGAAAATACAACTACTTTCCGCAAAAAAATACAAACTTTTTTTATTTTTTAGCAAGGGTGACGAAAGTTCTTCCAAATATTTGTCATATATATGCACATCAAATAAAAATGATTTCTTGACACGAGGTTTTTTTTAGGGTATAATAGATAATGGAATAAAATCCCTTATCGAAGAAAGGACGAAAATTATGGCTGACGTAAAAGAAATTTTATCAAAATGCGACCACACTCTTCTCGGAGTGACATCCACCTGGGAGGAAATCAAAAAAATATGCGATGACGGAATTAAATTTGCTACCGCATCGGTATGTATCCCTCCGAGCTACGTAAAAAGAGCAAAGGAGTATGTCGGCGATAATCTGAAGATCTGCACCGTAATCGGCTTCCCAAACGGTTACAACACCACCGAGGTTAAGGTATTTGAAACGAAGGATGCAATCGAAAAAGGTGCTGACGAGATAGATATGGTAATCAATATCGGCTCGCTGAAGGATAAGCTCTACGATGAGATACGTGAGGAAATCAAGGCTATCAAAGCGGCATGCGGTGATCATATCCTCAAGGTTATTATCGAAACGTGCCTGCTCACAGAGGATGAAAAAATCGTTATGTGCCACCTCGTAACAGAGGCAGGAGCGGACTATATTAAGACATCGACAGGCTTCTCAAAATCAGGTGCAACCCTCCCGGATGTGCAGTTAATGAAAACAAATGTTGGCAAAAACGTGCTTGTTAAGGCTGCAGGCGGCATTTCCGGAATTGAGGATGCTGATGCATTTATCAAGGCAGGAGCGTCAAGACTCGGCACGTCGAGAGTAGTAAAGGCGGTACAGGGACTCGAGGGCTCCGGCTATTAATCCCACGGCTAAATGATTGCCGCGGCAATCGAATGGCTTACAGAATAATTCAAAAAAACGAAAGGAATAAAATTATGGCAACTCCACACATTTCCGCAGAGGTTGGCGCATTTGCAAAAACTGTGCTTATGCCCGGAGATCCCCTGCGCGCAGAATACATTGCTAAAAACTATCTTAAGGACGCGGTCCTCGTAAATGACGTAAGAGGTGTACACGGTTACACAGGATATTACAACGGCAAAAGAGTTTCGGTTATGGCATCGGGTATGGGTCAGCCCTCAATCGGCATCTACTCATACGAGCTCTACAACTTCTATGACGTAGACACCATAATCCGCGTTGGCTCCTGCGGCTCATTCCACCCCGACCTCCACGCACGTGACATAGTCGTGGCTATGGGTGCCTGCACCAACGGAAATTACGCTTCACAGTACAATCTTCCCGGCACATTTGCTCCCATTGCAGACTTTGATCTTGTGCGCCGCGCGGCAGAGGAGTGCGAAAAGAAGGGCGTAAACTATAAGGTAGGAAACATTCTCTCCTCCGATATGTTCTACGACGATGCAAACTCGGGCATGGTATGGTCAAAGATGGGAGTTCTCGGCGTGGAAATGGAGTCCGCAGCCCTCTACTGCAATGCGGCAAGAGCAGGCAAAAAGGCTCTGTGCATCTGCACCGTAAGTGATTCATTTATTTATCCCGAAGAAAACACAACAGCCGAGGAAAGACAGGTTTCCTTCACACAGATGATGGAGATTGCGCTCGAGCTGGCTTGAGGTATTTATGGCAAAAAGAGTATTTTTAATCGTGCTTGACAGCGTTGGAATAGGCGAGATGCCCGATGCGGCAAATTGGCATGACGAAGGTAGCAATACCGTCGGAGCAATACGCGGCAGTGAGGCGTTCAAGTGTCCCAATCTTGAAAAGCTCGGTTTATTCAATATCGACACGGTAGGCGGCGGAATAGATGCGCCTGTGGGCTGCTTTGCCCGAATGAACGAGGCGTCAAAGGGCAAGGATACCACCATAGGACACTGGGAAATTGCCGGTATTTATTCACCACGCCCCCTCCCTACTTATCCAAACGGATTTCCAAAAGAGGTTATAGATGAGTTTGTTGCCCGTACAGGCAAAGAGGTTCTCTGCAATCTTCCCTACTCCGGCACCGACGTCATCCGCGACTTTGGTGAGGAGCACGTAAGGACGGGCAAGCTGATAGTATACACCTCCGCAGATAGCGTATTTCAGATTGCGGCTCATGAGGACGTTGTTCCGATCGAGGAGCTGTACCGCTACTGCGAAATCGCACGCGAGCTGCTCACGGGTGAGCACGGTGTCGGCAGAGTAATCGCACGTCCCTTTACAGGCGAGCATCCCTATACGAGAACGCCGAGAAGACACGATTTTTCGCTCACGCCCCCTGCCCTGACCGCACCCGACATTCTGAAGCGCGAGGGCTACGACACAATATCGGTCGGCAAGATATTTGATATTTTTGCAGGCCGCGGCTTCACAGAGAGCCACCCAACGGTGAACAACTCCGACGGATGCGACAAGGCTATTGATATAATGAAGCGCGATTTCGAGGGCTTGTGCTTTATAAATCTCGTTGATTTTGACATGGTTTACGGTCACAGAAACAATCTTGAGGGCTATGCCAAGGCAATGACGGACTTTGACACGAGGCTCTCCGAGATGCTCACTCTTCTTGGCGAGGACGACCTGCTCATAATAACCGCAGACCACGGATGTGATCCCTCTACCCCATCAACAGACCATTCAAGAGAATACACACCTATGATTGCATACGGTAAAAAGCTTAATTCGGGCGTAAATCTCGGCACTCGCGCAAGCTTTGCCGACATTGGCTCGACAGTGCTCGAATGGTTCGGAATCGACAGTAGCGAGATATTTGGCGAAAGCTTCTTAAAGGAGATTACTAAATGACCGACAGAGAGCTTATATTACTTGCAACTGAAGCAAGGAAGATGGCTTATGCCCCTTATTCTCACCACTATGTAGGCGCGGCACTGCTCACAAAGGGCGGAAAAGTCTACACGGGGTGCAACGTCGAGAATGCCGCATACACTCCGACGAACTGCGCGGAGAGAACCGCAATCTTCAAGGCTGTAAGCGAGGGGGAGCGCGAATTCTCGGCAATCTCGATAGTTGGCGGAATGAACGACACACTCTCGGAGCTCTGCGCTCCCTGCGGCATCTGCCGTCAGGTCCTGGCAGAATTCTGCGATGCGGATATGCGCATAGTAATGGGCACGCCTGACAAAATAACGGTCAGCACTCTCGGTGAGCTGCTGCCCTACTCATTTGGAAAAGACAATTTAACGTGATGCGAAAGTGTTGCACAAGGAGAAAATCATATGCGAATGTTTGATATAATCCGCAAGAAGCGTGACGGTGACGTATTGTCGCGTGAAGAAATAAAGTGGTTTGTCGACGAGTACGTCAAGGGTGAAATTCCCGACTACCAGGCATCTGCTCTGTGTATGGCGATATACTTCAACGGCATGAATATAGAGGAAACAACCGCCCTCACCTTTGCAATACGCGACTCGGGTGAAAAGCTACATTTCTCAAATATACAGGGATTGCGCGTTGATAAACATTCCACGGGTGGCGTGGGAGATAAAACAAGCCTTGTTGTTACACCTATCGTTGCAAGTCTTGGCGTAAAGGTAGCCAAGATGAGCGGCAGAGGCCTCGGCCACACGGGCGGCACGGTTGATAAGCTTGAGGCAATACCGGGCTTCAGAACAGATCTGCCGATAGATGAATTTGAGGAAATAGTGAACCGCGTGGGAATAGCAATAGTCGGACAGAACGCTACTCTTGCCCCTGCGGATAAAAGGCTGTACGCTCTGCGCGACGTCACAGCTACCGTAGACAGTCTTCCGCTCATAGTGTCGAGCATTATGAGTAAGAAGCTGGCGGCTGACGACGACTGCGTGGTGCTTGACGTAAAAACGGGTAGCGGCTCGTTTATGAAAACGGTTGAAAAGAGCCGCGAGCTCGCGGAATGGATGGTCGCAATCGGTAAGGCGGCAGGCAAACGAATGAGGGCGCTGATAACCGATATGGACAGACCTCTCGGCTATGCGATAGGTAACTCACTCGAGGTTGTCGAGGCGATAGAAACGCTTAAGGGCAACGGCCCCGAGGATCTCACGGAGCTGTCAGTTGCACTTGCATCTCACATGCTGGTAATATCCGAGCGCGGAAGCTATGAGGAGTGCGAAAGAAACGTAAGACGTGCAATCGAGGACGGAACGGCACTCATGACGTTTGCAAACATGGTTGAGGCACAGGGCGGAAGCAAGGAATGGATACTCCACCCCGAGCTCTTCCCCAAGGCTGACTTTGAAAAGGCGGTATTGGCACAGACCGACGGATACATAGTAGGCGTTAATACAGAGGGCTACGGCACAGCAAGTCTGTTGCTCGGAGCAGGAAGAAACACCATGGCTGACAAAATAGATATGTCGGCGGGCATACGGCTCATAAAGAAAACGGGCGATAAGGTGTCACAGGGCGAGGCAATAGCAGTCCTCTATTCCGCTGACAAAGAACGCTTTGAAGCGGCGGAAAAGTGTCTTCTTGACTCAACATTTATCGGCAACGAGCCTCCAAAGGTTGAGCCTCTAATCCTCGATATAGTCGAATAATGTAAAATATAGTTGTCATTTTAGACACAAAAAAACATAATTAAAAGCAGGATGTCGGAACAGCTCTGATGATTTCCTGCTTTTCTTTTTTATGCTTTCTTTTGCCTATTCTTTATTTTGTATATACTTTCCTCTTTTAGACGTTTCTTTGCCTGTGCTTTTCTTTGTCTGCGTTTTTCTTTATCGATACTTTTCCTTTGTACGTGCCTTTCTTTGTCTGCATTTTTCTTTATCGATACTTTTCCTTTGTACGTGCTTTTCTTTTTTTTGCGTTGTATCTTGTCTTCCGTCTGTACTTTTCAGTCTTGTTATTCTTTTCCACCACAGTGCCGGTTGGTTGCCACGCTTGATAAAGCTTAATTGCCTCGTTTAACTCCCATTGTTGCGGTCAATAATATATCGAAAGGTAACTAACGAAAGGAAAAGATATGTGTACGTGTATTTCATATTACGGTGATGCCGCCCTCCTCGGAAGAAATCTCGACGTCGATACCGATTACGGCGAGAGAATAATCATAGCTCCGAGGAGCTTCTTGTTCCCAAAGGACAAAGAAAAAAGGCTGGCGGACGGTGCTGCAATAATCGGAATTGGCACCGTTATAGACGGATATCCTATGTATTTTGATGCCGTCAACGAGTATGGTGTGGCAATGGCGGCACTCAATTTTGTAGGAAACGCAAAATATTCGCGAGGGAGTGGCGGAAAGGATGACGTGGCGGTATACGAGCTTATACCGTATATTTTGAGAAATGCCAAAAGCACCGTCGAGGCTCGGCATCTTATTGAAAAAATCAGAATAACCGACACACCGCCCTCCCCCGACGTGCCGACCGCGGAGCTACACTGGATGATAAGCGACAAAAACGGGCGCACGATAGTCCTGGAATGTGTGGAGGATGGGGTGAAAATCTATAATAACCCCACAGGCGTGATGACTAATAACCCACCGTTTCCATATCATCTATATAATCTGTGCAACTATATGAACGTGACCGCAGACGAGCCGCACAACCGCTTTTCCGACAAGATAGACCTCACCGTATACAGTCGAGGAATGGGCGCAATCGGGCTCCCGGGTGACATCAGCAGTGCATCGAGATTTGTACGTGCGGCATTTATCAAGCACAACATCACTCATAAAAAAAGCACCGCCGAGAGCAAGAATGCACTGATGCACATGCTCCTGGCGGTTGAACAGCAGCCCGGCTGCGCCGTATTTGACGGCAAGAGCGAGCTGACGGTATATTCTGCTATATTGGACCTTAACATCCCCTCCTATTACTTTAAAAGCTACAAAAACAGCCGTATAAGAGAGGTCGTGCTAAAGGACGAGGACAAGTGTAAGGATGAGCTGATCTTCTACCCTATATCGCAAGAGGAGGACGTGCTCAGGCTTAACCCGTGATAAAAATCACACGTCACGGGTATGTTGGCAGGGGTTGACTGAAAACCAACACCGACTCAGCCGAGGAAGAAATCTGTAACGAGCATTACGCAAAAGCCGAGGAGTAAGGCATAGGTTGCCCCTCTCTCGTGGCCGTGTGCGTGAGTTTCCGGTATCATCTCGTCGCTCACAACGTAAAGCATCGTACCTGCGGCAAAGGCGAGAGCAAACGGCAGAATTGCCACAGAAATACTGACCGCAAAATAGCCTATCAGCGTACCGACAACCTCGATAAGTCCGGTTGCCGCCGCTATGAGAAACGTCTTGCCCGGCCTAACCCCTGCGGCAAGCATGGGGGCAATTATAACCATTCCCTCAGGTATATTCTGCAGAGCTATTCCGCCTGCTATCACAAGCGCCTGCTCTGTGCTTCCCGAGCCAAAGCCGACACCTGCCGCAATTCCCTCGGGCAGATTGTGTATAGCTATCGCGCCGACGAAAAGCATCACACGGCTAAGCTCACTCTTTCTGTGAGTCTCTATGTCCTTACCAACGGTATTGTGTAGGTGCGGAACGAGCTTGTCCACGAGGTTAAGACACACCGCACCGACGAAAATGCCCGCTACCGTGGTAATAATTCCGTATTTTCCGCCATATTCAAGCGACGGAATTACAAGTCCGATCACAGCCGCCGAAAGCATCACGCCTGCGGCAAACGACACGATTATATCCGATAGCTTGTGTGAAATATTCTTAAATAAAAATCCGATCAGAGCACCGACGACGGTTGCGCCTCCGACACCGACCGCAGTCAGAAGAACCAAATCCATAATGACCTCCGAGTGATATGACTATGGTATAATTATACCTCATCAAATTATATAATTCAACATAAAAGCGTGTTTTTTTCACACTATAAAATAACGCAAGTTCCTATATCCGATGAATTTCAACGCGGCTGAATAAGACAGACCGCACCCGTCTTAAAGAAACAGGGGCTGAAGGAAAAACTCCTCCTGCCCCTGCTCTTTTATCTATAAGAAAGTCTACACATCAAGGCCTTTATCCCGACGGAGAGAACGTCAAGACTTACTCCTCAGAGAACTGGTCCTTACCTACTCCGCAGAGAGGACACTCGAAGTCCTCGGGCAAATCCTCGAACTTGGTTCCGGGAGCAATGCCGCACTCGGGACAACCCACAGCCTCATCGTATTCCCATCCGCAAACGTCACAAACGTACTTTTTCATATTTTTACTCCTTAATAACTGTTATTAAAGCACCAGCGAGGGTGCGCTGTAAACACGGCCTGCCAGCTCCTGATTGAGAAGATACAAGCCTCTCGGATCAGAGCCGAAGAGCTCCATCTTTGTTATGAGGTCGTTGGCGTTGGTTTCCTCCTCGCCCTGCTCCTTCACAAACCAGTCAAGGAACTGCATTGCGCGGAAGTCCTTAACCTCGTGCGCTCTTGAATATATTTCGTTTATCAGTGATGTCACGTATTTCTCGTGCTCAAGTCCTGCAAGAAGCACCGACATATCGCTCGTCAGCTCCTTATCGGGCTTGTCGATTGCAAAGAGCTCGACCTTCTCGTTCTCATTCTGCAGATACTGATAGAAGAGCATTGCGTGGTCGCGCTCCTCCTGTGCCTGAATCATATACCAATTTGCAAATCCGTCAAGACCGCGAGCCTTGAAATAATTTGAAAAATCAAGATACAGATATGCCGAATAGAATTCCTTGTTGATCTGCTCGTTAATTAACTCGTGTACTCTCTTATCCATCATTTTATCTCCTAAAAATCAGATTTCCTTTTTCCAAAGACCGTGAAGGTTGCAGTATGCATATACAGCCACGGGCTTCTCATCTACGAGCGAGAATACCGCCACGGGCGCCTTGCCGACCTCGAGATACTTACGGTATACACCCTTGTCTGTTTCAAGACAGATCCAGAGAATGCTGTGCTCCTCTGCCATGGGATGAATTACGGAGCCAACCGTAACCACAACCTCATTGCCCTCGAGCTTTACCTCGGGAATATGCTTCTCGTGACTTGCCTCAACCACACCGGGCTTGAGCTCCTGCATCTTTTCACCGCAGCAGTGGGGTGTAACACCTGATGCGTGTACCATATCAACTATATTTCCGCAATGGGAACAAATATAAAACTTAACGTTGCTTTTCATTTTTGAGATTTCCTCCGTGTTTTTGTTTTTGTGACCTCATTATACACTATGCTTGACTCTTTTTCTGTGACTTAGTCACATTTGAAAAAGGAATTTCAAAATCGCAGTTTGCCAAAATATATTAAAACCGCGCGTGTTATCTATTGACTTATTTTTCCAAGGTGATATAATAAATATATCAATATATTCAGGTAAGGTGATAAAAATGGACAGAAATGAGTTGTGCGAGTTATTCAGAGATAATTTTCCATTCTGGGATAAGCTTACACCCGACGAGCAGGACGTGTTCTGTAACAGCTCACAGGAAATAAAATTCAGCAAAGGCACCAATATACATAACGGTAACGAGTGTACGGGAATAATTCTTATAAAAAGCGGAAGCCTCAGACTGTATATACTCAGTGACGAGGGCAAGGAGATCACTCTCTATCGACTCTTCCCCGGTGAGATGTGTATGCTCTCCGCATCCTGTGTGCTTAACAATCTCACCTTTGACGTATTTGTAGATGCCGAGGAGTCCAGCGCCTGTGTCGTTGTAGGCGGCTGCGGCTACGCAGCACTGTCAGAGAAGATGCCCGAGGCAAAGATCTTCGCTCTCGAAACGGCTATGGCGCGCTTCTCTGACGTTATGTGGGTAATGCAGCAGATCCTCTTTATGAGCATGGACAAGCGACTTGCTATCTTCTTGCTTGACGAGGCGTCGCACGACGGCTCCGACACCATCGCCCTCACCCATGAGCAGATAGCAAAATATATGGGCTCGGCAAGAGAGGTCGTATCAAGGATGGTGAAGTATTTTGCCTCCGAGGGACTAGTTAAATCCTCGCGCGGAGGTATACAGATACTTGATAAAACAAGGCTGCGCGCACTTACTATATAATATTATGTAATTATTAGTTGTCAAATACTGCATATTGTGTCATTAATATGCTTGTTTTACAATTTCTTATTACAACATAAAGAGCAACCGCTGCACATGAGGTTGCTCTTTATTATTTAGCTTGATTATTCGCCTGTGTATGTACCGCCGGTTATCTCCTCTATTCCATCCTCATCCGCCTCGGGACAGAGAATGGGAGTAACAACCATATATGCGACCTCTGCCGCGAGCATGATAAGAACTCCGATAACGGAGAAGATAAATGCCGTGATGTTGCTCTTGTCTATAACAAACGGCATGCTCGAGAGATGAAGAATTATGGGAATAAGAAGAAACGCGGTGAAATGTATAGACGTCTTGATCATCGCCATAAGATTGGAATACTTCTTGGCTGATGCCGAGCAGGATACCCTCATCATAAGCTGCACGAAGTGGTCGCAGATATTTATGACGAGCATCACCGCAAGCACAACAAGAAATACGGGCAGAAATGCCACGTCCCTTGCCGCGCCGACAAGCGCGTATTTGCCGAGAGAGGCAACCATTTCACGAACGAAGCCTGAGGCTGAAATCGATATCATAAACACCGCAAAGCCGGTGATACCGATGAGTGCCGCGCCCTGCCATACGGTGAGGTAGATGAAATCGGACATCTCATAGTATTTAAGTCTTGATGCGGCAATGTTAATGGCATATCCGACAAACGAAAGCACAAGTATACTTATAAGTCCCGAGCCGAGTGCGACTCCGGGAATAAGGCTGCCGAGAGCAAGAACCATGGCAAAGCTTGAGAACATGGCGTTAAACTTACCCGAAACGCGCACGAATGCCTCTGCCTGGTCATCCGAATTCTTAAAGAATACTATCAGCGCCGCTATCGCTCTGATGAACATAACGAGCGGCAATATGAAGGACATACCTATCAGGGCAATATTGCACATGCCGAGCACAGGGCTCTCCGCAAAGCTGTGCTTTACCGCCATTGTAAATGCTATTATTCTGACAGTGCCGGTCTTGAGGTCGGTGAGGTCACCGTCACCCCCGAGCTTAAGGTATTCACCTATTCCGCCTACCGATGCCAAGACGTATCCGATTCCCACGTCTATCCTGTCGGGAATTCTGCCACTGTCAAGTCCTCGCTCAACGAGCTCGGCTACGGCATCGGCATTGGTGGTTTCCACTCCCGTTTGCATCTTAGCCATACCGCCGAAGCTTGCAACCATCACGGCAAACAAGAGTATCAGTGCGGCAAGCGTCTGTATTTTGAGAAGCAAGCTACCGGAGAGCTTCTCCGCTAATTTTTCGCTTAACATAATTATCTCCTATCTTGTAGTGAGCTACACTTATTCTACCACATATCACGTAAGTTGTCAATACTGACGCGCGCACGTCATTTTGAAAGATTATTATTGACAGAAGTAGTGTATCGTGGTATAATTTGCACGTATAAGATTGGGAAAGGCGTGTTAATGCAATGAGCTGTATAAGATATTTTGCGATAGGTCACTCCTATCTTCTGCACGGTCCGTTCAAGGGCTGGCAGACAACAGGTGCCTGGGGCATGGCGGCGAGCGAGGAGAAGAACGACTATTTTCATAAATTCATTTCCATGCTCGAGGATGGCTATCAGACCGAGGTAAAGGCGATCGCGAGAAATTACGCGACCTATGAGAGAATATGTGTGGGTGGCGCAATAAAAGAAGACTATGCGTCCTCGTCGGAATATTCCGAGATAAAGGACACAATAGAACGCTTCAAGCCAAATATAATCACCATCGGATTGGGCGGCGGAAACACCGTAGCCAATGATGAGGAGTCACTCTTCCTCTTCTTTGACACTCTTTATGAGATGATAGCAAGCGCAAAGCTCGAGAATACAGCAGTTTTGTGCCTTATCCTGCATGAAAACGTCGCACGCCCCCTCACACGCGCGGCAAAGAAATACGGATTTACTCCCGTAAATTTTGAGTACCTGCACGAGCGGAGCGGGTATGACAACCCATATTACGCATTCAATAATTACCCCGAATACGACGAGGTCGCGGCAAGAGGAGGGGTTGAATTCAGAACACATCCGGGAGACCTCGGACACGAAGCAATAGCGAGGGATTTATATAGCGGTATAAAGGGGCTCGGTGACTCCTATCTTCCCATCGACGAGCTCGTCGACTATGAATATGAGCCTCTTTTGATGACGAGCAGGTTTTCAAGCTTTGAGATAGTCACATCTCCCAAAATGGCGTTGAATTACAACGGATTTAACGTAAGACAGTCGGGTACGTGTATAGTTTTGGGCTCCGCGCCCCGTACGGGTGCATCCGTTTCCGCTGATGAGCTTGCAATATCCGGGGCGGACAAATTCATAACCGAGATAGCGGTAGACGGTGCCTCGTCATTGAAGCTGACCGTATCCGCGGAGGGTAAAAATTACACCTTCAGCCTCGAGCTCTCCGGCGATGAATTGCACACGTATGAGTTCAGTCTTGAAGAGGTAGACGGAGAAATTAACTCCTTTATACTCGCTCCCGATTCCGACGAGTGTGTAATCAAAATCAAAAGCATTAAAATCGTGTAGTATTAAATTTCGGAGGGAAGAATGACGCTTAACTTTTCGTTCTTCATGACAAGCATCCTGCTCGGTGTGGGACTTGCCATGGACGCCTTCTCTGTTTCTCTTGCAAACGGCCTCAACGAGCCGAATATGAGAAGGGCAAAGGCTGTGGGTGTTGCGGGAATTTTCGCAGCCTTTCAGTTCCTGATGCCGCTTATCGGATGGGTGTGCGTATCGACAATAGCTCATCTGTTTAGCGCATTTGAAAAATTCATACCATGGATTGCACTCGCACTCCTCGGATACATAGGCGGAAAGATGCTATACGAGGGTATCAAAAACAAGGACTCGGACGAGGAGAAGCCTGCGGCAACGCTCGGAGCAATTCTCATACAGGGCGTGGCAACGTCGATAGATGCCCTGTCCGTCGGCTTTACAATCTCGGAGCACAACTTCCTCGAGGCACTCATCTCTTGTCTTATCATCGGTATAGTTACCCTCTTGATCTGCTACATAGGCATAGAGATCGGTAAGCACGCAGGCACCCGTCTTGCCGGCAAGGCGGGAATTCTCGGAGGCTCTATACTCATATTTATAGGTCTTGAAATCTTTGTAACAAGCTTTTTCTGATATAACCCCCATAAAAAACGGCACCCGTGTGCAATTAAATACAAAAAACACCCCATCAGCACGTCCTTTACCGTTCTGTGCCGTCGGGTGTTTTTTCTTTTTTAATATTTTGCCAAAATCTCGTTTACCGCTTCTAAAACGCAGTCGCGCTCGTCGTTTGATACAGCCTCGTCGAGGAGTATATCGGGAGCCTTATCGAGCCTTTTTTGAAGGAGAACGGAATACCACGTCAAGGCTATCGCATATCTGCCGAGTCCTGCCGAGGCGTGTATTGGATCTCTGTGAACACGGTGCTCACGTCTGAGTATGCCGAGAACCTCGCCCGAGGGGATTATACCGTCTGCAAAAATCAGCTCCGCCGCCTTTGTGTAAGCGAGCGTTATCTCCCTCTGCATATCAAGGGAGGATGAAAATCCGGTGCCTGCGAGTGCTTCGCTTCCCTCCTCATAGGACCAGGTCTGGTGGATAAAAATTTTAGCCTCGGGAAGAATGGAGCGCACGTAGTCGGCAAGCTCGGTTATGTAAGGTGAATAGGTTTCGATATACGGTGACTTTGTGCTCACCTGCTGAAGGGTGACTACGTCCCACTTACGACTCATGAGCGCCTCTTTTATAGAGGTATAGAATCCTGTGTCGTGACCGTCGCACTGTATCTCGTATGCGCGCGCATCCTGCTTCATATTGTCATAATGAAGGTCAAGAGGACAGCCGCCTATGTACAAATTCACCGTGCGAACATCATCACCGCACGCACGCGCTATCTCGTGGAGGTATCTTTGCGCGTCCTGCGAGAAGCTGTTGCCTATTGAGAGTACGTTCATTTATTATGCCTCCTCGGAAAGCTTATCAATGCGCTTGTTTCGAAGATAAAGAATGAAGTCGGCGAGCACCATAATGAAGTTGAGAACGTAGAAGAACAGCACGTACCATTTTTCGGCTATGTGAGCCATGTATTCGACATTAACGAGCTTTGACGTAATACCGGCAACATATCCGAACAATATCAGGAGTAAAAATGTGGGGCTCTTACCCTTTGCGGTTCTTGCGCGATACGATTTTATCACGTTGAAGGGCCAGGATGCTCCAAAGCTAACAATCATAAAAATTTCAAAAATTTCAGCCATATAAATCACCTTTTTTAATAATAACTCAACACGGTATGCTGTAAATCGCAAGGTCAAGGCTCGTCCCAACCCACCGACGCCTTAAGATTGGAAACTACTTGATTGGTGAGAAGGCGATCCTCAATTTCAGCAACACATCCACTCGTAAATGACATATCGGCGTTCAATATCACGGCAAAATTAGCATATATGTAATCACCGTTTGCATCCTTACCTTTTGCAGTGTAGGCATAGAAAAGCTTTCTGCCATAGCTGTCTGAGTGGCAGTAAATGGGGTTTGTGTAGTAATTTATCTCTATTCCCAAGTAGTCCGAAAGAGCAGCGGCAACAAAATTGGAAATCTCTACGTCTTTATACCCCTCAAGCTCCTCCTTATACTTATTAAAAGCAGATGATGTACACTTATCGGTGTCAATTTCTTTGCCCCAGTCATTGCGTTCCTTAAGCTCTTCAAGAATTGACGTGTCAAGGGATGCAAGCACCTTATCGGTATCTCTCAAATCGGTAAAATAATGCATATAACATTCATCACGGTAGTAATATGCACGCTCGCCGTCACTGTATTGCATTATCACAAATGCCATTCCGTAATCGATACGTCTCTCCCTGTATGGAGCTCCTGTTTCGTTATAGAAGAATAGCACCCTGCCGTAATCATCCTTTTCAATAACCCTGATAGTAGGCGAATACGTTGCCTCTCCATTGGTGGCGGAACCGTAAATCGCAAACACGTTATTTGCCGCCGTAGTGAAGAGATCGATATCTTCTCCCTGATAGCCGAGATAAATACATGAGCTTAAAGACAGGGACAAGACAAGAATCAGAGCAACAAAGGTTGTATAAATCAATCTTCTTTTCATATTATCCTCCCGGTGAATTAAATATTTATCCGCCACGTGTCCGATAGTATAAAGGCAAGCCGCACGAGCCGTTTATGCTAATTATGTAAACCAACGATTACATATCAAGCCTTATCAAGGGCGACCTTTGCCCTTAATATTTTTTCATCAAGAGCCTGAACATAGCTTTCGCTCTTTTCAACAGCAGTAAAGAAATCGCCCTCTATTACGTCGCTCCAAATAGGGTCGGTCACACGCATTCTCTTGCCTGTGGCATCAAACGTGATGTCGAGATGCAATTGGTAATATTCACACTTTTTGCCCGGGATTTGCCTTGCGAGAGATATTGTGCGCAAAATCTTGTTGCCGAAACGTCGCTTTTGCATTGAGGATTCCATTAAATAAATCTCTTCATCAGCATCCACTTTTATCCTGCTCATTCTCTTAAACACCTCGAGCATCTCTGCAAGCGGCATATCCGGATCAATATTTTTCTTAAGATAGTTATAAGCTCTTTCCATCGGGTGCCTCTTTTACTGTGTACGAATTTGTCGTATATATTATATCATACGCCAAAGCAAATGTAAAGGGTGACAAGAGGTTTTTAATCATCTTTCGTTCGAATTTTACACATTGCCGATTTCGTGACGCCCTTATGGCTCCTCAAGGCTCGGATCTTCTTTCGTCTCTCGCGGATTTGCTGATAATGTGAAAAACTCGCGGCGGCGTGTCTTGCCGCTATATATCCTATATTCCGCCGCCATAGATAGAAAAAACCGACTCTTGATGAGTCGGTCTATCTATGTATATGGATTCACTCGTTAATACAATGAATCGCTGAAGGCGGAAAAGGTACATTTATTTGCTTAATTTCATGATTAATTTGAGAGAAGATGTTCGATTAGGAAAAAATTCGTAAATCTCGTTGATAGTCGCATCCTATCGCATATAGTTGTCCTTGTCGATAAATAGCTCTTTGCAACAGTAATGGCGTTTAGCGGCAGTGAGATGTTCGTTATATTGATTTATTTTAATACTATTCCAATCAGATTCTGTTCCATGGTAATATACTTTTTCAATCAAAGGGCAAAAAGCGAATGCCATCTGTCCTATATCTGTAATGCTTTTGGAAAATATCACCTCTGTAAGCCTTGTGCACCCCGAAAAGGTTTCCATACCAATGTCAGTAATACTTTCGGGCAGCTCAATGCTTAATAATCTGCTGCAATCATAAAACGCATATGCCCCGAGATAACACACGCTGTCCGGAATATTTATTTTTTCAAGACTTGCGCAATCGGAAAATGCGGAATCGCCTATTTTGGTGAGCTTGTTATGTATTCTAACGGTTATTACGGTTGGGCAAGAATAGAACGCCGATTCTCCAATCTCGGTTACTTCATCCGGAATTACGATATCTCGATCGTTCCCTACGTATTTGATCAAAATACCGTTTTCAATAATAAAATCATTCATCCGTTTTTCCTCTCAGTGCAAAAGTGAGGTAAGAATATCCCCTCTACCAACGATCATAAACCTGGCATCCTGGGTAACATCTTGTTTAACTTTATAGTAGCCGAGAATTTGGAACTTCTCGTTACGTAGCGTCTTATCGCCATTTGGTGCAATATCGATATAGCCGATAATACGGAAACGGCTGTCTTTTAATGTGATTCTTTCCATTTTTCATTCCTTTCTGATAAACATGGTATAAACATAGAATTATTAATTAGGTCTTCTCCAATACATTACGTCATAGTACATTTTAGATGAAAGTCCTTCTCTTAAACACAATTGTTCAACAGCATTTTGAAAGGATATATATTGATCTTCGTCAATATAATTCCAAACAAGCGTGCGCAAAGGAGCTATATCTATGGGGAGATTGTGCTGGCGAATATGACCGACAAGAATATCTCGGATGATTCTGTCCACGGGACAATGGCAAAAGCCGCCCTCCCACAACCAAGCATACTGTGTAAAATATCCGCACTCAACATAGAAAAGATACATTTCCTTTAATGAAACGTTGATCATCTTCTGCCAAAGACCAAAACGCATTCCAAAAGAAGTGTCACTTCTACAAATGGAAAGCAACCACTCATCAAAATCTACTCCCTCACGCAATGAACGTATTTTCTCAATCGTTAATCGTGCAATTTCCTCACGCTCTCTCCATGCTTCGCCTCGCTGTAGGCGTTCATAGGACAATGAAGCCATTGTTGCACAAGTATATACAACATACCACAAAATTTCATCCTCGGAAATATGATGTTGTTGAGCATTTTTTCTTATTCGTGCACTAAACAGTTCTTCATAGCTTTCTGTAATCCGATCGGAGAGGGATATGTGTTGTTCATTCTCAAGCACAACCGACTCTGCTGAGACGGAATCATCTTCGGTAACACGTTCCAGCCACATAACGCGATTTTCATAATCAACGGGATGTGAAATACGATATCCGGCTTCCTCGAGATGTCTATGAAATGCATACCGTCTGTCGAAGTCTCGATTTTCAATATAAGTTATGGAAATAGTTCCACATATTTCCTCAATTTGCGAAAATGATAATTCAATACGGCCTTGAGCCTGTGAGTTGATAAGATAATTTTTCAATGCATTAAAATTCATTTTCATAAATTTTCCTCCAATATTACAAAATATATGATTCTGTTTGAACAAGACGACATATTTGTTATACAACTTTTATTTCCGGTTTTCAACAATCATAATAATAGTTTTTTTCAAATCTTATTCCGGAATTATGATAACGAGGTTCTTCGGCTTAATTTGATTTTTCTTAAAGTCCTCGTAGGCGGCATAGAGAAATGCCTCGAAAAGCTCGGGTAATGCCTCGTTTGCTATTTCACTCATATAGTGAATGTCGTCGCGGCAAAGCGTGTAATCGTTTTTTCTCACCATTTCCTCGAGAAAAAAGTTGCATCGGGTGCTTTCAGAGTTATCTCGGTAGTACTCGATTGCTGCGCGGTTGAGTCTGGTCGGAAACGAGCAGCGGTAGTATGCCGAAACAAATTCATTGAGCTTCATAAATTACCTCCAAATGTTCAATTTTTAATTAGCTCTGTAAATTGAAAAACGCGTTTGTTTATTTTACAATATGCTTGTCTATTTCGGATAGAATTTCGATCCAACGATCGCATTCGTTTTCCTGTTCGGCACAATTATCATAATCATCAATGTCATCGGGATAAGCAAATTCAGGTTCGGCGACAATTACGTCATAAAGCGGATCACATACTCCGATACTGTAATCAAGATCGTAGTAATACGCCTCATCATGATCCCAATCTCTATGAACATAAGGTACGCCGCTTTGTAACTCTTGGTGTAAAAAGATACTCAAAAACTCTCCCTCTCTATCAAAGAACGTTGATCTTTCATCGCTAAGCACATCGAGAAGGTTTTCGATCTGTTTGATTTTGTCTTCTTCATCCTCGTTTTCATAGTACTCAATTAAATCATCTAGGCAATATCTCGCATCGTTTTTACAGGGTAGAAACACCTTATAATCAAGGGCTAATTCTTTTTCTATTCTTTTAACCTCTTTAAATTCTTCTTCCGTGTAATCGGGAAAAAAATAACCCGATATGCTGTCTTCGTAGATAGCAAGTATTTTATTATCACTGATAACAAAAAGCATGTCTTCCGCTTGAAAAACAGTGTCTTTATATTCTTCGCTATTATTGATATTCGCTATCTTTTTCTTCAATAATTCAAGCTTTTCCATATTGTTTTTCTCCTTAAACGAATAGATTACGTGTTTTCACATTTCTGAATATGTGATTTTATAAGTGAATTAAG
>JAZNHE010000076.1:0-17211 GCA_045576795.1 Eubacteriales bacterium | reverse complement strand
TTGCTCGGCATAGGAGCGATATTGCGAGAGAGTCATCATCGGGATAGGCTCTGTAAGGTAATTCTCCGCCTTCTCAAGTATATGACGGATCTTGTCTGTGTTGTAGGGCGGAAGCTCGGGGAGCTGCATTATGCGGAAGTCCTCAAGAGATAGCACGTTGCCCTCAACGTTAAAGTTGTATTTTTCAAAAATCTTCATTTTATTGCCCTTGCTCGGCGGTGCGCGCCGCTTTTGTTAATGCCCCTATGGGAGCGTAAGTACATATTTTTATGGTTGTACGCTGATGCCTATCGCATACCTTGTATCGTTGCCGATAAGTCTTGCTTGGTTGTTATAGGTCGGCATTGTTTGGTTGTAATTGTCCGTAAATATTATTTAATTGTAAACGTTACGTTGCATTTTTGTGAGTTAACGGTGAAGTGTAAGCGGTATAGCTTATCCGTTCCCCAGGACGACTTGGTGTTCATTCCTACGGGGTCGAACTCCTCGACGCTCGCTGTGAGGCAGGTATCGTAGGTGAGGACTCTATCCTCGGGGAGAAGAATTCTGCCGTCTTCTTCTATTACGGGCTCTGCCCTCAGCATCATGTGGAAGTCGATGAGCCTTTCTTTATCAAGGCTTACCGCCTCGTTGATAGTAACGACACCGTCAAGCAGCGAGCTTGTGCGTACGTAGCTCTCTATTCCTGCGTCCTTGGGATATGCGGAGCGTAGCTCGACAGATAGCTCGGATTTGCTCTCGTCGTGGCGTACGTTCTCGGACTTATACGCTTTGCCGTCCTTCTGGTCTATACCGTCAAAGGAGGGGAGATTGTGGTATCCCGATTGCATAAACCATAATTCATATCTCTGCGAAGAGAAGGTCTGCTTTGTGTACTGACCTACGCCCGTGTCTATAATTACGGGCTCGCCGTTATAGTATACCATGAGGTTTCCGACGTCGTTGTGGTTGTGCATCTCGTCGTTGCTGCCGCCCTTTGCCGCAAGGAACATACCCTTGCCGCTGTCGGAGAACTGACGTGCGGTCATTACCTCGAGATTGGGCATAAAGGATATGAGAGGCATGGGACAGTCCTCATACTGAACGGTATCGGAATACAGACACTTGACAGAGCGGTACATATGCGAGGCGGAGAAGAAGTAATCGCCATTCGCCGCCTGCTTCTTACCAAAGGATACGAGGAATGGAGAGCCGGTCTTCTCACCGAAGCGTATCAGCATACCGGGGTTTGGCGCGGTCTTGGGCGCACAGTCGGCAAAGTTGACGTAGCGCGTGCCGTTGATGTTAACCTTGTATATGTAATCGCCTATGTTTCTTACGAGCTCGTCACCGTATACGTTGATTTTACCGCCCGTCATATCCTCGATAAGCTCAAGGCAGTCAAAGAGCGATGCACCTGCCGCGCCCCAATATGCAGGTCCCTCGTCACAGCCTCCGTCGGGGGCATAGCCGTTGAGGAAGTTGTCAAGATAGTTGATGCTCCTCGTTACAACCGCTTCACGCACGATGGTGTCCTCCTCCATAATGGCGGTCTGCAGCAATACGTTTGAGAGTATCCACGGGCACCAGTTGTTGATACGGTTGCCTCTGACACCCGTCCACCAGGGCTCATACTGTAGGAAGTTCTTGACTCCTCTTTCGTGCAGAGTCCATTTGAGCTTTGCCGAAATTACGGGAGTCACAGCGTCAAATATATCGTGGCACAGGTGATATACAACGGACAGTGCGCCTGCGGTCGAGGCGGAGAAAAGGTCTATGCCGTGTAGATAATTATCACCAAAAACGGGGGAGAGCGTCATATCGCCGCCGTGCGGAGTGGTGTAAAGATGTGCAGGAATATTCCAGGTTGACTCCTCCATCATTGCCCATACCACGTCGATGAGCTTTTCCGTAAATCTGCCCTTGCCCTCATACGCCTCCGCTATGGCAAAGCTGACAGCCATATCGCGGCGCAAAAAGTACTCCGCCTCGAAGTTAGCGCGGTTGCCGTTGACGGCAAATTCTCTATAGAGCGATGCGGTGAGCATCGGTATATCATATTCAAAAAGACGCTCGGCATTTGCCACAGCTCTCTTTACCTTCTCGGGATTGAACCTGAGCTGCTTTTCGGTCAGTGATGCGTGAAAGTCGCGATAAGAAAGCACCGCGCCCCTTGCATTTGTAATACCGTTCTTGTAGAATACCTTCATTTTTTTCGTATTCCTTTCGTAAGTAAATATTTTACTCCTACATTCTAATATTTTCGGATTTCACTGTCAAGACTAATAGTGTTTTAATAGCAAAATGCACAACAAAATTTGTGTGTTTGGATGAAAATGTGTGCGCGCGAGCGAACGCGTGTGGGCGCGACGACTGTCTGATTTTTCTTACCCGAAAATAATTTTGAAAAAAATAAAAAAAGGTATTGCATTTTTATTGTTTTTATGGTAAAATGACTGTATGAATTTTAAGTATGCCTATTTTTAGGCTTCTAAGATAGGATATTTCGAAAGGAAACAACAAATGGAATACGTTCTTTTGGCAGTATTGCTTCTTTCCGCTGTTTTTATCGTAGTAGCGGTTATATTCCAGAAATCTGCAGACGAGGGCCTTTCCGGTACTATTGCCGGCGGTAATGAGACCTTCTATGGCAAGGATAAGTCTGCTCACACAGACAAGCTCTGGTTCAGATGGACCATGGTAGCGGCTATCGTATTTGCTCTTGCTGTTCTTGCTGCATACGTTATTCAGCCTGACTACGACAGCACACAGGCACTTGATAACTGGAAGAGCATTTCTGAGTTCAAATACTTCTTCAATTAATGGTAGTGGGCTTACGCTCATAGCCGAATGAAAAGACGGGGCGTTGTCGGCCTCGTCTTTTTCTATATATCGGCTTTCAATAAGGTGGGGTTATAATGAATAAAAGATACACAAAGCGTGACTTTACCAAATTTACAAAACGGAATACACACAAGAGGCGCGGTAAGGATGAGGCGAGGCGTGAGCTTCTGCGCGCGGTTGCCGAGACGGAGGTTGCCTACTCGGGCATAGTTCTCAAGGATACGGTCGATTACGGACGTCGCGGCCGCACGTCTGACAAGAGGCGCAAGGACGAGATGCTCGTGCGCGGAATATTCTCAGGCTCAAAGGGCGGCTATGGCTTTGTCACGGCTGAGGAGGGATACGACCGCGATATATTTATCCCCGAGGACAAGACACTCGGTGCGATAGACGGTGACTTTGTAGAGGTTGTATTCCACACGTATATCTCTCACTCAATGCAGGAAAAGACCGAGGGACGTGTAACGAAAATAATAGAATACGGCAGAGATTTCATAATAGGAACGCTCACCGCAGAGAGATATCATATCCGTCGCGGAGGCGCGAGAGTGCCGTCTGACGTGTGGGTGCTTGTCCCCGATGACGGGCGCATAGCGATAAGGCCGAGGATAACCGACAGGGCCGGCGCCTCACTCGGTGACAAGGTGTCCGTAAAGCTTATAAGAGATGATAGGGGCGGATATTCTCCCGATGCTTACGTGGTGAGCAACTTCGGTAAGACGGACTCGATGGAGGCAAACTATCGGGCTATACTCACCGAGTGCGATATACCCGACGAATTCTCCGATGAGGAGATACGTGAGGCGCAGATCTCGGCGGCGAGAGAGCTTACCGACGAGGGCAGAGAGAGGTTTCAGGACGTCATATTCACTATAGACGGTGAGGGAGCTAAGGACCTTGACGATGCCATATCACTTAGGAAAACTCCGCACGGATGGCGTCTTTCGGTGCATATTGCCGACGTTTCTGTCTACGTTGAGGAGAAAACCGCGCTTGACCGCCTGGTTATGCGACGCGGAACAAGTGTCTATTTTACCGACAAGGTCGTGCCTATGCTTCCCGAGGCACTCTCTAACGGTGCGTGCTCACTTAATCCCGGTGAGGAGAAATATGCGCTATCGGCGATAATTGATCTTGACAGAGAGGGCAATATCACGGGCGTACGCGTGACTCCGTCTATAATCAAGAGCCGCGTGAGAGGAGTTTACTCCGAGGTTAACGCCATTCTTTCGGGCAATTCAACGCCCGAGCTTAACAAAAAATACAAGTCCGTCATTCCCTCGCTTCAGCGTATGGAGGAGTTGTATCAGATCCTTGCGCTCAAGGCGGCAGGGCGCGGATATATAGATATGAACATTGACGAGGGCAGGGTTATACTCGACGAGAGAGGAGAGCCGTGTGACGTTATTCGTATAAATCGCGGTGTATCCGAGAGAATTATTGAGCAATTTATGCTCACTGCCAACGAGGCGGTTGCCACACTTCTTCTGGAAAAGGGTATTCCTTGCGTCTTCCGTATACACGAGAAGCCCTCGGAGGACAAGCTCTCTGACTTCATAGATTATCTTAAGGTGATAGGTATTGGCACAAGGGAGCTCGAGAGGGAGGACGTGGATAGCTCCGCATTTGCGAGAATTCTCAATACTGCCAAGGAGCGAGGACTCGACATACCCGTATCACGCACTATGCTGCGCTCTATGATGAAGGCGCAGTATTCCGAGATACACTCGCCGCACTTTGGACTCGGAATAGATAACTACTGTCACTTTACCTCACCGATACGCCGTCTTTCCGACCTTGCGACTCACAGAATAATACACAAGGTGCTGATAGAGGGCAAGAGGGCAGAGCAATATCGCTCCTACGCAAAGCGTGCGGCAAAGGCGGCTACCGACAGTGAGCTGCGCGCACTCAATGCCGAGCGAAGAATTGAAAACCTGTATAAGGTAGTATATATGTCGAGGTATATCGGTGAGAGCTTTGATGCCGTGATAACCTCGGTGACTCCGTTTGGCATATTTGCGGAGCTGGAGAATACCTGTGAGGGACTTATCCCTATATCCGAGATGCCGGGACTGTTCAGCTACAACGAGAGCGATATGTCGCTTGTTCATACGTCCCTCGCTTACCGACTCGGCGATACGATAAGGGTAAGGCTCGAGGAGGCGGACATTATCCGTGGAAAGCTCAGGTTTTCTTTGGTTATCTGACGGCATTTGTCGGGACATCCGCTTAAGGTAAGAATAATGCAAGAGCGGCTCTGCCGGTTAAGATGCGGTATACACCCGGCGCGTGGCTCGATATTTGTTACGTGTGAGAAAAACGGATATTTCTACCGCAAATTTTCAAGAAAATAGTAAAAAACAAAGATTTGCACATCATTGTACCTGTAAAAAGTATAACATTTGATGTGGTTATGGATAAAATATCGGCCATTCTCAGAGGTTTTTTTGGATTGGCTCCCGTCGTATTTATAAAGACGGTGAGGAGCTACACCTGACGGATTATTTACGACGGAGTTTATCGTAAGGCCGATATTTGGAGAAAATATTACAAAGAGGAGGACACTATGAAGGAACCGGTAAAGCTGCTTACCTTTGTATATATAGCGTTTATAATTCTGCTTGCCGCTTCCGGCTCTGTGGGTGCGGTATTCAGCGAGATACTTTACTTTGCGGCATTTCTCTTGCCCACTCTGATAGCATATAAGTCCTCTCTTGAGTTCAAGCATAGGCGCGAGGAGATAGCAGGAGTTAGTGAGCCGCCCGACAGACTTTTAACTCTTGATAAGGCAAGCATTGGGCATATTCTTCCGATAATCGCGCCCGTGATTGCACTTGTCATAGGTATGGCGTATCTTACGAGCCTTGCTCTCGGTTTATTCGGTTTTTCATCGGACCCTGTTCCCGATACCTCGCTTGTAGAGATGCTCGTCTTCAGCGCGTTAGTACCTGCGCTACTTGAGGAGATGCTGTTCAGATATCTGCCGATGAAGCTTATTCTACCGTACTCTCCGAGGTGGTGTATAATTCTGTCCGCGGCATATTTTGCCCTGTCACATAACGACTTTTTTAAGATGCCGTACGCCTTTTTGGCAGGAATTATCTTTATGGGAATTGACGTGATGACGGGCTCGGTGTGGCCGTCAATCATTATGCATTTTGCAAACAATGTGGCGTCAATCATCTGGATGAGGTATTGCACATCTAACAGAGCAATATGGATTTATATCCTAATATTGACTACTTTAGTTGTCATATCATTGGTATTTATCATAAAAAATCGAAAAAAATACAAATCACTTATTAAAGAGAAATGCAGAGCGGGAGAACCGTTCCCCCCGACGCTTGCACCCCTGGCTCTGTGTATTATAACGGTGTTTCTTGCCGTTATGAAGCTTGTGAGATGACGGAGGTATCACATAATGGAAAATGAAAAAACATTCTCGCTCTCTTCTGACACTCATCCCTCTGTATCTGAAAGTGACGTGAGATTTATGCGCCTCGCTATGGAGGAGGCAAGACGTGCCGAGGAGCTCGACGAGGTTCCCGTAGGCGCTGTCTGCGTCAGGGACGGCGAGGTTATTTCCTCCGCTTACAACACACGTGAGCATTCCAAATGCGCGACTCATCACGCGGAGATACTTGCCATTGAGCGCGCCTGCGCGGCACTCGGCGGCTGGCGACTCCCCGGCGTTACTCTCTACGTGACAATGGAGCCCTGCGCAATGTGTGCCGGAGCTATCGTAAACGCCCGTATTGAGAGAGTTGTTTTCGGTGCGCCCGATTTACGCTTTGGTGCTTACGGCTCACTCTTCAATATGGCAGAGCTGCCGCTCAATCACACCCCGACGGTCGTGGGCGGTGTACTCGCGGAGGAAAACGTGAAAATCCTGCGCGATTACTTCAAAAAGAAGCGCAACACCTGATGATTTGTTGAAAAATCTTCACAAGGCGAGCTCTTCTCGTCTGCCGAGGTTGTATTCTTTGCGGATACTAATTTTCCCGTGGTGCATTTTCCGTTGCAGCTCTTGCGTATCGCATCTTGACATTATCCGTCAATAACATCACTTAAAATAAAGTATATTATATAAATACGTTGACTTTACAACATTTTTGTGTTAAAATATTTAGTATGAAAAAGGAATTTCTTGAATGCGGACGCGTGCTTGGACCTCACGGTGTTCGCGGAGCAATAAAGGTTGAGCCGTGGTGCGACAGCCCGAGGGTTCTTCAGGGACAGAAGCGGATTTTTTTAGCTGAAAAGGATGGCAGCTATACCGAACGGAAGGTGCTTACGGCATCCGTCGCGGGCGCAACTGTGCTGATGACTGTTGAGGGGCTTGCCGACAGAGATACTGCCACAGCCATGAAAAATACGGTCCTCTATCTTCACAGAGATGACATCCCCGTCAGAGCAGGTGAGATGCTCCTCGCGGATATGATAGGCCTCGACGTTATCGATGCTGACAGTGGCAGAGTCTACGGTCAGATAAAAGAGGTCGGTGACGTTCCTCGCGGTCTGCTTTATACCATCAATACTCCCACGGGTGAGGTGTATTATCCGTCGGGAAAGGAATTTATTAAGGAAATAGATCCGGACAAGGGTATGATTATTACGCCTATACCGGGATTCTTTGAGGATAGATATGAGATTTGACGTAATGACGCTGTTTCCCGATATGGTGTCGGGTGTTCTGCGTGAGAGTATAATCGGCAGAGCACAGGCGGAGGGAATAATCAGCGTTAACTGCCATAATATCAGGGATTTCTCTCTCGACAAGCACAGAAAGGTTGATGATACCCCCTACGGTGGCGGAATGGGAATGGTAATGAGCTGTCAGCCGATATACGACTGCTATATGAGCATTAAAGAGGAGCTTGGCGAGGGCGGTAAGACGAGAGTGGTGTATATGTCGCCAAAGGGCAGACTCTTCACCCACGACGTAGCCCGCGAGCTTTCGGAATATGACAATATCGTGATACTTTGCGGTCACTATGAGGGCGTGGATCAGAGAGTGCTCGACGAGATAGTGGACGAGGATATTTCCATCGGTGACTACGTTCTCACGGGCGGTGAACTGCCCGCGTGTATACTGATTGATGCCGTATCGAGATTGAAGGACGGTGTACTGAGTGATAAGGAATGCTATGAGAATGAATCCGTGGCATCCGGTATCCTTGAATATCCGCAGTATACAAAACCGAGAGAATTTATGGGCAGAGAGGTTCCCGAGGTGCTTATCTCAGGTGACCACAAGCGCATCGACCTATGGCGTCTTGAGGAGTCCGTCAGGATAACAAAAGAGCGTCGCCCCGACCTCTTGCTCGCACATCCCGAATTTGAGGAGGCACTCAAGCCTCGCGAAAAAAAGAAGAAAAAATAGTCTTTTTGACAACCAATATATACATATTACTGAGAAAGGAGATAAAAAATGGCAGTTAAGCTTGATTGGCTGCGAGGATACACTGATGCCGAGGACAATACCAGCGGTAAGAAATTCTACGTACAGGCAATAACCGGATCGGCTAACCGTGTGCGCCTCACCAGGTTTGGCAAGAGGTTCAATACCTTTACCGACACACTTACGAAAAGACTGTCCTACTCATCCACGAGAACGTACGGCTCGTTTATGCTCACGTTTGGCGTTTTATCTCTTTTGCTTCAGTTGACTCTCGGAGTGCTCGGGGAGCTGATTGTGCCGAATTTGGTGTCGGTTATAATCGCCGCGGTGTTCTCGGTGCTGGGACTTTCAATGGTTGTGGTTGATAAGCCGTTGTCGATAGCGTTCCAGGACTTCTCACTGACGGATTATATATTCTTCGAGTTCTTCTGTATCAGAAGAATGCATAGAAATGCTAAAGAAAAGGGCGTGCATTTTGCCGTGGGAATAATTCTCGGTGCAGTTCTTGCGGCGGTCGGTGTCTTTATTCCGATTGCTTATATTGCGGCATTCATCGGCATTTGCCTTTATCTGTTCTTAACGTTTTTATCGCCTGAGTTCTCGTTCTTCTCGATATTCCTCGCTATGCCGTACCTCACCTTTAACGAGGGCGGAATAGTTCTTGCCGCTATGATAGGCGTTACCCTTATTTCTTACGTAAGAAAGGTGGCGTGCGGTAAGAGATTTTACTTCTTTGAGCAGTACGATATAGTCCTTACGCTTATGCTTATTGCGGTGCTTGTCAGCGGAATATTCGTCAAGGGTATGGAGTCCTTCGTAAGCTCCGTGATTATGATACTTCTCGGCGCGGGCGGATATATACTTTCGAGTAGTCTTGTTACCAACCGCCGTCTTGCCGACTGTATAGTTAATTCTGTCATCACCTCTGCGGTGCCCGTTTCATTCATTGCGGTATACCAGGCGGCAGAGCAGCTTGTACGCGGTGGCTTCGGCTCTCTTAAGGCTGTTAAGGCAACCTTCAACAACCCGCATGAATTGGCAATACTGCTTCTCGTTTCTATCGTATTTTCACTCTACTTCATCAGCGTAAAGCGTAAGAAGAGGTCGAAAATCTTATACACGCTCATATTCCTTCTCAACTTTGTTGCGCTGTTCTTCACGTTCAGCTTCTGGGCTTACATCACGCTCGTGATAGGCTTTATCGCATTCGGGCTTCAGCGTATGCGCTACGGCTCGGGACTTGCTCTTGCAACCGTAAGTATACTTCCGCACCTGATGATGTTCGTGCCCGAAAAATACTTGAATATTATAATGGAAAATCCCACGGTAAGCGTCATAGGCTTCACCGACTCGATGAGAAGATGGGCGGATTCCATCAGGATGCTGAGGGATAACCTCTTTGTCGGAGTGGGTATCGGAAGCGAGTCCTTTAACGAGGAAATCGCCAATTATGTAAACGGCGCGGACTTTACCGACAGCGGTAACTTCTTCCTCGAGGTTGCCTGCGAGGCGGGAATTATTTCGCTTGCCGCACTGCTCCTGATATTTGCAATCAGGGTAAGGCACAGGGCGTTCTATCGTCCCTACGTTATGAACTCCCAGGTGCGTAAGCTGTCGGAATATGCGACGATGACTCTATGTGTGCTTATAGTATTCGGAGCCTTCAACTACATCTGGGCAAATATGACTACCTACTATCTGTTCTGGTGTGTATTCGGCCTCGGAAGTGCGGGCCTGCGCGTGTCAAAACAGGAGTTTGACGACCGTGTGGCATATTTCAGCGACGGCAGGGCTGACGACTCGTCGGCTATAGATATAACCATAAAGTAAAAGCGTAAAACTTTCTATATTATTTTGTAGAAAAGTATTGATTTTTATTTAACAATTTGTTATACTTGTATTAATGAAATCCTCGGAGGAGATAAATTAATGGTTTCTCGTAGCGTTACTATAAAGAATAACGTTGGCTTGCATGCAAGACCCGCTACCTTCTTCATTCAGAAAGCGAATACATATAAGTGTTCCATCTGGGTTGAGAAGGAGGATTGCCGCGTTAATGCCAAGAGCCTTCTCGGCGTGCTTTCCCTTGGAATTGGTAAGGGAACTACGATTACGCTCATCGCAGACGGAGCAGAAGAGGCTGACGCTGTATCAGGACTTGCAGAGCTTATTGATAACGGTCTTGGCGAGTTTTAATTGAATCTTCAAAAACGGCAGTCGACGACTGCCGTTTTTGCGTATGAGATATACAGCTCTTACGAGTTGATGAGATACACGCTATGCGTGATGAGATGCAGACCGAAGGTCTGATGATAGAGAAAGGAGGAATACAACGTGACGGTTATAGAGAGATTACGCGACAAGGCGAATTCATTGCCGCAGTCACCGGGCGTATACATTATGAAGAATGCCGACGGTGAGATAATCTACGTCGGAAAGTCGAAAAAGCTCAAAAACCGCGTTACCTCCTATTTCACAGGCGCGCATTCAAGTGCCAAGACGGCAAGAATGGTCAGCCTCGTGCGCAATTTCGAGTATATTGTATGCGACACGGAGATAGAGGCGCTCGCGCTTGAAAACGTGCTGATTAAGAAGCATTCTCCGAAATATAATATCAAGCTTAAGGATGCAAAGTCCTATCCATACATCAAGGTTACAAAGGAAGAATATCCCCGACTGATTGTCACCAGGGAGAGAAAGAGCGACAAAGCGCGATACTTCGGACCTTATCAGGGAATGTCGAGTGCCAGGGGTGCTCTTGACACGGTGGCAAAGATATTCGGACTCTACACGTGCAGACGTTCCTTTCCAAAAGATATAGGCAAGGAGAGGCCGTGTATATACCGTGATATGGGCAGATGCGTTGCCCCCTGCACAGGAGAGGTGAGCTCCGAGGAATACCGCGCACTCGTCAAATGCGCAGAGTGGGTGCTTGACGGTAACGTGCGCTCAACGGTGGATGCTCTGACGCGTGAGATGACGGATGCGGCAGAGAATATGGAATTTGAGAAGGCGGCAGCTCTGCGCGACAGCATACGGGCGATTGAGAGCCTGAGGGAGAAGCAGAAGGTAGTCGCAGACGAGAGCGTTATGCGTGACGTCTTTGCCGTGTATATCGGAGAGACGGAGAGCGTACTCGCTATGCTATCGATAAGAGGCGGCGCACTCATCAATAAGAATGAATTTATACTGTCCCTCGCCGACTTCAGCGACGAGGAGGATGCGGTGGCACTTATAGCCGATTATTACGACACGGGTGGCAATATACCGAGGGAGGTAATGCTCGATTTCAAGCTCTCGGATGACGATATTGAGCTGTTGTCGAGCTATCTGTCGCTAAACGCGCCGTACAAGGTCACGGTAAGAGTACCCGAGCGCGGTGACGGAAGAAGACTGTGCGATATGGCACTTGAAAACGCCAAGGAGGCGGCTCGCCAGACACGGCTTGATGCCGAGAGGGAGGACAAGAGCATACGCCGACTCCGTGAGCTGCTCGGACTCTCCGAGATACCGAGGCGTATCGAGGCATACGATATATCCAACTTCGGTAACGAGAGTATATACGCCTCTATGGTCGTGTCCAAGGACGGAAAGCCGCGCCGCAGTGACTACCGTGCCTTTATGATAAGGAGTACGGACACACAGGACGACTATGCCTCAATGAGAGAGGCGATAGGCAGACGTCTTACGCATTTAGGCGACGGTACGCCATCCCTTACGGAGACGCCCGACCTCATCTTGCTTGACGGAGGCGACGGTCACGTCGGAGTTATCCGCGCACTGTTATGTGAGCGCGGAGTGGATATTCCCGTCTTTGGAATGGTTAAGGATGAATACCATAAGACGAGAGCTATCACTGACGGTGAACGTGAGATTTCTATCGCAAGAGAGATGAATGTGTATACGTTTGTTTACAATTTACAGGAAGAAGCGCATAGATTTGCCCTAAAACATTCATCGGGAAATAAGAGAAAAGGGCTGACAAAATCCTCGCTCACCAAGATAGAGGGCATAGGCGACAAGAAGGCAAAGGTGCTATTATCCGCGATGCCGCTATCCGAGATAAGAGGAGCATCGGCAGAAGAGCTGGCAGAGATAAAGGGAATATCAAGGAAGGATGCCGAGGCGATTTACAACTACTATCACAAGGCTGATAAATCAAGGAGATGACGTCTGATATATCACGTCACCCTACGTCGTAATCGACGTCAACAAGGCTTGAAAGGAATAAAGAAATGGTAAGAATTATAACCGGAAGTGCAAAGGGCAAGAAGTTAGTGACTCTTGAGGGTGACGCTACGCGCCCAACCTCCGACAGAATAAAGGGAGCGATGTTCTCCTCGATACAGTTTGACATAGAAGACAGGCGCGTGCTTGACCTGTTTGCAGGCTCGGGACAGCTCGGCCTCGAGGCTCTCTCACGCGGTGCGGAGTCGGTCACCTTTGTAGACTCCGAGAGAGATGCAATGGAGATAGTCAAGAGAAACGCTAAGGCTCTCGGCTTCTTTGATAAGTGCAGATACTCGGTAGCGGATTTCCGCAATTATATCAGAAAGGCATCGGGACGTGATAAATTTGACCTTGTTTTCATAGACCCTCCGTACGCTATGCAGTGCTGTGTTGATGCTATGGTTCGCCTTGCCGATGCGGAGCTTATCATTCCCGGAGCTATAATCGTGTGTGAGAGCGGAGAGGAGCAGATTGACGTATCCGACGAGCGACTTATGTGCTTTGATACGGTTAAGAGCACCTCTTACGGTAAGAAAACCGCCCTCAACATCTTCATATACAGAGGAAACTGACGGTTTTTGGCTAAAATATGCCGAGATTGTCCCATAAAATATTTATAACTAATTGACAAATTCTAACTTATAGAGTATAATTATGAGTTAGAAATGAACCGTGTACTCGTGTACACGATAGCGAAATCTCTGCTTGTGCCGTCGCGTATTCGGAGAGAATGTGACCGACTTGCATCAGCACCCAAGCCGTGAAAGAGAGCTCGGTTCATATTCAAGAGATTATGTGCGCCGACTTTCGCGCATTGGAGAGATTATCTCGCGCATTAGAAATATATGTGCGCTGACTTTAGCGCATTGGAGAGATTATCTTGCGCATTAGAGAGATGTGCGCTGACTTTCGCGCATTGGAGAGATTATCTTGCGCATTAGAAATATATGTGCGCTGACATTCGCGCATTGGAGAAGTTATGAGTGTTATTATGCCGGGTAGTTACGACCCCGTTACCGTAGGTCATCTTGAGATGATACGCAGGGTGGCACAGCGGGAGGATGAGGTCTACGTAGTTATCTTTACAAACCCCGACAAGAGCTACACCTTTTCGCTTGACGATAGAGTTGCTATGCTTATGCTCGCAACGGAGGAGCTTGACAATGTGTTTGTGTCCTATTCCCTCGGCTACGTGGTAGATTATATGAGGGAGCACGACATTGACAGGATAGTCAAGGGATACCGCAGTGAGTCAGACCTTGAATGGGAGAGAAAACAAGCCGAATACAATCTGAAGTTCGGCGGATATGAAACAGAGCTGATATTATCGGATGAGGAATACAGGGGCGTAAGCTCCACTCTCGTCAGAGAGAGGCTAACACGCGGTGAGAGTATAGACGACCTCGTGCCGAGTGCGGTGAGGGACTACATTGCATCGCACAGCGATATAATCCACGGAAAAATTCGAAAGGATATAGAGTAATGAAATTAAAAATCGACGAACTGAGAAACAGCTTTAACGCATCTCTCGGACTTGCGGCAAGTGCCGAAGACCTCGAGGCTCTGCGTATAGCTTACCTCGGTAAAAAAGGACACGTAGCAGAGCTTATGAAGGGACTGCGCGACGTTGAGGACAAGAAAGAGGCAGGACAGCTTATCAACGCCCTCAAGAATGAGGTTGAGTCAGCTATCAAGGCGGCTGTCGAGGCTCTCGAGGCGGCAGAAATCGAGCGTAAGGTAAGAAGTGCGAAAAAGTACAATCCCACCCTCCTGCCCGAGCGTGAGCTTGGATCATATCACCCCATCACACTCGCAACCCGTGAGGTTGAGGACGTCTTTATCAGTATGGGCTTTACCATTGAGAACTACGACGAGATAGTAGACGACTACAAGTGCTTTGAGGCTCTCAATATACCAAAGCACCACCCTGCAAGAGATATGCAGGATACCTATTATCTTGACAACGGTCAGCTGCTTAAAACTCACACGTCTGCGGCGCAAAACTACATTATGAAGAAATACGGCGCGCCTCTGCGTGCTATTTTCCCCGGCCGCTGCTTCAGAAACGAGTCGACGGATGCCTGCCACGAGAACACCTTCTTCCAGATGGAGGGTATGATGATAGACGAGAATATCTCTATCTCCAATCTCATCTACTTTATGAAGACTATGCTCTCCGAGGTATTCCAGAGAGACGTTAAGGTAAGACTGCGTCCCGGCTTCTTCCCGTTTGTCGAGCCCGGCTTTGAGCTTGATATTAACTGTGCTATCTGCGGCGGTGAGGGTTGCCCCTCCTGTAAGAATTCGGGCTGGCTTGAGCTTTGCCCCTGCGGTATGATACACCCCCGTGTGCTTGAGGAGGGCGGTATTGACACAGAGAAGTACACCGGCTTTGCTTTCGGCCTTGGACTCACCCGTCTTGCTATGATGAAATACGGTGTAAAGGATATCCGTGACTTTAACAGCGGCAGCCTTAAGGCGCTCTCGCAGTTCAAGTCCATATAAGGAGGTAGAGAGATGCTTTTATCAATGAATTGGATAGGCGACTTCGTTGACCTGTCCGGCCTTGACAAAAAGGAGCTTATACACAATTTCACACTCTCGACCGCCGAGGTTGAGGATATAATCGTAAAGGGTGAGGACACCCACGGCGTAGTGGTTGCGAAAATTCTCACCATAGAGGACCACCCCAAGTCGAAGAAGCTGCATCTGCTCAAGGTTGACACGGGCAGAGGTGTAGTGGATATCGTGTGCGGTGCGCCCAACGTAAGAGAGGGTATGCTCGTAGCCCTTGCCACCGACGGTGGTGCGGTAAGCGGTCACCCGATTGCACCTGCTACCATTGCCGGATATACCTCCTACGGTATGTGCTGCTCCGAGGCGGAGCTCGGCATCAGTGACGACAATTCGGGAATATGGGATATAGAGAAGGATTTGCCCACGGGTACGCCCCTCGGCACTGATATAAAAACAATATTCGACATTGACGACATAATATTTGAGGTAGATAACAAGTCGCTTACCAACCGTCCCGACCTCTGGAGTCACTACGGAATAGCGCGCGAGTTTGCTACCATTACAGGCAGAGAACTGAAGAGCCCCGAGCTTGTCAACGTTGACGAGTATGACGGACTCCCTGCTGTTTGTGTTGAAGTAAAGGCGACCGACCTCGTGTGGAGATATTCCGCAATCAAGGTCAAGAACATCACTCTAAAGCAGTCCCCCTGCAATATGAGAATACGCCTCTACTACTGCGGCTCAAGAGCCATCAACTTCCTTGCAGACCTCACCAACTACGTTATGATGGAGATGGGTCAGCCCATGCACGCCTTTGATAACAGATTGGTTGACAAAATAGAGGTTCAGACCTTCCCCGAGGGCTGTAAATTTACCACGCTCGACGGTGTAGAGAGAAATATCGATGACAAGATGCTCATGATAACGTCATCTGACGTGCCCGTTGCCGTAGCAGGCGTTATGGGCGGTGATGCATCCAAGATATCCGATGATACCGACTCACTCCTGCTCGAGTCCGCGACCTTTGACGGAGTGTCTGTACGTAAGACAACCACACGCCTCGGACTCAGAACAGATGCCTCGCAGAGATATGAGAAGATGCTCGACCCTGAGCTCTGCCGCCTCGCGACAGAAAGACTCCTCTATCTGCTCTCCGTATGCGATAGCGGTGCTGTGGTGACTTCATCCTTTACCGACGTGTACGTGAACAAGTATCCCACAATCACTCTCAAATTTGACAGAAAATACGTAGACCGTTACACAGGTATATATATCCCCGATGACAAGATAATAGCTACTCTTAAGGGACTCGGATTTAAGGTTACCAAGAGGGCGGACAAGTTCACCGTAGTAGTTCCGAGCTGGAGAGCTACAAAGGACGTCACCATCAAGGCTGACATAATCGAGGAAATCACACGTATATACGGCTATGACAACTTTGACATCTCCACGTCGACCTCGGCTCTCGCTCCTGTGAGAAAGGAAGTGCTTAAATCAGACGAGGACAGAATGAAGGATATACTCGTAAAGAGCTATCGCTACCACGAGGTACATTCTTACATCTGGTCTGACGATGCAAAGAATGCGGAGCTCGGTATAACCACTCCCAAGAACGTCAGGGTTATCAATGCCCAGACACCCGACCACCAGTATCTCAGAATATCTATGATACCCACGCTCCTCTCCTTTGTTAAGGAGAACAAGTCCTATAAGGACAGCTTCGGTATCTTTGAAATAGGTCACACGGTAGTGGGCCTTAAGGACAACGGCGAGTGCAATGAGCAGAATAAGCTCGGTGTGGCTCTCTATTCCAAGGAGAAGAGCGAGGAGGAGCTGTTCTCTGAGTGCTGTAATGCGGCAAACGAGTTGTGCCGTGACATTTTACACAAGGCGCCCGAGTACGTGTCAGAGGATGCGGAGTTTGACTATATGCATCCCGTCAACACCTTTGCTATCCTCGTTGACGGTATTAAGGTAGGATACGTTTCCGTTCCTCATCCCGTCGTGCTTGCCAACGTTGACAAGAAGTGCGCTATCGCATTCCTTGAGATATACACAGAGGCGTTTGCATCGGTTAAGGCAGAAACAAACGCATATAAGGAGCCATCAAAGTTCCCCGCCATCGACATCGATATGACGTTCGTTGCAGATGTTGGCGCAGTTGTATTCTCCGACGTGGTGAAGGCAGCTAAGGCGGTATCGGGAGAATTACTCGACACGGTACAGTATAAGGACGT
>JAZNHE010000075.1:0-2306 GCA_045576795.1 Eubacteriales bacterium | reverse complement strand
ATTTATGAGCATATCCTAACGGTGTCATCTGCACTCTCTATTTGTGTGTTATGTAAACCTCGCGTGGGGATACATATGACTTTGAAATATTATTTTTCGTCGGATTTCAGCTCACTTGTATCCGCAATTTTCATTAAAATTAATACTCCTTATCGTCGGATTTTGACAGCCTTGTAATAAGTGGTCAATCGCCACCTTTGTTATCACTTGTATCTTTAGTTTAGTGGCATTTCAAGCATATCGTAAAACGAAAGCCTTTGAGCTCTTCAAATTTGCGAAAGCACAAAGGCTGATTTGCTTGATTATGCATCCACACCATCAACCTTTTGTGGCGTTCCTCCTGCGACATATTAAAGTATTATTCATCTGCCACGGCAGCAAATGAACACTCATACCCGGAGCAAACCCATGTGCCTGCAAAAACATGTGAGGTCATTGCATATTATCTAAAGGCGCGAGGGGTTCACTACCCAACGACCATTTTTCTTTGAGCCTGCTCTGCTTACAAGACCGATTTCTTTCAAATACTTAATGCCATTGTTTATAGCAGTTGCACTCAGGCCAAGTTTCGCTGATAACTCCTTAACGGTTATAAACTCATTTACAGAGAGGATATCTATGATATTTTGTTGTGTTTTTGTCAGCGTTACCTGTTCTTTAATTGTACTCTTTTTTTCTTCGGTTTTATTCAGAGGGAGTGTAACAGTAATAAAGTTTTCGGTTATGTCAAAAACCTTTCGTCCGTGCTTGCTTACAATAAGAGGCACGCCGTGTCCTGTCTGTTCAATATAGTCAAGCTGTACCATAATCTGCTGAAGCTCAAGATTGACAGGTCGGCTTCTCCCTGCAAAGAAATCCTCCAAGGAGTAATCATCCGGCAGACCACCGATAGAAATAATTTCAATTCTGTCCTCAAAGAAATATACGGCAGGCGGAGTTTTCTTAATCCAACTGTTGTGTAGGCAAGCATTCAGCCAAGCCTCACGGAAACAATCCATATCGAAAAGCTTTGTTTCTTTTCGCAAACCTCCCCTTATTTCCACTGAGGTTTCATTTATCGCTTCAGCATAGTCAAGCACCTGTTTTACAGCGACAAGAAGACATTTATATCCGTATTCATTGCGAGTAATAAGCTCTGTTTTATCCTTGCCCTTGAATTTTGCAATCTTTATAGAAAAGCTGTTGTTATCAGCAAGAATATACGCCATCAGATTATATTGCCCTGATTGTGTAAGCAAATTGAGGTTGTGACAATAGGTTTCATCATTTTATGTACGACCTGCATTTGCATATAAAAGCTTAAGTTGGCTGAATGAAAGTTCCTGATTATTTGATTCCAGATTAACAATAGAATCAGTATTGCTCATCATTAAATTGCGAAGTGCGGACGGAGATAATTCTCTATCCTCATCGGCAGAGCGCATATAGTATTTACCGTACGCGGAATAGGGTCGTTCATTTCCTGCAACAGATATTTTTATAATATTCCGGTCATCTATAAGTTCAAATGAGATAGACGGTATTATCTGCGGTTTAATGAAATTTGCCATTGCCTGCGATATGTCACGCAGGGTATTATCTCCGATTTGCTGACCTATAACCTCTCCGTCGTTCTTGACACCAAAATATAAAACACCGCTTCTGTGCTTATTGAGCATTGACGCAATAGATATAACGCCTTCCTTTAACTCACCTGTAGATTTCTTAAACTCAATCTGTTCCGTTTCAACTCCGATATTCATAAACTGACCTCCGCATTTTATTGTGCTTTTATTATGCGCTTAATATACACTTATTGTCAAGTTATTATGCGCTTAACCGCAAGACGTATATAACAGAACAGTCATATCTACTCCCCCTCTCCCCTTTCATCTTGTCAAAAGTGCAATATACTTTTTCTTTGCGGACCTTCGCCACAATAGTGATTTGTCCCGCCTGAACGAGGTAAGTGAAAAGGATCTCAAGCGGAAATAAAAATATGCCGCAGCTATCAAACTTCTAGAGGAATAATGATAACCGGACGCTCTTAGTTATACAGCTGAGAGCGTCTTGTGCATATTAAGGGGGGTTATAGTAGTTTATGCAGTCTTTTGCCGTTGGCAAGGCACTCATCACACAGCGTTTGCTCCCAGAGATCACTCCTACGCAATCGTCCCTCCTTGCCGCAGCGTTCACACACAACCTTACTCTTTGTGCAATAGCGATCAACTACGACTGCTATATCATCACGCAATTTCTTTACGTTGTATTCTGCATCTAAGGATTCCGGGTAATCATTTCGCGTCACCTTGCAATTCAAAAAGTCA
>JAZNHE010000074.1:0-2994 GCA_045576795.1 Eubacteriales bacterium | reverse complement strand
CGAAAAGGATATTTTTCGTGTTTTGCAATAAGGATACGAACTCTAGTAAATTTATGTTGGTCTATAATTGCTTATTTGATTTTATTACATGGTTCACCAAAAAACAATGCGTTTTCTTACTTATTTTTTCAATATTATTATACGAAAATTCTCGCTTCTCGTATTTTCACGGCGATGGCCTTTTTTTGATCCTGACTGTATTGCTTCATAGGGAACGTCGCGTTTCCGACCGCAAAGCCCATATCTTCAAGAACTGCCTTCACGGCAGGGATCAGCTGATAGTTCAACAGTGTCGAAATTGCTTGATTTGCCCTAGCCTGCTCGCGCTGAGCGCTCTCTAAGTCATGCGCAACAAAGCTATCATAAATGCCTCTTATGACGTCAAGCATAATATTATAGGTAGTTCCAATACCGCCATCCGCGCCTGCGGTTAAGCCCATCAGCAGCATTTCGTCAGGACCGTTGATAATATTCATCTCTCCATGGGTCATCTGTTTTAGCTGCATCATTTGATAATAATCCGAACTTGTCCATTTAATTGCGGTGATATTATCAATTTTAAATGCTCGCGCGGCAAATTTTGCATTCATAGAAAAACCTGCGGCAGGGTTATAATAAATCATCAAAGGAATATGAACGGCGTTGGCAAGTGCCTTATAATAGTTGTAAACGTCATCCTCGTCGTATTGAAAAAAGAGAGGTGGTGTTGCCGAAATCGCATCAGCACCGCATGCTTCGGCGTGCTTGGCAAGCGCAATCGCCTCGTGAAAATCGGTGGAAGCAACCTGTATAATACAAGGCTTGCGGTGATTTACAATCCGTATGGCTTCTTGCGCAAGAAGCCTTCTTTCTTGTGGGCGCAGGGCAAGTCCCTCTCCCGTGGCTCCGGCAATATAAAATCCGTCCGCACCCTCACAAATCAAATGCTCTAGTAACTGTGCAAGAACACCGCAATTTATGGATTCATCTTGATTCAGTGGGGTTGCCAGTGCCGGAATAATTCCCTTAAATTTCATCTTCAAACCTCCATTTTTGTTGCATAATAACCGCCGGAGAATCTTTGCTTTCTTTGGCGTAGAAAACGGTTAAAAGACTGCCGTCTGGAAGCTCCACCGTCGAAGGATAACCCATATCCTCGCTGACCTCGCTGGTAAAAATGGTATAATCGGTATCCCAGGTTTTGCCGTTATCACGGCTGAACATAGCCTTGATGCCAAACGGTTTAATGCCATGGGGTGAACCGCGGAATCCGTAAACCGAAATCAAAAGGCCGGACGAATGCCGAATAATATGCGCCGGAGCGCCTCCCAGCTTAGGCAGAATCGGCTCGGGCTTTGACCAAGTTTTTCCGCCGTCAGAGGATGTAGATTGATAAATGGTGAAAAGTATTCTGTTAATGCTTTTTGGTGTTTGAACACGGATATGGCAGAGAAGCGTTCCGTCTTCCAACTCCAATACGCACGGTTCGCAGGACAACTGCTTTTCCCCCTCGGAAAAAATTTCGTCTATGCATCCGAGATATTCCATTTCTCCGTTTTGAGGATGAAGTCGGTATGCTTTGATACGATCATAGTCCGTTATAGAGTTTTTTGGCGAAAAGGTTCTTCCCACCCAAATAATTTCTCCGTTTTTGCGTTGAATTGGGCCGTGGGGTGAGGTAATCGGGCTCTTGCAAACCTCTCCAAAAGTAACTCCACCGTCAAAGCTTACGCGGAAAGTTGAACCAAGGTAGCGCTCCTCTTCTTCCTTGCTTACGAGGTCTAAATAGGAAAGCCGATACGCTTTTGTATTCGACCTCTCGGCGATGTTTGTTTGAAACTCCAGCGCATTATTGAACGAGGTTACCATAACACCGTTTTCTCCAAAAGGAAGAACGCCTGCGTCTCTGTCGTCCAGTGGCGTATCAATAACAGGAGATGGAAGCGTGTAGCTATCTCCGTCATCCGCGCTGAAGGATATTACAGCTTTCCCAAACGGACATATATGTTGCAGGCGAAATCCTGAGGCAACCACAGCAAGCTTGCCGTCTTGAAGTCTGGCTATGGTGGGCCAAGCAAAATAATTATGCTTGCTAGTAGGGTTGCTCATGATAATTTTTGGCTCATTTATTCGTATAATCTTCATTGTGTTCTCCTTGACAAGAGATGATTTTGTGATATAATTATATCACTAATATATTCTCCGGTCAATAAGTGCAGCGGACAATATAAAATATGAAATGTCGTGTCGGGAAATATTTATGTACAATGAATTATCGATTAAAACACCGGGAGGAGAGTTCTTCGCTTTTCTGCAAGAGGGATTTTACAACAACCTTTCTTGCAGCCCGGTTCACAATCACAACTACACCGAGGTACACCTTATCCTTGACGGAAGCGCTACGTTCGTGATCGAAGGGAAAACGTATGTGGTTGAGAGCGAACGTATGCTGATCATTCCGAGAAAGGTTCTGCATACCTGCATCAAGCAAGACGAAAATACGATGCACTCCGCATTTCAGATCAACTATGATCAAAGTGATAGCATCGCAAAATTCGAGGTGTACCCGATAGACGAGAAATTATTGCGTCGCTTTTTTGATGAGCTACCGTATTGCAGGGAAACAAATGATTATACGACGATTTCTGCGTTTATGGCGTTTTTTTGCCACTGCTTTTATAAAGGCGAGCGAATTGAATCCAAGCCGGTGATCGACTATGGCTTTGCGATACACGAATTCTTTTTGACTCACTACAACGAGGAACCCTGTCTTTCTGACCTCGCCAATATGCTTCATCTTTCCGAGCGGCAGACGGAGCGGTTGGTATTAAAGCATATGGGCGGAACCTTTCGTAATACGTTGGCCGCCACGAGGGCAATGATTGCGAAGCAACTGATGGATTCATCCGACATGTCATTAACCGAGATCGCCAAATACGTGGGCTACCGTTCTTATGCAGGATTTTGGAAAGCAATGAAACGCTTTAATTAATTGTAATCCCCCTCAAAACAAGG
>JAZNHE010000073.1:0-11190 GCA_045576795.1 Eubacteriales bacterium | reverse complement strand
AAGATTCGCCGCCATATTCGGCAAAAAGTCTGTAATAGAAGATTAAAAAAAAGACTGTCTCAATGCTTCGTACCGTTAAGGACAGTTTTTAAGAATTAAGAACTACGAGCATTGCGAAGGCGAAGAAAGATACGAGAACATTTCGGTGTTTCTCGTATTTTTCTTTTTTGCACATTTGCAGATTTTCCGTCTTTATAGTACACTTAAAGCACCAAAGGAAAGGAAGGTGCAACATATGGAAAAGTACATTGAACAGAACGGAATTACCTATGAACTCAGAGGCGAGCAATATTACCCCTCGCTTGAACTCCCCGAACAAAAGGAGATCGGCAAGTACGGAAGATTGCACCTCGACTATCTCAAAGCGCATCGCAAAAGTCGTTACACCAATCTTCTTTCGGAAGTCACGCTCAATCAGCGGCTCTATGAGATCAACGTTGAATCGAAAGCGATGGTTGAAAGCATCATAAACCGACTTGCCGCCGAAAGAAGTATTGACGAGGATTTGAAAGCTCGCGACATGCTCCGTTGGGTTGCCGAGATGAACAACATCCGCAACTGCGCGGAAGAAATCGTTTTGCGGGAGGTGGTATACGTATGAGGTCGGTTATCAACGAACTTTGGCACGGAAACATCATACCGCAAGAGGACAGCCGAACTAACTCCAAAGAAATGAAAGAACTCCTCGGATATATGTCACGGCATCACGAGGACTTGGAAAAGAGCTTCACGGACGAACAGAAAGAAACATTCGAAAAGTTCCACGATTGTTGGAGCGAGTATATGAGTTTGGCGGAGGCATCAATCTTTGAATATGCTTTCAAACTCGGTATGCAGATTGCTATTGAAACATTAGCCGAATAATTTAAGGCGGTGAGGATAAAAACCTCGCCGCCTTAAGTATTTTAAGTTTCTTGATTTTTAATAGCTAATTGCAATTTAAACATTTTATTCTCTGCTTTGAAAGAACAGATTGCATCATATTTGTCTGCAAACGCCTTTATAGAATGAGTTCCTATTCCGTGATTGTTTTTTTCGGAAACGGGCAAACCATCGGAGGAAAATTCGACTTCACGCTCATACGGGTTGGAAAATTCGATCATCATACAAGGGGTGCTGATGCATTTGCAGAATATGACTCTCTGTTCTACGGGTAATTCCTTTACTGCATTGATCATATTTTCGAGTGCATTGGCAAAAACGGTTGACAAATCTGCGGCAGGAACAGGAAGCGTATCCGGAATATCAAGATTTGCTTCTACTCTGATTCCGAGTTCCTTCGCCTGTGAGAAATATGCCAACAATATCGCATCTAAAACGGGATTACTACAGTAATGCTTGATGTCGGTTTCGCTAAGTGCTTCTTCGGCAGCACCGATATACTCAAGTGCTTCGTCGGTTTGTCCGTTTTTCAGCATTGTGCTCAAGGTTTGAAAACGGTGTCTTAAGTCGTGACGCTCAATTCTGATTTTTTGCTCTGCCGCCCTAAACTCAAAGGCTCTTTGTTCCATCATCGAAGTTTGGATTTCAAATACTTTTTGGTGTTCGCGCATTTCAAAATTGGCTTGCTGCTGCCCTAAAAGTCTAACAATCGTAATATATGTCAGCGGCAGCAGTATCAACACCATAACAGCAGACGGCATATCCTCGGGACGCAGACGAAGATTGGTAGGAATTCCTCCCATAACTGTAAGAGTTATGTAAAAAATTCCCGTCATTGCGGTAAATATCCACCAACCTTTGCTTGCGGTACGGAGCAATTTCAAATAACGTTTACGTCCCCAAAACCACGTAATAGGCAACATAGCACTGAAAGTGATCATTCTCAAAACGAAGTTTACGATCCCCTCGCTTCCAACCGCATAATCAATAAGCCCTGTAACCATCATTACCCAGATCATAATGGTATCTACAAAACAAAAGGTGAAGAAAAAACGTCCGCCTCTGTCTTTTGCTACAATGAAGAAATAAATTAAACTGGGGAGAGTGGCAGTTAATAAACTATATGTTCCTTGAACTTCAATTCCGCAGACAAAAAGAATTCCCAGATTGAGCCCAAACCAACAAATCGAGAACGGGATCAGAGAGGCGAAATACTTTTTCTTGGGATAACGAGATTCAAAAAGAAACAAAAACATAATTATCACTACAAACATAGAAATTGTAGTTGACCAATCAATTAGATATTGATGAGTTAGGTTTAACATAAATTATTCTCCCTTCAGGTGAAAATCAAGCCATTTATTTACGATGTCATTTTTGAGATTTCTTGATATAGGTAAATATTTTCCGTTTGTAAGCTTAAGCCCTTCTGCGCTAATATTTTCTATGAAATACAAGTTTACAACAAACGATGCCGATGTCATGGTAAAGCGCGGTTCGTCAAGTAACGAGAGTATTGCATCTCGAAAAGACGTTCTTATACTCATTCCCTCAATTTCCGATCCGTCGGAGAGATGATAATGGATGCAGTGACCGATCAATTCACCGTAAACAATGCTGCGAATTGCGATTCTTTGAATGCCTACGTGTGTTTTTATAGTAATAAATTTTTGATGGTTGCCGAGCCATTCATCTACCAAAGAATCAAGCGCACAAAACAGTTGCACTTTATCAATCGGTTTCAGCAGATACTGTGATGCTTTGACCGAAAAAGCATCTACGGCAAAATCAATCGAAGATGTAAGATAGAAAATTGTTCCACCCTTATCTATCGTATGAATCTTTCGTCCCAAATCGATCCCGTTTTCGTTAGGCATAATGATATCAAGCAAATAAAGATCAAAAATGTCGTGTATTCTTATGTGTTCCAAAAGTTCTGCGGCAGACGAAAAAGCTTTTATCTTTATAGGAATATCGGGGTGTCCCTCAAAGTATTCGTTCAGCAATGCTTCAAGCTTGGCAATGTGCGCTCTATTATCATCACACAATGCGATTTGTATCATAAAATCCACCCCCTTCAAAACAGATTTCTCGCAAAAAACAGCATTTTTTTTGCAAAGTATAGCAATCTGCTCTTTGTCACTTTATAATTATACCATAAGATACAATTTTTTTCAATACTCGATAATCCGCAGATATCTTGCAAAATCGGACAAATTTATCGCAAACAGCAAATGGAAGCAAAAATCGGAGGTAAAACAGATGAAAAAAAGAAGAATTTTGACGTCGCTTTTCGCAATCGTATTGGTATTGGCACAGCTTATGGCAGTGTGTGCCATGCCTGTTTCGGCGTTGGCTGAAGAATATGGGGCGTATAAGGAAACGATGCCCTCGGCTTCGACCGACGGTTCGCAGATCGTATTCGGTGACGTGAACGATGACGGTCTTATAAATTCAACGGATATTGAATTGTTGGCAAGATACCTTGCTGACGACAAAACCGTAACAATCAATCTGATTGCAGCCGACGTTACGGATGACGATGTTGTAGATTTGAAGGATCTCTTATACCTTGTCAAATTCGTAAAGGGCGACAGAGTTGCGTTGGGTGAAACCGTGACCGTTACGTTCGAAACAAACGGAGGCGATAGCATCGAACCTATCACGCTGGTTTTGGGAGGCACAGTTCGTGTTCCCGATGCGAGAAAGGATAATGCTATATTCCTCGGTTGGTATTCCGACGAGTCTTTGGAAACTCCTTTTTACGGCTCCGATCCGATTATCCAAAACATCACGATCTATGCAAAATATCAAGAGGTTTCCGGAAACACGGAGTATATGCCTACTGCCTATGCTTTGCAGGATCAATCGCCCGATCTCGCATTTGATATTGTTCGCATCAGTGGTGAATTGATGCCCAAGGATGCCGTTATACTCCGCAACGCAGACGGTTCCGCTGTTCCCGAATTGGAATTTGTTGAGATCGGAGAAAACAAATGGCGTGTTACAGCCAAGGGCGGATACAAAGAGGGAGCTTCCTATCGTATGATCCTTGCCGATGGATATAATTTCGACGGCAAGAATGAAAATATCCGAGAGGCTTCTTTTTACATATTCAAAGAAGAAGTGGTGAATTTCACCACCAACGAGGATATTATTTATATTAAAGACACAGAAGATATGGACTACACACTCTCTGACGGAAGTGTGTGTGAGATATTGACATCCGCTGTGCTTTACAATAGTGAGGACGTTACCTCAGGTAACTTTACGTATGACGGACAGACCGAGCTTTCTGTTGGCGATACCGTTTGTATTTATGTCAGCGTTCATCCGAACGAGCGTGATTACATAAACGGAGATTATAGAAACGATCCCGCGTCCTATATTATAGTGGAAGCAATCAATGATGACGTAATTACTTTCCGCGGTATGAGTATGCAAGGCGAAGAATCCGACGTGGAAAAACTGATTTCCTTGCCTTCTACCATTCCGTTCTCGGTTTTGAATCTGCCCGAAGGCGACGGAACCGTTGATTTTGCAGATATGGATACCGTAGCACTTTATGCTATGTACGGCACCAACGCTCCCGAAACGGTCAAGGTTGGAGACTTTCTCGTATTCTATGTTGGTTCGTTTGGTTCTGTCAGAGAAGGAGACACCGTTTACTATAAGAAGGTAACAAAGGTTGACGGAACGGCGATCACATACGTTTCCTCTTCGCAGGAAGAACTGCAAAATTCGATCAATCTCTTCCTCTCCGATGGTGTTGACGGCGATACCATGCTTGAGGGAATCGACCAAGGCGCACTTGAACAGCAAGTGATACAGCAGGTTACGGAAACAGGCTTTGCCGAGGATGCCGTACAGTATCTTTCCGGCGTGGTAATGAACAGCGAAGAATTTCTTAATTACGTTGCCGAAAACAAAATAATCGTATATGATGAAAACGGAGTGCGTCTTACGGAGGAACAGTTAAAAGCATACGGTGCCGGTCATTCCTTTGAGCTTGGCGATGATGTTGAAATTGGATTCAACATTACAACGTGCGATGGCGAGAACAGCCATTTTGAAGACGGACTCAAGGTTACGCTGCAAATCAGCGCTGAATTTGAAGTGGATATCGGTAAAGGCGGAAAAATGGGAAGCCTGAAGATCGAGCTTGGCGCGGCATTTACGCAAGAGGTTTATATCGATGTTAATATCAACGCCAACGCAGATATTACATGGGCGTTGTTTATCCCCATTATTCACGATATTGTATTTTCCAGCGCTGTTGACGTAATGAGCTATACTGCCATCTCTCTTGAGGCAAAATTCTATACTCAGGAGCCGTCCGAGGACTTCTTTGATAAGCTCAAGGAGGCATGGGGCGATAAGCTTGGCAAGGATACGCTTAAAAAAATAGATGATTTCAAGAAGAAATACGATAAAAAGTTTGGCGAGGATTCTCTCGGAGAGGATATTGAGGGCTTTTGGGAAGCACAGACCGACCTGATAGAAGAGCTTATTATGAACGGCGAGCTTACAAAGGACGATGCGATCTCCTTTATGGAAAGTACTAACGAGCTCAATGTAATGCAAGATTTTTACAACAATATCGGTATGATGAACGACGAGGATTACGGTGCCGGCGTTGTGGAGCTTGCGGAACGCTACTCCGATATGTTAAGCGAAGAAGATAACGGCTGGCTTGAGCTTTGCAAGATCAAAATTTTTGAAGTACCGGTCAATCTCTTCCTTTTTGAGATCAACATTGAAGGTGATTTTGTAGTTCGCGCGAATATTAACGTTGCTCTCGGTGCCAATATGGAATACGAGGTTGGCAAGCGTTATATTAACTGGTTCAGCATTTTCGGCAAGGGCAGCGGCTCGTCCGAGATCGATTTGATTGACGAAAGATTCGCATTCCAGTTCTATGCAATGGGCTATATCGGATTAAAAGCCGGTATTCTCGTTGAGATCAAGGTGGGCATTATCTCCACCAAGATCGGTTCGGTTGGTATTTCTGCCGAATTCGGTGCTTATGCCGAGCTGTACGGATATTTTATGTATACATACACAAAGTATCGCCCTGCGAGTGAGAAGGAGTGGAAAGAGGAAGAATCCATCATCGGTGCACTGTATTTTGAATTTGGATTGTATCTCGATATCAATCTGAACGCATCGCTTCTCAGTATTTTGGAAAAGGAATGGGAATTGTATTCCGGAAAATGGGCAATTCTTTCGGCGGGCTCACGAGAAAACGTGTATGGCTTTGCCACTGAGCTTGAGGATGGAGAAAAAATTGTGATTGAGGATGAGGACGGAAACTCCAACAACGGTATTCTGGGTATCCTCTCAGACTCCTTCCGTTCTATGAATACACTTGATATGACCAGCGGTGAGCAGGATACGCCCGTTAAGCCTTGGATTTCCTATTACGATTATAGTTTCTTGCAGGGTGATGATTATTCTTTAACCGATAACAAAGAAGACAAGATCAACTTCACATACACCCTTTCCAGCAAATACTTCTCGCTCGTTCCCGTATATGAGTATAACGAAAAAGAGGACAAATATTATTTGACCGACTATAAGGTACAGGTTTATGTTCCCGAGGGAGTTCACTATCTCTCTTGTGAGCTTCGATTGGTTTGGTGTCTGGATAAGCTTTGTTGGTCAAAGTATGATATTGCATTGACGATTCCGCTCGTATGGACTGACCTTGCAGATGAAGAACTTGCCGAATACAAAACGGCAACCGTTAAGGTGGGCAACGAAGCCGAGGGATATCGTACTGTTTGGACCGGTCGTTACCTCAAAGGCGAGAGCTTTGAGCTGCCTTCTGACGAGAAGGTTTTGAAATACGCAGGATATGCGGGTGAAAATGATGTTCAGTATTCCGGTTATACGGGATATACGTTAACAAATCGCGGCGAAGAGATCAAAGAGGGTGAACAGCAGATGTATTTCGATACTGTCTACTACTTTGATATGACGGCCAGACAATACACTGTTACGGTTAAAGACGTGGAAAATCCCGATGGAACTCTTTCCGATATGCAGTTCACGGCAAAATACGGCGAAAAATTTGATTTCTCTTCCTTGCTCCCGACAGGAACAAACAAAAATGATCATTATACCGTATTTGCGGGAATTGAAGCAAGGGATCAAAAAGGAAATGTTACGCTTCGCGACGTATTTGATGTGATCGGAGGCAACTACGCAAGCGAGCTTCTCGCAGGCGAAATTACCTATCACGCAAAATATGTCAATAACAGCGGAGCCGTTACCTACAAATTTACGGGAATTGCTATTGATCCAATCACCAAGCTCTATAAAAACGGAACGATGCCTTCTCAGGACGATTTTATTGATGCAGTGAAATCGTTTGATGAAACCGCTTATATTTCTTCGATTTCCCCTGTATTTGAAAGCGTGAACGGAGATATCGTTTATACGGTGACTGTCAAGATTCCCGAAAAGCCGTTGCAGTCTTACACCATAACGTATGAGACGAACGACGGCAGCTCGATTGCTTCCTCCAACGTTGTCGAGCGTTCCGCTCTTACTCCACCCCAAACACCTACAAAGGAAGGATATACCTTTGTGGGTTGGTTCTATGACGAGGCTTTGACAGAAGCGGTTGATTGGAATCGCACAATGCCGTCAATGAACTTTACGCTTTACGCAAAGTGGAAGGCAAATGATTATAAGATTACGCTTAACGCAGGTGAGGGTTCTACTCCGATTGCTTCCGTTAATACGGTTTATAATCAAAAAATCGGTTCTTTGCCGAATGCAACAAGATCCAATTATATATTCCTCGGTTGGTACGATGCGGTATCGGGCGGTACGCAGTACACCGAGGATACGGTTTACGAGACGGCAGGAGATATCACGCTGTACGCACATTGGCAGCTTAAGGCAACCATCCCGATTGATGGTATTTTGATTGATGCAGAAACACTTACCTATGACGGAAGCACCCACAAGCCCACGATAAGCTGCGGTCTTGACGGCGTTGACATGGCAAGCTTCGTGATCAGCTATAAGCGTCAGACGCTTGACCGCAATTGGAGTACCGAGCTTCCCAAAAATGCGGGAACGTATGATATCCGTATTCAAAGAGCGGAAGACGATAAATATCTGGCGTTTGAGTATACTTACACAGGTAAGCTGGTGATTGAGAAGCGAAGCAGAACGATCTCGGCAGACGGACTTGCCGGTGAGGTGTTTGGCGCGAATGTTAACGTTTATTCTATCCCTGCATACGAGGGCGACGGAACGGCGATGTACCGTCTTATTAACTCGTCAAATTCAGTAGTGAGGGATTGGCAAGCATCTTCCGGCTTTATGAATCTTCCCGCAGGCACTTACGGCATTGGTTTTTACGTTGCCGAGGGTGAAAATTATCTTGCAAGTAACACGGTATCGATTTCGGCAAACCTCAGCGTTACAGCTCCTGCCGGTGGAGATTTCAAAACAATGAAATACATTCTGCAAACGCATACAAAGGATAAGGCGGGTGCAGGCGGCGAAGCGGGAAATATTCAAGTAAGACTGAAATATATTGACGGTTCGTGGGCAAATAAGGTTACGATACCGGATACATGGTTCAGAGATGAAACGTCTACAGCTGAGCTCAACCGCATATATACGGAACCGTGGACGGTAGTAGCGCTTGAATATTCTCATGCCGGAAACGTTGTAGGCACTTGGATAGGCGATGATTTTGCAATTTGGACTGAAATTGACGGAGCTAAAAAGTACGTAATGACCTATGACGATCACAGTGGCGATTTTGAGGTTGGGAAAAACGCTCCCATTCAGTTCAATGTTGCGAATTATTTTAAGCGCAAGATCACGAGTGTGGGTGACTTTTCTAACCCGGTTTCTCTGTCACTTAACGGGAATAACGGCGTTTATTCTTATGTTTATGACGGAAAAGTTATCGACCAGTATGCTTCGTGGACAAACAGTGGGTACTATAACTGTTATAATCATCCAAACGCCCCCACATTGACATTCTCCTGCTCAACACCCGAGGTGAACGGACACAACTATGCACAGTATTTCAGAAGCGGCATCAACTCCTTGACCATTGATCGTGATGCACTTTATAAGGCAATGATCCGTGACGGTCTGACCTCTGTTACGGCAACCGCAACGCTGACCTTTGATACGACCTCCACGGCAATCGGTAACGTGTGGACGAAGACATTTACCATTACCTTGCCCGAGGCAATGGCTGTTTCGGAAGGAATGGAAAATTACTCTGTCGGAACAGATGCAAACGTATCCGTAAAAACCGAGGAGGATAACGATTACGTTACCGTCGTCGTAGGTCTTAATGAGAATCCCGGTATTTGGGCAATCAAAAATACTATTTCCTTTGATACTTCTAAGCTCAGCCTTGAACAGATTACAGCGGGAACGCTTGCCTCTGCATACGAAATTGCAAGCAGCACGGCAGACGGTAAATATACAATCCTCGCATATCGCGACAGTGTAAAAGAAAGCTATCAAACGGGAAGCTTGGTTGTTCTGACCTTCAAAAAGCTCACCGATACCGTGGATATGCAAACGGCACTCACCGTTCAGCCCGGTCAAATGATCAATGATCAAGCAGAAACACCCGAGGTGGATACTGCCTTTGAGATCGGCGACTTTACTTCGGTTCCGCCTACCGATGATCACGAATATCTGACGGATGACGGCGAAATCGTTGATGCCATTTATGAGGCACTTTCCGCCCGAAAAACCGATGTTTTGACTTTGCATTATGCTACAACAAAGTTGATTTCCATCGACGATATTTCCTCGTGGTTCCACGCAGCAAGCGATAAACTTGATTCGTATGCTCGTTTCGGTGTTCAAAGATATACTGCAACCGCGCAGAAATACACCAAGGAAGATGTTTATTATTACACCTTAACCTACACGGTTGAGTATTACACCACGGATGCAGAGGAAGATGCTTTTGAAGAGAAGCTTGACGAAATCATAGCAGGATTGAATCTTGCCGGCAAGACCGATCTTGAAAAGATTCTCACGATTTACGGATACGTTTGCGACAACGTAACCTATGATGAAGCAGCGGAGCATTGCTTTACTGCATACGGCGCACTGGTCGATGGAAAAGCAGTATGTCAAGGCTATGCCCTGCTTCTGATGCGCATGCTGGATGCCGCTTCCATTGAATCCGAAGTTGTATTCGGTGTTTCCGAAGGTGTTAACCATATGTGGAATATCGTAAAGCTTGACGGGGAGTATTTCTTGCTCGACGCAACTTGGGATAGTACCGATAACAGAGCGTGCTATTTCTGGTTCCTTAAAGGAATCGATGCGTTTGAAAAGCATACACCCGACGGTTCTTATCCGATTGGCACATCTCGTGATGATCACGCTGATGCACTCGATGTTTGTCATTTGATGGCAGATCCGACCTGCGCAGCTCCCGCAACCTGTACCGAATGCGGCACAACTGTGGGCGAGGCTCTTGGACATAAAGATGATAACCGTGACCATATTTGTGATCGCAATTGTGGAAATGTGACTCTGGGTGAGCATTCCGACAGCGCAACCGATGACAATCACGTTTGCGATTATGGCTGCGGAGCGGTTCTTGAGGAGTGCTCGGGCGCAACGAGTGATAACAATTATACTTGTGTCATTTGTGGCAGAGAGGATGTAAAGGCATCGTCTACAGATGCAATAAACAAAGCCAAAAAAGAGCTTGAAGATGCGATTGATGCGCTTGAAGCGGCTAACACGGCTTTGCAGAGCGCCATCAATACCAACAGCGGCGATATCGCAAGCCTTGCGACCGACCTTGCAAGCAAGTACAATGCTCTTAACACACTTATCGGTACACTTCCCGATGGAGTAACAAGTATAAAGGACTACGTTGATAGCATCAATACAGCTCTCGCAAGCGCGGATGCAACAATGCAGGTGGCTATAGACAAGGTGACTTCTGATCTTGCACAGGCAAAGACCGAGTTGCAGAATACTATCAACACAAACGAAGCCGATATAGAAGATAAGGTGGCTAAGCTCGACGAAGCTTACAAGGCGGCTGATACCCTTATCAACTCCGAGATTGCAACCCTCAAATCTGAGGACAGTGCAATCAAGCAAAGCGTTACCGACCTTGAAAATGCGATGGACGAAGCAGATGCGGCTCTTGACGAAGCAATCAAAGCAGTTCAAAAGAATCTCGAAGATGCACAAAATGCTCTTAACGAGGCAATCGCAAGCGGTGACACCGTACTGAGCGACAGAATTACCGCATTGAACGATGCTCTTACTTCTGCTCAGGCA
>JAZNHE010000072.1:0-2408 GCA_045576795.1 Eubacteriales bacterium | reverse complement strand
ACTTGATCCGCGCCCACGCGAAGCAATATCTTTTGCTGCATCTCGTTGGCGCATTTTGCGATAACGTTTTTCACGCCTGCCTCCTTGCAAAGCGTGACTGCCATCACGCTCGCTTCAAGGTTACTTGCCATACATACAATGACCGTATCAATACTTCCAATTCCAAGGCGTGAGATGACCTCCGCATCTGTCACGTCGGCACACTTGCACACGGGCAGATATGCCGCCGCATCGTTTACAATTCTTTCCTCGGTATCGACGGCAATAACCTCCATACCGTTCTCTACAAGCTCACGTGCAACGGCTGTTCCGTATCTTCCAAGTCCAAAGACTGCGTACGTTTTCTTTGCTTTCATAATCTTCTCCTTATCCTATACTAATATCTTCCGTCGGCTCGGAAATGACGTTTTGACTTTCGTTTTTGCTGCCAAGCGCTACCGCAAGTGAAATGGGACCGACTCTGCCGAAATACATCGTTACGATGATAATAAGCTTTCCAAAGGTATTCAGCGTTGCCGTCAGATTTCGTGAAAGACCGACGGTTGCAGTGGCGCTGACCGTTTCATAGACCGCATCAATGACGGAAGCGTTACTCGTTGCCATCAAAAGCACAGTTGAAGCGGCGAAGATCGTAAGAAAGGTTACAGCCACGGCAACTGCCTTTTTTAGCGAACCCTCGGAAATACGACGCCCGAACAGAGTTGCGCTATTTTTATTGCGGATAGTAGCAAATGCCGAGCAGATAAGAACGGCAATGGTTACTGTTTTCATGCCGCCTGCCGTGCCTACGGGCGAGCCGCCGATCAGCATCAAGATAATAGATACGGCAGCGGAGGCGTTCGTCAGATTCTCTTGCGGAACAGAGGCAAAGCCTGCGGTTCTCGTTGTAACCGATTGGAAAAAGGATACCTGAATTTTATCAAAGAGAGACATCTCTCCAATGGTCAAGGGATTTGCATATTCAAAAACAAGAATGAGAATTGCACCGACAAGAATGAGTCCTGCGGTAACGGTAATGGCAATCTTTGAGTGCAAGGTCAGATGTCTGAATATCTTACGGTTCTTTGGCGAACGGCTCTTGATCACACGAAGCACGTCCCACCATACGATATATCCAAGACCGCCGAGAATGATTAGTGCGGAGGTAACGATATTGATCAAGGGATTGGTGGCGTAATTGCAAAGGCTGTTTTCCGCGATAATATCAATGCCTGCGTTACAAAAGGCGGAAACCGAATTGAATACCGATATCCAAATGCCCCTTGCACCAAACTCGGGGATAAAGACGAGCATATACAGAACAGCACCTATCCCTTCGATGATCAGCGTGCCGAACAGCACGTTCTTAACGAATTTCGCCAGTCCCGACATCGTATTGAGATTGAAGGCATCCTGAATCAGCAAACGGTCGCCGATGCCCATTTTTCTGTTGAGAAGAAGCATCAGTCCCGACATAATGGTGATGATACCAAGACCGCCGATCTGTATGAGAAGCAGAATGACGATCTGCCCGAACACGCTCCACGTGGACACCGTGGGGAGTGTAACAAGTCCCGTTACGCAGGTGGAGGTTGTTGCCGTAAAGAGCGCATCAAGATACGGCACGGCTTCTCCGCTTGCAGAGCTGATTGGCAATGCCAAAAGCCCGCTTCCTATGAGAATGGTTACGAGAAAGCTGAGCAATATGATCTGCGTGTTTGAAAGCGTGATTTTCTTTTTCCTAACCATAAGTTTTCCTCTAAAAAGCATAAAGGAACCAACGTCCTCTGCAGTCAGCTGGTTCCATTTATAATTATTCGTTTTTGTAATTATATCACATTTTTCCGTTTGTGTCAACTCTTAATTCATACAATAACGCAATCGCCACTATCTGCCGACAAATTGGAATTTATTTAATCCACCATTCAGGAGTTATTTCACCGAGTTTTATGGTTTTACCCGTGGAATAATCAAGCATAATTTCTATATCATAATAATTTCCTGCCATAAGTTGAACCATAAGTTCTCGACATGCACCACAAGGCGCACCGTTAGAACCATCGGGCAAAATGCAAAGAACTTTGTCAATTTCCTGTTCACCGTTAGTAATCATATTAAAAATAGCATTTCTTTCCGCACAAATGCCGAGTGTTGAACAGGTATCTATGCAAACACCTGTATATATCTTTCCTGATTTTGAACATACCGCAGCGGATACTTCTCCGCAGGTGACATATTCCGAAATTCTCCGTTCATTCAATACGGATTTTGCAGCTTCATACATTTTGTTCCATATCTTTTCCATAAGTAATCTCCTCGCCAAATTCTTATTTATCGGTGAGTTTATTATATCACAGCTAACGCGTTTTTTCAACCGCAAAAAAGAGCTCATTCCGAGCTCCTTTCGTCATTTATACATCTCTTTAATA
>JAZNHE010000071.1:0-5013 GCA_045576795.1 Eubacteriales bacterium | reverse complement strand
CATTTTACCTCACAGTTCTGTGTATCCAGCTTTTCAAGTATGGAATCGATAATACTCTGCTCATGCATCACCCAACAAAAAATAATATTATCGTATGCAGAACATTTCAGAAAATTATTGAGTAAGTAACAAATATTATTTGTCACCATTGCTTTTGTTTCATCGTTTACTTGGAACGGACTTGCATCCCAACACCAATCTCCGTCAAGAAATACACTATTCGGTAAATCTCGTTTTAACTGTTGGCACACGGTTGTTTTTCCAACTCCCATAGTGCCGCCAATCATATATAAAGTTTTCATCATTCACACCTACAAATTCTTATTTTCCTAACTGTTCGACCTATTGGAATTTGTTTTATGGTTGATTATATAACTCTATCAATCGGTTAACTTCGCTAAGTATGGAAGTGGATTCAGCCATATAATAAACATCAGATGCAGCAAGCCTTTGTCTTCTATAACATATCTCTCCTGCTGCTGATACGAAAAAATAGTATGAAACATCCGGTCGACCGTCTTTTCCTTGTCTGAAAAATGTTACGCTACACAAATAATCAAAATCTTCAGGCATATCGTAACCTTCGTATGATTTTGTCAAGACAAGTGCGTCTGCTAAAGTGAACAATTCAATCATATCATCATAATCATATATCATTACAGAATCATTTGAATTGTATTCTATTTCCAAGTAATCAAAATCAAATTGTTCGAGCGACATTGTGCTGTTAAAGATAGTCAACTCTTGGGGTGCGCGTATATCGTTCGACTCAAATTTGCAACCTGTCACAGAGAAGATAATGACTAATAATATTAAAGATAGAAATACTTTTTTCATAATAACAAGCCCACCTCCTACAAATTCTGGATTTTCGATGAGTTTAGTATATCATATTTCTATAAACTTTTCAACCGATTTGGCTTTTCTTTGCTTTCCCCTCCACATTTTGAGGGCTGACGAGTCATTTTCGTCAGCCCTCTGCGTTATCTTTTCTTATAAATCACAAGCTCGGGATTTTCACCGTTTTCTTCATAAGTACAGACGAGGAGGAAATCCATATTTGCGGCAATACCAAAGCACTTGCCGCCGAATTCACTTTCGAGCTGACTACCGAGATACGTCTGCTTATCGTCAAGAAATTTTACTTTTTCTCCGTTAGGCAAAGTGTATTCCATATTGATGAATTCGCCGGACAGCACGTTCAGATTCTCTACCTTAGGGAGTCCCTCGATATGCAAAAGCGTGTTGAATTCGTCAATCAGCTGCTCCTTAAATTCTTCGAGCTTTTCTTTTCCACCGATTTCAGCATATTGCTTCCAGATATCAAGCGTGTATTCACCGTCCGAATAGCACCATTTGCAGTATTCCTCGTTGAAATTGCCGTCGACATCACGGCTCGTGGTGCAGTCCTCAAGAGGCATACCGCAGCATTGGCAGACAAGATTTCTCGGAGAGCCGAGAAGCGTGTTGATAGATACGTCAAACTCTTTCGAGAGGAGCTTCAACGTTTCCGTGTTAGGTATCGTTTCACCGTTTTCCCAGCGGGAAACCGCCTGTCTTGTCACAAACACCTTTTCCGCAAGCTCCTCTTGCGAGAGTCCTTTTTTTATTCTTAATTCGTAAATAATATCTTTCGTTTCCATAAAATCACCACCTATATTTTGTGGTTATATTGTATCACGGACTGTCGGCATTGACAAGCAACTCGCTGTTGCTGCCCGACGTCAAATCAAGTCTTAACAGATTAATTGTAATACTTGTCTATACCACCGTATCCGACGATTATTTTCCCTTCACGAGTCTTTTTCATAAAGCTTGCAAGCCGCTTTTTGAACTCTTCCGGGCGTTTTCTTGCCGCATCGATATAAGCGATACGAATTCGCTTGTAGGGCTCTGAAAATTTCTCGTATTTTTCCCACGCTACCGTATCTGATTTTATTGCATCAAGTATATCGCTTGGGAAAATATACGGAGCGCGAATGACGGGCAATACCGCTTCTCTCACGCTGGGGTGTATCATGCCGCGCTCGTCAAGCCAAATCAGCCGTTCAATATTCGGTCGGGAATACGGACTGCCTTTCTTTCTCGGTGTGAACCGTTGCGCGCGGTGTGTAGGATCAATGTGCTTAACGGTGCTGTCAATCCAGCCGAAGCAAAGCGCTTCTTCTACCGCATCGTTGTAGGAAAGAGCCTTGTCGCCCGACTCCTTCATCGGAAAAACAAACCAAATCTCGCTTTCCGTTTGAAAGTGCTCGGAGAGCCACTCGCGCCATTTTTCTCGTTCACTTGTGTAAAATGTTTTCATAATATTGCCCTATCAATTGAAATTTTATTGTTTCGTTTGCTTTTATTTTACCTCATATTTACACTTAACAAATTTCCAATTTCCGATTTCAAACTTATCCGCCGCAATATGCTTTACAAGACGGCGGCTCTCAATAAACTCATCCGTTACCGTTACAAAAAACTGCTTATCTTCTTGCGCCACTATATAGAATTCTTTATCCATATTTTTGATGCTGTTGATAAGGTCAGGAGTTCCAAACGGAGCATCCGTGAAAAATCCAAGCACGTTGTCAATTACTTTCTCGCCCTTTGTCAGCTTCACCTTGCCAATCAGCGTATGTATTTCTGCATCGGGATACTTCTCACGAATGACACGGTCTTTTTTCTTTTTCTTACTGCCCTTGCCGTAGTCGGATAGATTATATGCCTCTCGGATAATACCGCTATCAAGCGGCTCACCGTTGTCAAGTAAATAATCAATACTAACGTTTAAGAGTGCAGCTAATGCTTTCAGATTATCTACGTCAGGCAATCCGTTATTTGCCTCCCATTTAGCAACCGCCGATCTTGAAACCGCCATTTTCTCCGCAAGCTGCTCTTGAGAAAGACCACATTGTTTTCTTGCTTCTTTAATTCTTTCGCCCAAAGTCATTTTTTGTTTCCTCCGATAATTTATTGTAGCCTTATTCTACCGAAATGGCTGTTATTTTGCAATAAACTATCCGTATCTCTGCTGTTACTCTCCGTAACAATCGGCATCTGACCGTCAAATTTCGGATTTTCGATGAGTTTAGTATATCATATTTCTATGAACTTTTCAACCGATTTGGCTTTTCTTTGCTTTCCCCTCCACATTTTGAGGGCTGACGATTTTTTCGTCAGCCCTCTTTTCTATTCGGCATAAAAATAAATTGAGTATGTACCGAGATTAATCGGCAAGGTCGGCTCCTCGCTTCCGTCACTGTATGTAGTCATAGCTACGGTCGCATATCCTTCCACACCGTCAATCGTAACCTTATAGTCGGTTCCGCCGGGTGTTCTCTGCCGAACCTTATAGGTTCCCGGATAGGTTTTGTCGCCTGTGTTGTCAGTTATTGTGATTTTGCCGTCTTTCGCGATTAGCGTCATATCTATTATTTTAGCTTCCGGATGCGAAGAATCATCTTCACAGGCGGCATCAACAACCACGTTATTATCTTCTACGTGCATTACATAGCGCATCTTCCACTCATAATTCTCGATTTTCCCCATCCCAGTGCCGCAAGCGGAAAGAGTTAGCACTAACGCCCCTATAAGTGTGATAATGTATACTATTCTTTTCATTTTGTCTTTTCCAAGCCTTGTAAGTACCAATAACCGATTTAACCATAAATATGACGTCAAAGATAAATCATATCAATTCACGCTATTTACAACTCCGGAGAAAAGCACTACACCGTAACTATCGGTAATAACAAAGCCGAAGGCTCTGTCAACGATATAATCGTGATATACCTTTTCGTAGCCCTCGAGAGGCCCTGCCGCTCCGGCCATAGGCATAACGGTAACTGCCGCACCCTCAATGCCCTTTTTATTCACGTCGATGCTACACTTATGGATAACACCTCCGCAAGCAACCTGTTCATCGGTTACATTTGAAAAATCGCACCGTTCAAAATCAAACAGACTGTTAATACCAAAATCGTTCCTGAGTATCTTGGCAAGGTCATCGTCAAAGGAAGCCTTGTATTCCGGGAAAAGGACTCTTGTATGGTGGAGAAGCTTGTTTTCCTCGTCAATATATCCATAACTGCCGAGATTGTTGATATTGTAAATATTATCCGCGGTAAATACCTCCGCAAGAGTATGTCCGTCGGTCGGAACGATAAACTTGATGTCAAGTCCGTGCTCCGTTCTTGTGTAGAAGGAGGTATATCCCTCTCCCTCGTATATATTTCCGTTAAAATAATAGCCTCGGAGCAGCTTTGTATTCGTCACGCTTCCGTCCGCGTTTTTGAAATCATAAGCCTTATCCGTAAATTTGAGCTCATCACCATCCTCGTTCCAGACCTCTTTAAGATAGAATGTGTTAATGATGGTGATCAATGTCTCGGGCGACAGGTTTATGCCACCGTCAATAATGCCGTGTGTTTTTTCCTTGATATAAGCATTGATCGCTTTCTCGCCCTCGCTCGTCTTAAAGCTTACGCTGAACACGTCACAGTTAAAGTTGGTCGCAAGATTGTTGATACCATCCTCCTTGAAAGTGGTGTCCTTATCTACCCAAATAGAATTTGCAAGCTCCATAAACGCGAGGATCTTCCTGTCATTCATCATATTGGTGTAGTAATACTCTCTGTTTGAAAAGGCGTATAAGACCTTGGTGAAATTCTTCACCTCGTCGTAGGTAACACCTACGGCATCAAGTATTTCATCTCTTGTTTCGCCACTCGAACACTCGGTTGCAAGAGCGAGAGCCATATAGACCGATACGGGAGATATGCAAACATTTGTTTGCTTATTACTATCTGCATAGACCTCATAGGTTAATTTAGCGGCAAAGACATCCAGCTTGTCAATGAATTCCATATAGCCTTCTTGCTTTGCATCGGAGTACTTAACATCCATGGCTTTTGCCGCGAGTGCTACCGCATATTTGTCGGGATTTACAGTGCACGACGTAATAGCGAGGCACATTGTTAAAACAAGTATCAGGGATATAATTCTTTTCATTATGTCGACCTCCTT
>JAZNHE010000070.1:0-4555 GCA_045576795.1 Eubacteriales bacterium | reverse complement strand
AACAACGGCTAATTTTCCAAAGCAAAATCCGCGGACTGCTGTGCCTTCCACGGTAGAGGTTGAGTCAAGAGGCTTTATCAGGCTGATTGCTCAGCCTCTTTTTCTTCTCACCACGCAGATAGCGTTGGCGGTCAGATACGTTGTAAAGAAACAATAATATAACCGATTTTTTATTACATATTTGCGCCATGTTTAGTTATATAAAAATATCTCGCACACTTTCCTCCTTGGACTGTGAGCGAGATAAAAATTAAAGAGGAACGGCGTCAAGCTCACGCCGTTCCATCGTTATATTAGTTATATATGAAGAGTTTTTACTGATATTCCGCGTTTTGGCGTAATTTATATCAAAAAACTATCACCCAGGCGGTCGCAAGAATAGCGGTAAATGCTGAGCTGAGAATGTTGACAATATCGTTATCTATCGCCGAAAATCCTCTGTAACGAATGGTAGCAATACCACAGTGCTCTATCCTCTCGGTAATAGCACCGCATTTGCGGCACTGATACTTAACCTGAAAAACAGAACCCAAGAAGCTGTCAAATACCGCACCCAAAAAGGCAGAAACAGAAACGATGATAACAATACGGAAATCATACGTTGTCAAATCAAAAACAAGCGGTATTAACGCGACAATAAATGCTGCTAAAAGCGATGACAGTGTGCCTAAAACAGACATTCCACCACTCAATCCATTCTCGCACTTTTTGAATCTGAAAGGATCATATACACGCTTGGAAAAGGCTCCTATTCCCGAGGCGGCAGTATCGGCAAATGCCTCGGCAAGTGCAGCGACGAATGCTACTATAAAGAAGGATTTGCCACTCACAAAGAATGCGACAGCTGCGACGCATGCCGGGGCTCCGTTAACGAAAACCTGCATTGCATCACGCTTATCTCCCTTAGCTTCTTTTATATCTCTGCCCTGTTTTTTTGCTCTTTTTTTGATTTTATCAATGATTATTGAACAGACAAAAAAGGCAGATAATACCAAAAAGCCCATATTGCCAAGTGATACAGATATTATTATATCAACACATATTGCAGCAATTATGCCACCTGTGGTAAGCGCGTTTTTCTTACGTGCCACAGCAAATATGACAAGCGATAAAAGTATAGGGAGAATATAGTTCTCTACTCCACCGACATATATGATAGCATAGGCAAACGCGGTGATAGCCCACGTAATACTGATGTTATCAAGGCCGTATCCTGTTACCAGCTCCAGCTCGGTAGAAAGGAGTCCTATTGCCAAGCAATAGAAAAACGAAATATTCAATGAATATAAATGCGATATAAGATATGCCGAGCCTGTGGATGCGACAAAATTGACAACTGCTCCGAACAGGGTTTTCTCATTATATATTCGCGGATTGCCACGCCTTAAAAGCTTGCCCATAACACCTGCAAGTCCGTCTCCCACAGATGTGCAAAGGACACCTATTCCAAACGGTATTATAAGCTTCGGTACAAAGCAGCAGACCAGTGCTACTACCGTCATTGCAAGTGCATAATACACAGTGCCCGGAGCGTTATTCTTATCGGATGAAATCATCTCAAGCATCTTTGTCCTGTATGCAATTGCGAGGAATATCAAAAACAGCACACATACGATCAGGAAATGAATACCCGGACCAAAAAAGTGATTAAGTATAAACCACTCCGCTCCAACAAGAATGTGAACTATTTTCCTGGTGTATTCTTTCGGTACACCCAGCTTATATAAAATGCCGGATATCAGTATACATAAAAGCGCATAACCTATTCCGGCAACATAGCCTTGAAAAATCATAAATGCCTCTCAAAACATTGATAAATATATTATATCTTATGAAATTGTAAAAGTCAATAAACACAAAAAGAAAAGATGCGCTAAACAAAAGACGCATCTTTTCATCTATAATTATTCTATATCCGAGTTATTTTTATAAGAAGACTCTTCTTCCTCGCTCTCAAGGCCGCCTTCCTTGCCGGGAATAACGATGCCGCGAGTCATAGCGCGAATATTCTCTTCATTCTTGGCTGCAAGAATCTTGGCTTTCTGTGCATTTGCAGCATTGAGATCCGATATTATATCCTCGCTGACACTACCGTCTGCAAGAGTAAGAAACTTCTCAAAGGCATCCGGATATACAAAGCTCTTTTCGCCGGCATCAAACTTAACCTTGAAATACTTTCCATTCAAGGAAGTCACCGTGCCAAGTCCAAAGGTCTTGTGTTTAACCTGAAGATTGTCTGAAATCATGCTAACCTCCGTGTTTCTAATATATGCTAACTCTGTCTTTTAGTATACATTGAGCGATAGCGATTATAACAGAAAAATATGTCTAAATTATGAACAAAAGCAACTTTTTTAATAGTATAGAAAATTTTGTTTATTTTGTACATTTATCGCTATACTTTTTGGCTATTATTGCGCCAAAATAGATATACAAATAAGCGATATTTGTAAAGAAAGACGGAAGCCGTCAATAAGAGACCGATGTTATACCTCGATCAATGACTCATCCCAGATAGTCGGAGCATTGTATCCGAGAAGGTTGACCGTAGTTGCGGCAACAGACGAAAGTCCAAGATCGGTTCTATCCGTCTTAACGCTATATTGATCCTTTGTGTAATTGTCGTAAATGATACAGGGAACGGGATTGAGTGTATGGCTTGTTTTTGCCTTGAATGAACCGTCCTTACCTGCCTTTGGTGCCTTGGTTTTCTTATCAATCTCGTACATCTCATCGGCATTACCGTGGTCTGCAGTAATTATCGCCGCACCGTGAAGCTCGTCAACAACCTTCAGAATTCTCGCAAGCTGAAGATCAAGAGCCTCCATAGAGCACTCTGTAGCGAGGAATGATCCGGTATGACCAACCATATCACCATTTGGGAAATTAACTCTCAAATATTTGTACTTACCGGACTTCAGACACTCAATTAGTGTGTCTGTGATTTCTGCGCATTTCATCCAAGGTCTCTGCTCGAAAGGTACTACGTCGGAAGGAATCTCTATATAGGTTTCAAGCTCCTCGGAGAACTTACCCGACTTGTTACCGTTCCAGAAATAAGTAACGTGTCCGTACTTCTGAGTCTCGGAAATTGCAAGCTCCGAAACGCCTGCCGCACAAAGGTACTCTGTCATAGTATTGCTGATTTCCGGAGGATTAACCAGGAATTTGGAAGGAATATGGAGATCTCCGTCATATTCAAGCATACCTGCATATATAACGGAAGGAACTCTCTTTCTGTCAAACTTGTCAAAATCGTCACCGGATTCAAACGCTTTGGAAATTTCTATGGAACGGTCTCCGCGGAAATTATAGAATACTACACTATCTCCGTCATTAACAGTTCCTACAGGCTTACCGTCCTTTGCAATTACAAAAGGAGGAAGATCCTGATCTATTACTTTAAGCTCGTTTCTGTAAGTAACGATAGCCTCTTCTGCGGATGCAAACTGTCTGCCATCACCGAGAACATGAGTGTGCCATCCTGCCTCAACCATAGACCAATTCGCCTCATATCTGTCCATAGTTATCTGCATACGTCCGCCGCCGGAAGCAATAGCTATATCAAATTCGGGTGAGCGAAGTGTGTCAATATACGCCTCAAAAGGACATACATAATCAAGTGCGCTTGTCTCACCTACGTCTCTTCCGTCGAGGAGCACGTGAATTCTAACCGTGCCAACACCTTCCTTTTTAGCATTCTCAATAAGTGCCTTAAGGTGATCTATATGAGAATGAACGTTACCGTCGGAGAAAAGTCCGATGAAATGAAGTGTGGAGTTATTATTCTTAACATTGTTAACAAGCTCGCACCATGTATCGGATGCAAAGAGCTTGCCTGTTTCTATGGACTGTGAAACGAGCTTGGCTCCCTGTGCAAACACCTGTCCGGAGCCTAAAGCGTTGTGACCAACCTCCGAGTTACCCATATCATCGTCACTGGGCAAACCTACTGCTGTTCCGTGAGCACGGATAGCAACCATAGGATAGTTGCTCATAAGGTAATCGAGAGTCGGGGTGTGGGCCGCTGCAACTGCATTCGCTCCGTTATCTGGAGCGAGACCAACACCGTCCATAACTATTGTAACAAGCGGTCCTTCTACACCGCTGAATTTCTGATTTTTTTCAAGCATAGCCATAATATAAACCTCTCTTAAATATCAGCATCTGCAAGATACAGATGTCCGTTTTCTGTAATGTAACGCTTTCTCTCCTGGAGGGCATCTCCAAGGAGAACGTCAAACATCCGCGCGGTCTCCGCCGCATCTGTGGGAGTGACTGCAATCAGACGGCGAGTCTGCGGACACATAGTAGTCTGCCACATCATATCTGCCGTATTTTCACCAAGTCCCTTGGATCTCTGAATAGTGTACTTTTTGTTTCCGATCTTGGAAAGTATGTCAATCTTCTCCTGCTCATTATAGGCAAAATAAGTATCCGAGCCAACTGTAATCTCAAACAGAGGCGACTCCGCAATGAATATTTTTCCCTTTTCAATAAGCGTGGGAAGAAGCCTGTAAAACAGTGTCAGAAGCAGAGTTCTTATCTGGAATCC
>JAZNHE010000069.1:0-9837 GCA_045576795.1 Eubacteriales bacterium | reverse complement strand
GGTGTTGTTCTTGTGCCACGCGATCTTATAAATGCTATACATTGCGTGCGGCTTGACTCCTGTTAAAAGTGTGAGCCGCTCCTTTCCCAGTTTGCGACACAGAACTTCGCATTCCTCGCTGCCGCGGGGATCGGTGTAGAGAATAGAGGGCGCAAGTATATTGTCGTCCTTGTCGAGCATGGCAAAGGTTTCGCCAAAGCTGGTAACTCCAAAAGCTGTCATTTTGTATTTTTCGGTTGCTTTTTTGAGAAGGTCCATGACTGCTTCGCGGATCACCTCAAAGTGGACCTCGTGCATGCCCCCTTGACGCACGGCGCTGTATTCGGTATAGTAGGTTGCAAGAAAGCTTGCGCTTTCATCATATAACGATATTTTGCAACCGGTTGTTCCAACGTCAAGACCACCTATGATCTTCATAAAAACTCCTATAGATATTTGTAATATTCACTTGATTATATCACTTTTTTTATGTATAATAAAGACAAATATGTATCAAAATCTGTAATTTCGTATTTTCAGAGGGGGGATCGTCTTGCGTTTAAGACTGAATCACGAGAGGCTTTCGGAAATGCTGAGGGATTTTCATAGCCTGTCCCATGTTCGAATTGTTATATATGACAGCAATTTTCAGAAAGTTGCGGCTTATCCGGAGCATAGCTCGGCTTTTTGCAGCCTTTTAAAGCAGAATCCCGAATTTAAGCAGCTGTGTCGCAGAAACGAGGCAGAGGCCTGTGCCATTTGCAGTCGGAATAATTCCCTGTATATCTACCAATGTCATGCGGGGCTTTGTGAGGCGGTTGCACCTATCAAGATGAACGATGTTATCCTGGGATATATCATGTTTGGTCAGCTTCGAAGGGACGACGGTGACGCCGCGCACCTCCTTGACTACGCTGCAAGATATACTACCGATCAAGCTCTCCTGGAGAGGTCTTTTTGCAAGCTCAAGACGAGAAACGACCGGCAGATCAAGGCCATTGCAGGCATCATGCAGGCTTGCACGAGCTATTTGTGGATCAACGAGATGATCAGAATAGACGGTGAAAACTGTATTTATCTTCTTACCGATTACATCAATCAAAATCTTGAAGAGGATCTTTCGGTGGACGCCCTTTGCTCGGTCCTGAAGGTCAGTCGCGTCAAGCTGTATGAGATCGCACACGAATATTACGGCATGAGCATCGCAAAGTATATCCGAAAAAAACGGATTTCTGAAGCCGCCAAGCTGCTGGGGGAGGTCGGATGCTCGGTCCGAGAGGCGGCAATGCGAGTGGGCTTTTATGATTACAATTATTTCTCCAAGGCTTTCAAGAGGGAGATGAGCCTCACACCGCACGAATATAAAAGGATGCATTATAAGCACGGTCAAGGGGAGCCATATGTCCACCGAGGTGACAAATGATTCTTCCTTTTTTGGCACGCCCCATGCTCGAGAAAAGGGGAATGCCATTAGCGTGTTATCCTTAACGGAGAACACGCATCGAGATAAATCCCTCATGGGATTTTCGATATGTTGCTAACGCAACTCGATATGCCTACGGCTCGATATGTTTGCTACGCAAACGAGGGATTTATCTCATATCGAATTGGAGCGTAGCGACAATATATCGAGCTTGAACGAAGTGAAAGCATATCGAGTCAACGAAGTTGACATATCGACAGAAAGAAAAAACAGAGCAAGAATAGAAGGTTTTATATCCTTTTATCCTTGCTCTTTTCTGCTTGTATAAGGGTTTGGGCTTAGCCCATTTGCGTTTGACCCGACAAACGCGATGCTCGCACTTAGCGACATTTTTTAAATTCTCCGCTAAGAGTAGCACACCTCATTTGCGGTACCTTTTATTTGTAACACGCCTCGCAATCGGCACGTCATGAGCACGACACACGCTACAAATCGTAGAGCTTGAATTGTTTAAGAAAATATGATATAATTCTATATAGAATGATGAAAGCAAATCGACTTAAAGGCGGCAGATAACCAATGAACAACTACGTAGAAAAAGTAAAAAGCGTTATGCTTGGGCACGCCGTAGCAGACGCGCTTGGCGTACCCGTGGAATTTGCAAGTCGCGAGGAGCTTGACAATGCTCCCCTAACCGATATGGAGGGTTTTGGCACATACCCCTATCCCGAAGGCTGCTGGTCCGATGACACAAGTATGTCATTAGCCGCGCTTGACAGTCTTATTGGCAATGCTCTTGATTATGACGACATAATGATGAAATTCGGCGCGTGGTACTTCAACGATGAATACACACCGACGGGCGAAATGTTTGATGCAGGAAACACCTGTATACTGGCTATTGAAAACTACTTTGAAAAGCACGTCTCCGCATTAAATTGCGGATTGAGTGGTGAGCATTCTAACGGTAACGGCTCGCTAATGCGTATACATCCGTTTGTCTTATACGCTTTTGTCAAGCAAATGCCATTCGATGATATGATAGATACGGTGCATACAGCATCCTCCTTGACACACGCTCATCCGAGGTCAAAAATCGGCTGCGGCATATATGCTTGCATTTTAACACATCTGTTGCACCGTGCTGATAAAAGCGTCATCTATGATGCACTGCAGCAAGCAAAATCTCATTATCTCGGCAACGCAGAAATTGAGCACTATTCAAGGCTTTTCAGTGAAAATTTCTGTCGGGCGGAACGCTCACAAATCAAGAGCGGTGGATACGTCGTAGACACTCTTGAAGCGGCAATATGGTGTTTGCTTACTACCGACAGCTACAAGGAATGTGTTCTCAAGGCGGTAAACCTCGGGGACGATACAGATACTGTTGCCGCGGTTGCAGGAGGTCTTGCGGGTGCGCTGTACGGTTATGACACTATACCCAAGGAATGGGTTGCAGCTACAAAACGCAGGGAATATATTGAACACCTGTGTGAGAGCGCGGCTTGTGCCTGGTAATATAAAGCTTTATTTGGATTGGTATTGGATAGTATGAAAAAACATAATAAATTCACACGGGTAGTAGCCCTATTCTCTCTACTCCTGCTTTTCGTAATCTCCACAGCCGTGTTGGATTATTTCTCGGGATATGAAATATACAGCAACGTGAAATACGGTGACAAGGCGGAAAACGTCATGGACCTGTATATCCCAAACAAAGCATACAAGCGAGAGAATAACGGTTGTGTTCTACTCATACACGGCGGCTCCTGGTCGGGCGGAGATAAAAGTGAAGAAACCGCGAGAGCCAGGCTACTCGCCGGCCGCGGCTACATCGTTGCCACTATGAATTATACACTGTGGAGCGAGGACACCGCTGAAGAATACACGGTATCCCTAGTGCTCGACGAGATAGATGCTGCACTGGCAAAGGTGTCGAATTTTGCGCAAGAGCGTGGCATCCGTGTAGAAAAAGCGGCAACTGCAGGCTATTCTGCAGGCGCGCATCTTGCTATGCTCTATGCGTATTCCCGAGTGGATAGCTCACCCATTGAAATCGTGTTTACCGCAAATATGGCAGGCCCGGCAGAAATATCGGCCGACGTATGGGGTGACGATATAGCTATCATCATCGGCAACCGTCTCAGCAGTGTTGATATCACAGAGGAGATGCTCGCCTCGGACGGAGCTGACGAGGTCCTTGCATCAATTTCTCCCACCTCATTTATCTCGAAGAGCAGCCCACCGACACTAATTATGCACGGTGACGCAGACACGGTTGTTCCGTGTGCAAACGCAGAGCTCCTCGCTGATAAGCTTGCCGACAGCTCGGTGCGATACGATTACGTCAGACTTAAGGACTCGGACCACTCGCTGATGCAAAACCCATTAATGCACGCATGGTATTACAAGCTGATGATTGACTACTGCGAACAATACTTTCAATGAGTCTTACTAAAGAGCAATATATCGGCTTATACAAAAACGGGGTGATACACATTGGTATCACCCCGTTTTTTCTGCCTTTGTATATGTAAAAAAACTCAACACGCACCCCGTCTTTTAATAAAATGTACGTGCGATAATCTAAAGCCTGAGCTGTGCTCCCTGATTAGCCGCATATTTATCCGAAGGCTTACGGCCGAAATAACTGCAATATGCGCGGTAAAAGGTCGAGTAATCGGAAAATCCGCATCTGAGATATACCTCCGACGGCTTACCTCCCGCGAGTATTTCCCTCTGCGCCAGAGCAAGTCTTTTGGTTGTGATATACTTCTTAGGGCTGGTATGCAGGTGCCGCATAAACAAGTGATGAAGATGACTCTTTGTTACGTACAGCTCACGGCATATATCATCAATTCCACCGAGAGTCAAGAGATTTGCGCTGATGTACTCTATGGCTCTGCATACAAGCGGATTGGTGACGGCATTTATTTCCGTGCCATCACTGTTTGCCTCAAGTCCTATATTGATAATCAGCTCACGTATCAGCCCCGTTATGACAACGGCAAGCTCGTCGCTGTCAAGATGCGCAAAATAGTAGTCCATTTTATCAAAGAGGCCCTTCACCGTGCTATTTCCCTCAAAGCTTATCACGTTGATAAAATCGGGAATTTTATTTAGCACGTCCCCTGATATAATGCTCTCATCAAAGAGTACATCGTATCGGTCGTACGCGCTCTCCTCCGTGAGATTTATGGTATGTATATCAAATGGGCGCGTAAATATCAGATCGTGTCGATTGAGAGAATACTCCCTACCGTCGATGCAGTATGACCCGGATGCGCTCTTGATGAATATCACCTCATATACCTCGTGAGAATGCGACTCAACAACAAGCCTTTCAGCTGCTCTGCTGATGCGGTTAAAGGAAACATGATCGTCCTTGTAGCCAAAATTTATATCATTCTTCATAGCCATCTCCTCCCGTTTCACGTTAATTGTAGCACAAAATTACACTTTTTGCAATATATTACTTTATATTTTACTATTTACTTATCATTTTATATAGAATATAATGAAGGTAGAATAAAGAATAACACATCAATGGAGGATTTATGAAAAAATTAAAAACAGCGGTAATAGGACAGGGCCGCAGCGGTAGAGATATCCACGGCAAGTTCTTTAAGAGTGATGACAACGTATACATAGACGTTGCGGTTGTTGTTGAGCGCGATCCCGAAAGACGTGAGCGTGCGCTTGTTGAATATCCCGGATGCGAGGTGCTGGAGGACTATCGTGACCTCTTCGCAAGAGATGACATTGAGCTTGTGGTAAACTCCACCTACTCCGACGAGCACTACTCCGTAAGCCGTGATTTGCTTTCACACGGGTTCAACGTAGTTGTTGAAAAGCCCTTTGCAAGAAACTATTATGAATGTTCCGACCTTATAAAGACCGCGAAGGATAACGGTGTTACTCTCTCGGTATTCCAGCAGTCATTCCTTGCTCCGTACTTTGTTACGGCAAGAGAGGTGGCAAAGAGCGGTATGCTCGGTGACGTAAAGCAGGTAAGCGTGTATTTCAACGGCTTTGCACGTCGTTGGGACTGGCAGACAACACAGGTTAAGATGGGCGGTAGCGTGTATAATACAGGCCCTCACCCCATTGGCATTGCCCTCGCCTTCCTTGACTTTGACGACAACTTCAGAGTTGAGTATTCAAGGCTTGATAAAGGTCTTACCAGCGGAGATGCGGAGGACTATGCGAAAATAATTCTCACTGCCCCCGGTAAGCCCGTGGTTGACGTCGAGATTTCGTCACTTGATGCATTTTCCGACTTCAATATCAAGATACAGGGCTCACGCGGAACCTACAAATGCACAACATCATCATATAAGACAAAATACATTGTCGATGGCGAAAACCCCGAGCGTCCCGTTATTCTCGAGTCCCTCAAAGACGAGAACGGACTTCCGGCATACTGCTCTGAAAAGCTGATAACACACGAGGAGGAGGGCGACTATACAGGCTCACCCTTCGACGTTGCGGTAGCTGAATACTATAAAATGGTATACGAAAACATTCGCGAGGGCAAGCCGCTGAAGATAAAGAACGAGGACGTAGCAAAGATAATCAGCGTTATCGAAACCGTACACGCACAGAGCCCCATGCAAAAAACGATATAAAGAGGTAGAAAAATGTATAAAGTTGCGATTTTAGGCTGTGAAAATTCACACGCCAATACCTTTATTGATTACGTAATCAACAAAAAAGCTGTGAATGATATAGAATTTATCGGAGTTTACAGCAACGAGCAGGCGGCAATGGACAGCCTGACCGAAAAGTACGGCATACCCGGTGCCGATAGCTATGACGCCTTTGTCGGCAAGGTTGACGGAATAATAATTACCGCCCGTAACGGTGCCAATCACTACAAGTATGCAAAGCCCTATATCGAGAGCGGAATTCCTATGTTTATCGATAAGCCGATAACAAATGAGTCGGACGAAGCAGTGGAATTTATGCGCGACTTAAAGTCACACGGTATACGTATATGCGGTGGCTCCTGCCTTATGCACGCGAAGCATCTGCATGAGCTTAAAGCTATGATTGAGGAGCGCGCCGGTGAGGCAATAGGCGGTCACATGTCCGCGCCGATGATGTATGAGAACGAGTACGGAGGCTTCTCCTTCTACTCCCATCACCTTGTACAGATGGTCCTCACCGTATTTGGCAATGATATGAAATCTCTGCACGCCTTTAAGACAGAGGATACTATAACCGCGGTGTTCCACTATGACACCTTCAACGTAACCGCAGAATACAAGGAACAAAGATTTAACTACTATGCCGCAATAAGCTGCAAGGACGGCATATTCGGCTCGGAAATCTCTCTTGACGGAACGTTTGAAGAGGAGTTTATGGAATTCCACAAGCTTCTCTTGGGTGCTCCATCTCAGTCGGGATATGAGGAATTCATTGTACCCGTGTTTGTTATCAACGCGATAGAGAGAGCCATAGTAAGCGGAAAGGAAGAGCCGATAGGTAACATAACCTTATGAAAAAGATAATAATGTCAGCATTTGCCGACGAATACTCTCCCGAGCTCGACATCCAGCTGAAAATGCTGAATGAAAACGGTATAGGATACATAGAGCCGAGATTTCTCCTCGGGAAAAACGTAGCCGACCTCACAGAGAGCGAGGCACGCGAGGTCAAGAGCAAGCTTTCCGCATCCGGCATCTGTGTCAGTGCGATAGGCTCCCCTCTCGGCAAAATCAACCTCGCAGATAACTTTGACTCTCATCTTGAGAAAACACGCAGAGTGCTCGAGGTAGCTAAAATTCTCAACACGGATAAGGTCAGAATGTTCAGCTTTTACCTCCGCGAGGGCAAAACACGTGATGAGTGTCGCGGCGAGGTGATTGACAAGCTCGGAAGAATGATAGACCTCGCAGAGAGCTACGGAGTAAAGCTCTGTCACGAAAACGAGGCGGCAATATACGGTGAGAGCCCCGAGAGATGCTTGGATATACTCGATACCTTTGGCGGTAAGCTGCGTGCGGTATTCGATATGGGCAACTTTGTCCTCGACGGGTACCGTCCCTTCCCCGACGCATACAATACCGTAAAGAGCTATATTGAGTATTTTCACATAAAGGATTCTCTCTTTGCCGGGGCAATCGTGCCTCCCGGATGCGGTGAAGCGTCTATTAAAGAAATTCTCACCGTGCACTCGGAATGCTCGGACACCCCATTTATTGCCACACTTGAGCCGCATCTTGAGACCTTCGACGGTCTGAACTCGCTCGTCGGCAAGAAGTTTGATAACCCTTACAAGTTTGAGAATAAGGAAACAGCGTTCCTGACGGCAATCAACAAGTTAAAGGAGATACTGAAATGAAGGAATTTACAAAAGACCTGCTTAAGGTAAAGGTCATGCCCACCCGTAAGGAGATGGGAGAGGTCGCGGCAAAGGATATCCACGACTGTATAATCGCATTACTCGGTGAGCGCGATGAAATAAATATGATTTTTGCCGCCGCGCCGTCACAGAATGACGTATTGAAATCGCTCATCGCTTATCAGGACATCGAGTGGCACAGAATAAACGCATACCACATGGATGAATACATAGGACTCAAGGATGAATACATCGCACAGAGCTTTGGAAAATATCTCGGTGACCATATATTCAATCTTGTCCCCTTTAAGTCCATTAATCTCATCAACTGTACCGCAGAGGACTCCGAGGCGGAGTGCCTGAGATATTCCGAGCTGCTTGAAAAAAACCCCACGGATATCGTCGTTATGGGAATCGGTGAGAACGGTCATATCGCATTCAATGATCCCTGGATCGCAGATTTCAACGACAAGAAGGCGGTAAAGGTTGTACCCCTCGACGAGGTATGCCGCAACCAGCAGGTAAACGACGGATGCTTCCCCTCTGTTGATAAGGTGCCAACACATGCAATATCTCTCACCTGCCCCACGCTTGTTAAGGCGGCTCATCTCTTCTGTATAGTCCCTGCAAGCACAAAGGCAAACGCTGTTAAGACCACTCTCACCGCAGAGATAAACGAGGATTGCCCCGCAACTATTCTGCGCCGTCAATCCGATGCTACGCTTTACCTTGACGGTGACAGTTCCGCGCTCCTATGACAACGGGTATAAGAAGCACTCGCATACTCGCAAACGGCGGCGTTATGACGGGTACCGTGTGCATAAAGGACGACAAAATAATCGCCGTAGCCGATGCCGACTGCAGCGTTGACACACTCATCGACGTCCAAGATAAATACGTGTCTGCCGGCTGGATAGACATCCACACCCACGGTGGCAACGGACACGATTTTGCCGACGGTGTAAATGATGTTATTGAGGGCGCAAATTTCCACCTCACCCACGGCACAACCGCTATATGCCCGACAATATCCGCCACAGACTTTGAGGTTATGGCAAAAGCGGTGGAATATGTTGAGAAAGCAATGGGCATGCCCGAGGCTATGCCTAATATAATCGGTGCGCATCTTGAGGGCCCTTACCTCTCGAAAAAACAATGCGGCGCGCAGTGTCCCGACTTTATAACAAAGCCGAGGTATGATGAATACTCTGCCCTGATTTCCAAACACGGTAAGGCTATCGCAAGATGGACATACGCTCCGGAAAACGACAACGGTGACTTTGCAAAGCACGTAACCGATGCCGGAATCGTGGCCTCCGCCGGTCACACGGATGCCATATACAGTGATATGGAAACCGCAATCAATAACGGATGCACACTCGTAACTCATCTGTATTCCTGCACCTCAACGGTGACAAGAGAATACGGCTTCCGCCGTCTTGGAGTAATTGAAACCGCGCTCCTGCGTGATGATATTTATGCGGAAATCATAGCAGACGGAAAGCATCTGCCCCCCGAGCTGATAAGACTAATAATCAAGGCAAAGGGCACAGACAAGGTTGCTCTGGTGACCGACAGCCTTTCTCTTGCCGGCACAGACCGTAAGGAAGGCAAGATGATGGCAACCGAATACGTCATAGAGGACGGAGTGTGCAAGCTAAAGGACAGAAGCGCGTTTGCCGGCAGTATTGCCACAATGGACCGACTTGTGCGAGTTATTCGCGACGAGGCAGGATTCTCAATAGTTGATGCCGTAAAAATGGCAAGCGAGGTCCCTGCGAAAATTATGGGACTCAACAAAGGCACTCTTGAGGTAGGCAAGGACGCAGATATAGTCGTATTTGATGACGATATAAGAATATCCGAGGTCTGGGTTGGCGGCAAATGCAAATATCACTCATAATAACGAAAACGGTATATCCACTGCGGATATACCGTTTTATTTTTGTGGTGAATTATACTATTAAGTGCAACACTTTTAAGAAATAAAAACACTCATATTGAATCCTGTGTTATAATGAAGTTACCACACACCAAAATAACAAAAGGAGAACAATATGAGCTATACTCATTTTACCATAGAAGAACG